>JALHOV010000229.1:0-1723 GCA_022842865.1 Vulcanimicrobiota bacterium | reverse complement strand
TCGAACAAGAAGACCTTGGCCCATGAACTGAGCGAGGCTCTGGGGGCCCTGCGACGAGAGTGGGCCGACTTTGAGGCCGGCTTCAAGAATCCCGGGCGCTTGTCTTAGTGGTCCGGGCGTAGTTAGAGTCGTACCGGGAATCCGTCGAGGAGTGCCCGTTGGGCTGCCCGAGAAGGTTAAGACTCAGCCCGTTGACCCCTTCTGCCAGTTTCTCCAGCATCGCAAGAATTTTACAAGTTTATGTAATAATAAATTTATGAATCATTGCATCGTCCAGGGAGCCCAGCGCAGTCTGTCCGAGTTTGCTTTTCATGACTACTCGGCATTCAGTCAAGGCTACGAAGATAAGCTAACTTGCCTGGGCTACCGGACACCGGCTCTGATGGCTGACTTCTGCGCAAAAGAAATGCCGGGGCAAGGTCGAGTTCTTGACCTGGGCTGTGGAACCGGACTCTTGGGCAAGGCACTCCACCAAAGAGGATTGCAAGCCAGCCTGGTGGGCCTGGATTTGAGCCCATCAATGCTAGAACAAGTACCAAACGGCGTTTACGCAGAGCTACAGAATGGCGATTGCTGCCAACCACTCGTCTACGGCAACAACCACTTTCAGGCGGCAGTTTCGTCCGGCCTGTCTGAATATGTGCTGGACCTCCGCGCCTGGTTTACTGAAGTCCGGCGCGTCTTGAGCGAAGGCTCGCTGTGGGTGTTTTCTTACGCGCTGAGTAAAAGAGAGCCGGTCAAACAGATTGGCCAATCTATGCTGGTCAGTCACGCCCGCGATTACGTCCGATTTAGTCTAGCAGTGAGTGGATTTGCCTGGCAGGAAGATGCTGACATCGAAGCTTATCACTCGGGGGGGGAACTGGTCACCCACGTGCTGACCAAGGCGCGAGCGCGGGCCAAGCCCGTCCGGATCCGCCCGCAGGTTCATCCCCTGCCCAGTGCTCGTCGCCCAAGAAGGGATGCTTACGGGCCTGACCGGAAAATCAGCAGCCGGGCTGGTATCTAAAGCAGCCTGACCTGAGGCTACTTTGACCGGTTGCGGATCAGCGCATCCAGGCGGGACGGGCGTTCCAAAGAACTCTCCCTCCAGTGCCGACGTTCTGCAAACCCTCCCCAAATGCTTTCGTGGCCCGGCCTCCCAAGCTCCCAACCGCCCCGGTGACGAGTTGTCCGCCGCCTTGAGCTGCTTGCAGTGGGTCCAGGTTGCCCACTCCGTTCAAAAGATTGTTGGTCCCGGCGCCAACCAGCCCGTCGCCGACGCCGGCCAGCACGCTCCCACCTTGCTTCAAGTCCTTCCCAACACTTGTCAGAGGAGCGGTAACTACCTGCCCGAAATTCGGCGGCGCGGGTGGAGGGCCGGTCCGAGTGCGGCTGCCCGCATCCCAGGTTTCGGCCGTGCGAGAATTGGGCCGCACGGTGCCACCGTCGGCCGTAATCTGGTCGGCTACGCCCTTGGTGAAATTCTCCCAGCACTCGTTCTGGAAATAGGCAGTCGCTTCGTTAGCACCGGTTAGACCGGCCGGGCCTTGACGGCGATCGGCGGCGCGCGTGTAGAAGGTGGTCGAGCCGTCCTCGTTTTTGGTGAACCCGAACTCGCGATTGCCGTTGATGGGATGGGTGTTGCCCGCTTTCTCGTCGGTCACGGTGGAAACGGTGAACCGGTCGGATTGTTTGTCGCGAATCGCCACCGGACCACTTTCCAACGGTCCCATTTGAATAT
>JALHOV010000228.1 GCA_022842865.1 Vulcanimicrobiota bacterium | reverse complement strand
CATGATCTTGTCGATCTTGGCGAAATACGTCTTCACCCCCGGACTTGCTTCCGTTGGAGTCACCGCCACCGGAGCGGGCGGCGGAGGCGGGACCGGGGCTGGCGGAGGGGCAGCCACCGGAGCGGGAGGTGGAGGCGGCGCGGCGACAGGCACAGGCAAAGCGGGCGGAGCCTGAGGAGCCGGGGGCGGCACGTAGACGGGAGGTGCCGGCGCAGCGGCTGGTGCCGGCTGCTGAGGCACTGCTCCCACTTGCAGGGGCACCGAGGAAGAAGGCGCCTCGGGGGTGGTTTCCACCGACACGGAGCTCGACGGTGGAGCGCTCGGAGCCGATTGGCTCCCAAGCAAGTAGGCGAAGCCCAGCATGCTCGCGGCCAACAGCCCCACCATGCCAATCAGCGCACCGCGTGGAACCCTGACCTCATTCTCTGCCATAAGAGCAAATTCGGGAACCGCTCCCCCATTCTCCTCCGGGAAAAAGTTACAGAGACGGCAACCCTCCCTGGACTAACCTGAAGAAGTGAAATAGAGGAGGTTCGTCAGATGGTTTGCAGCAACTGGGAAGACACCTTAACCGGCCTGGAGCAGAGTCTTCAAGAAGATCCGAAGGATAGCGTCACCTGCCGGCGCCTGGCCGACGCCTATGCAGTGCGCGGCCGCTTGAAAGACACCGTTTCGACCTACCTCCACCTCAGCGACATCCTTCAATCCCAGGGCGACACGGAAAGCGCCTTGCAAATCTCCACGCTGGTTTTGCAACTCCAGCCGGATTCGGAGAAAGGCCGATTGCAGCGCATTCACCTCTTCGAGCAACGTCAGGATACCCAGCAGGCCGCCCGGTCCTATCGGGACCTCGCTCTCCTCTACGTGGACCAGGGCCGCGGGCAACAGGCCATTCAGCTTTTGGAGCGGGCACGCCGCAGTCAGCCGGACAACCTCGACCTGATGCTAGAATCGGCCGAGACGCACTTAGCCGAAGGCCACCTGACCCAGGGGCTCAACCTGTTTGCTCAAGCCACCGAGGGGTTTCTGCAAGCGGGAGAACTGGAGCGGGCCTGCGCCGCGCTGCGCCGCATGAAAGTGCTCAATCCGAACGATATCTCGGTGCTGCTCCGTCTAGGCAAGCTCTTCCTTGAACTGGAACGCCTCGGCGAAGCCGAGCAAGAGCTGCGCGGAGTGCTGCGCCAGACCTTAAACCATGAGGAAGCCTTGATGCTGCTGGGCCAGGTGTGCCAGCGCAAAGGTCAGGGACGCGACGCCTGCCTGGCCTTCCAGCGACTCCTTTCCCTGAATCCCGAGTGTTGGGAGGCTCAGGAGTACCTGGCCCAGGTCCTGCAAAGTCAGGGACTTCAGGCAGAGGCCGTACAGCACTACCTGCAGGCCGCCGAGGGGTTCCTGGCCCGGGGAGACCGGGAGAAAGCCGTGCGCCCGCTGCGCACCCTGCTCGCACTGGCCCCCAACCACCCCGGAGCGGTGAGCCACCTGGCCACTCTCGACGCCCCGGTCCAACCCCTGGCCTTAGAGCTCCCGGAGGCAACGCCCGTGGTGGCGCTTCCCTCAACCCCTTCGGGCGAACTGCGCAAGCTCAAGCGTCGCGAAGTGCCCGCCAAGAAGTTGTTGATCAAGCCTTTGCCGGGTTCGCTGCTGCCTCCCAAACTGCCCGTTTCCAAACCGGTGTTGGTCAAAACCGCTCCAGTCGATGAAACTCCTCTGTTCATGCAAAGCCTGGGCCTGGCCGACAACCTGCCCGACTTTCCCGGCAGCAATGACTGGTTGACTGCTGAGGAAGCGACAGTCGACCAACTGGCAGCTCTGCCGGACAGCGACGACTGGCTGACCGCTGAGGAAGCGACAGTCGACCAACTGCCCGATTTGTCGGGCAGCAACGACTGGCTGACCGAGGAAACAAGCGAGCTTATTGGCTTTATTTCGGACGGCAGTTGTGCCTGGCTGGAGCAAGCGATGGCCCTGCGCCCGATGAACTGGAACCCGCTGACGCGTCTGCACAGCGCGCGCCCCCCAGGCAACCTGGACTGGGGACAGGTCTGGACCACGGCCCGCTTCGGCAAGCTGAGCGAGGAACTGGATTTCTGGGAGCGCCTGTGCCGGAAGAATCCTCAGGGGTGGCAGTCCCGTGCCGAATGGGCCGAAGCCTGCTTGAAGGTGGGCATGTGTGACCGAGCAATCGAGCTCTATCGCGAAGTCGTTGAGATGGTCACAGGCCGCGAGGCGGAGGATATGCGCCACCGCTTGGTCCAGGCCCTGATCTGGAACAATGAAACGGCCGCCGCCGCCGAGGCCTGCCTGGGTCTGGCCGAGCTCTATCGCAGCCACGGCGAGCACACCGAGGCTTTGGAAACCGTGCAGTTGCTGCTGCAACTGGACCCGCAGCACCTGGCCGCCCGTCGTCGCCTGGTTGACTGGACCGAGGGAAAAATCTCTCGTCATCATCTGGCCATTCTGGCCGAGCTGGCTTTTGCCCAGGAAAATTGGGAGGAAGCTTATCAGGCCGGCATCGAGTTGCTAACCCTGGACGAAAGCCAGTGGCCGGTGCGACGTCGCGTGCAGCGTGCCGCTCAACGTTCGGGCCGGCCGGCGGAAGCCTTGGAGCAGGCGAAACGGGTGCTCGATCAGTTATGTCAGGCTGGACAGTGGCAGCAAGCCTGCGTGACTTGCGAGGAGTTGATGGCCTGCGAGTCGGGCCATACTCGACTGTGGGTAAAACTGTTGGAAGAGTGCGGCCAGCCCGAAAGGCTGGCTGCCGGGCGGTTGCGACTGGCCGTGGAAATGGTCGAATCCGACCAGCGTGAGCAAGCCATCGTTCTTTTGACCGAAAGCTGCGCCCAATACCGGCCGGCGATGGAATTTCTGCTGGAATTGCTGATTCAAGACGGCGACGCTTGCGCGCCGGCCCTGGCCGACCGACTGCTGGAGGAAGACCTCCGTGCCGGACGATACGAAGAAGCAAGAGGCTTATGCTTACGCCTCGTGCACACCTTTCCTCAAGCGCCCGAGTTACGTTTCGCTCTCGGCGAAAGCTACCGTAGATTGGGACGCTGGGAAGAAGCCATCGAGCAGTATCAACTGAGTCGCCGCCAGCCCGGTTGGCTGCACAAATCCACCCACTCGCTGGTTCTGTGCTTGAATCAGCGAGAAGGGATGATGGAAGTGGCACGGCGCCAGATTGAAAAAGTGCTTCTAGTCCCTGGCAAAGCCGAAGAACTAGAAGCACTGAGGGGTCTGCTCTTAAACCCCGCCCAGTCGGTTGAAATGGCCGGTTTGGTAACTGGGACGTAGGGCTTGAACCTGGTGGTAAGTGGCCTGGTTGCCGGTCTGGTTGAGCATCAGATTGCCGAGTTGAGCGGGATTGAGCCAGGGGTGAGCCCGGCGCAATTCGGAGATATTGCTGGTAAGCTGGCCGACTTCTTCTTTGTCGGCCGTATCGACAATCTCCGGAATTGCCTGGTGCGCCGCCATGGGCGAGGCCGGTCCCGGAGAGTTCAGCGTGGGCTGCATGGGACTATTCTGAATAGGGTTCATGAAAGCCATCCTCCTGAAAGATGAAATCGGAAGGGAATTCAGATCAGGGATAGCTAGGGACTAAAAGACGAAATGCAAACGCAAGGTTCATCGCTCCTCAGGTTGGTATGGGTGTGTGTTTGGACCGTGCGGGCCGCCTCGAGGCGTGCCTCTGCCTGATAAACTATAGAGTCGAGTTGTAACAGACTTATGAAATTCCCGTCAAATTCTCCAACACGAAATATTAGGAAAATCGCTTATAAGGTGTGGCGGTCCAGAAAAGCCAATAGCTCCTCGGAGCGATCCCAGCTTGCGAAGGTGGCGTAATTGTTGTGACGCAAGCTTCGGCAAATCATCGAGAGGCGCTCCTCAAAGCCCAACGCGGCGGGCACCGCCACGGTCTGGTCCGTCACCGGAGCGACCTTGGCGCTTTGCAGATACACGGCGTAGGTGATGCGCGGGTCTTTCGCGCGCCGACTGGCCCGGCTTCCCCAGTGAAACAAATACTGGCTCCAACAAGACATCACTCCCGGCGGCGTGGGCAGAGCGCGCACGTCCTCCCAGGCAAAAGCGTCGGCACTGACCGACAGATCCTGAATGGAGTCGGCATACTGAGGATCACGATGCTTGGGCACGATGTAGAGGCAAGAGTTCAGGGGTGAGGCTTCGGTGATGGTGATCCAGACGGTCATGACCGTGGGCATTCCCTGTTCATCCACGGCATCGAGATATTCGGCGTCGCGATGTGGTGCGAATCCCTTGCCCTGGTCGCTGGCTTCGATGTAATAGACGGCGAGATTCGGAACCAGACGATAGCTTTCACCTAAAACAGAGGCAAAGGCGGCATCGAAGTGGGTGAGCCCTTGATAAAAGATATCGTAGACAAAAGCGAACACGGCCGGCAGGCCTGCTTCCCTCACACCTTCGATGGCGGTGCGCATGGAAGCCAGCATCTCGGCCGATAACGTGGGCTCGGTCTGAAAATAGGCTTCCTCTTCCATCTGTTGGCGGTATTCCTCGAGCAGCGCCGGAGACGGCTGCGGGGCGGGATGCGGAACCTGGAAGGGGTGGTCGCTGATGCTCAGGTCCCGGTTGAGGCCCCGCCAGAATTCGGCGGAACCCGCCCGGGGAAGCTGGCTGAGTAGCCGCTCCCACTTTGCCTGCACGCTCACCGATTGTAGACCGGCGGATAAGAATAGGGCCAGTAGCCTCCGCCGTAAGCGGGGGGAGCGGTCATCATCTGGGCAATGCCGGGGTAATCATGCTCGATCTGGCGTTGCTCATCGCCCTTCAGCGCAACCCACAGATAATACAAGTTACGCTCCACTGTGCTCTGATCGATGTAGTTCTGATCGCGAACGGCCCGCTGATAATCTTTCACGGCCTTGAGCATGGCGGTGTAATTGGGGGAGGCGGCCGGCCTGGGGGGCGTGGTATCCGGCGCCCAGCTTGTGACCCGCTGCTGGGTTTGCTTAGCTCGCTGGGAAGCGATCGAAAAAATCTGCATTCCCAGGTCGCTGATGCAGCCATTGATCAGCTGCGATGCCAGGGCGTGCGACGCCTCCGCTGCCCCCACATCCTTGACCACGCCGGTGCGTACCAACGACAGTGGCTGGTCGATGGTGACGCGATGCAGTTCGCTATTATAGACCCAAAAACGGGCGGCACCGGCCATGGCCAGGGTGTTGGTATCGGCCTGGAAGCTCGGATTGAAGTTGACATCCACCCAACAGATGACCTTGGTCTTATAGTTGCGGGCCAACTCTTCCGCCTCCGAAGCAGTGGGGGGACGGTCCTGGCCGGTTTTGTATTGGGTCACGCTTAGCTCACCCGGCTGCGCCACCTGAATCTGCATTTGGGGCGCCAATTGCTGTAGGCGCGTCTGGAGGTCTTTGGTGAGTTTAACATCATCCTCCGATCCGTAAGTTCCGGTGGTCTCCAAAGGGAGAATCAGAGCTTGCACCACCGGACCGGGAATGGCTGTCGCCTGGCAAACCAGGCCAACCAGCATCAGGGGGGGTAACCAAAAGCGTGTCATCAGAAAATCTCCTTCGCGAAGTGGGCGCTTCGCTTTGCCCAGGATCTTCCCTATAGCGCAGACACGCGGACACGAAAAAGCCCCCGGATTTGGGGGCTTCGTCAGCTACTAGACCTGGGTGCGGGGGCGGAAGAACTCATCGATGTGGGTTTCAGCATCCTGCTTAGCCCAGCCGTAGCTCTCCTGGAGCTTACCCGAGAGCTTCTCGCGGTCACCGTTGAACTGATCCCAGTCGTCATCGGTGAGGTTGCCCCACTGCTTGCGGGCCTCGCCCTTGAACTGCGCCCATTTGCCCTTTACGATATCCCAATTCATAGTCATTGTTCTCCTACCTGTAGTGTGCCCCTATTATAGGACGGTAGAAGCTTGCGGTCGCGAGCCGTCTGTAAGGACTCGGGAGTACTGGATTACTGGTGTTGCAGACCGGGGTCGGTTTCCACCGGCAAACGGCCGCCTTCGCCCCGTTCCGGCGGACGCTGGTGGGAGGGCACCGGTTTGGCGTTGATGGCATTGATCAGTTGGCGTAAACGCCCGCTTCGCCCGAAGCGATACTGAAGCCGCAGGTGGGGAGCCGGCGCCAGATGGCGGTCGAAGGTTTCCTCGTCCGGCGCCGCCACACGCTCAATCTGTCCGCGAGTCAAGATATCTCCGAAGGAAGCGTTCAACTCGTCCACTTCCTGCTGACTGATCTCCGAGTTGAGGCGCAGCAGTAGCGCACCCTCGTGGTAGCGCATGGAATGATACCGTCTGTAAAAGTTAGAAATTTCCTCACAAGCTTCCTCTACGCTGGTGGTCACCTTATAGAGAGACAGGTCGTCAGGAGAAATCATGCCGTGAGGTATAAGAGTGTTCTTCACCCAGGCATCCCAGTCGTCCCAGAAACCGCTGCCTTCGGGATGCAGGCAAACAATTGGCATCAACTGAGCTTTGCCGGTCTGAACGAGAGTCAGCACCTCGAAACCCTCATCCATGGTGCCGAACCCGCCCGGGCAAAGCACCACAGCGTGACTATCTTTGACGAAGGCGAGTTTGCGGGTGAAGAAGTACTTAAATTCGAGCAGCTTAAAATCGTGGTTGATGAACTCGTTGGCTTCCGTCTCGAAAGGCAAGGTAATGTTCATGCCAAAGGAGCGCTCGCGCCCCGCCCCCTCATTGCCGGCCGCCATGACGCCGGGTCCGGCGCCCGTAATCACCATAAAATCGCGCTCTACGATGCGCGCCGCCAACTCCCGGGCCTGTTGATAAATGGCACCGTCACGCGGACACCTGGCCGACCCGAAGATGGCCACCTTGCGAGCATCGGAGTAGATTTCCAGCACATCGAAGGCCCGCTCCATCTCCTCTAGAGCAGCCGCCACCAGCTTCAAATCGGCATAACGGCCATCTTCGCTTTGACGCAGCACCGAGCACAGCATGCGCAAGATTAATTCGCTGTGCCCGGTGCGTTCGAGTCGCTCCAACACTTCGGTAGCCAACTCGTGGTAGCGTTCTCGTTCTTCAGGCGTAGGTCTCATAAGCGCTGGCGTTCGCCTTGCCGACAAGATTCTCTTGCCTGAACCAGACTAGCGAGTTTCCTGGCGGGCCACGTTACCCCCCTCATCCAGATAGAGCACGGTGGTATTGCCGGGCGGGCTGACCGGGATTTCTTGACCCTTGTCGGCCGCAACATAGCGAATGTTTTCTTTGGAATCCTTGGAGTTGCGGCCGGCGGCGAACTGGCGCCCGTCGGCCATGACCACGATAATTCCCGTGTTTCCGTAGGGCCGCTTCTCACCGTTGGGGAGTTCCACCGTGCCGTTAGAGAACTTCAGAGGCGCATCTTGCTTGCTGAAATTGGCGGCAAAAGCGGCATTACCGCAGCTACCGCCCATGGCCACCTGAGTGGGAGCGGTATTCACCGCGATGTTGCCCTGTCCGTCCACCTGCATCGTGTGAGCGCCCACCTGGGTGCTCTGATTGCGGCCCATCTCCTGAGGCTGGCTCAGTGACGGTCCTTCTGGTCGCATCACGGAAGCCCACAAGGACCCGAGTTGCTGATTGTAGTCCTGACACTGGCACCTCTGAGCCAGCTGGGTCCAGGGATTCTGCTGGCATGCCTGCATCGGGGCCTGACCGTATTGGGGCTGGCCGTGCTGCACCCGCGCTGAGAAACTGCTCTGGAAACTCTGGAAGAACTGTAAGCTACCCTGAATCGTCATCGATTTATCTCGCCTTTCATTGCTGCTAAGGCCAAGATAGCGGGGCGATCTCTACCAAAGTACTCCCGATTCCGGCAAAGATTGCCAAGATGTAACAGAATTTCCCGATTCCGTTAACGCCACAACACTCCGATTTCACCCATTGTTCATTGGAAAGCTCCCGAAAGTTCCATCTCCGGGTCCAGGAGAGTGAAAGAGGGTGTTTTACTACAAACAAGAGTTAAACTCGGGATAAAAGAGACCCCAAAGATGTTGCACGCCGGTAAACGTTCCTTCAAAGCCGGCGGCTATAGTGAGGTCAAGGGAAGCAGGCGAGAAAGACCGACAGAGTTCGGCGGGCCGCTTCAAGATGAAGGAGAGCAACTCATATGTCGACCGTAAAGAATTCCACCTCCAGCAGCGTCAAGCAGACCTCCAAGCCCGCCTCTAAGCCGGCCGCCAAGCCCGCCTCCAAGCCCGCCAACAAGCCGAACAACGAGGTCAAAAAACCGGGCGACGGATTCCGGGCCTCCGACGAAGCTCGTGAGAATCGCGAGGGTCGCCGCAGTCGTGAGGGCCGCGAAACCCGTGAAGGCCGTGAAGGCCGCGAAACCCGCGAGGGCCGCGAAACCCGCGACGGCCGCAAACCCGGAGACGTGCGCGACGACAAGGATAAGGTCGAAGATAAAGACACCAAGGCCCTTGACGACAAAATCAGCAACTTGGAAAAGCAGTTGGCCGAGATGAAGAATCAGCAGCAGCAGCAGCAGCCCCAGAGCAGCGGTGGCTGTTGCGGCGGCGGCGGCGACAAAGGCGGCGGCTGTGACAAGGGAGCCCAAGCTCCTCAGGCCGCGCAGCCGATGCAAAATGCTCAAGGTGCAAACGGCCTCGGTCAGGGTGGTCCCGACGGCGAATTGCAAGCTCTGGCGGCTCAGTGCCTGCAGGGCGGTATGGGCCAACAGCAGGGCGGCTTCCCCGGTATGCAGGGTGGCATGCCCGGAATGCCCGGAGTGGGTGGCGTCGGCGCGGCCGGCGGCGGGGGCAACCCCTTCCAGGCCGGCTTCCGAGCCGGTATGGGCGGTGGCGTCCCGGGAATGCAAGGAATGGGCGGAAATCAGCAAGCCAAGGCGGCCCTGGCCCAAAAGGCTAGCCAGTACGCCCAGCAGGGCTTCCAGCCTCAGCCCACCACCCGCGTCCTGGTGCAGAGCGCGCTCGGCTATGACGCCTTCCAGCAGCAGGGACAGCAGCAGGGCCAGCAGCTCGGTCAGCAGCCTTTCGGCCAGCAAGGCTTTGGGCAGCAGCCCTTCGGACAGGGCTTCGGCGGCAACAACTTTGGCCTGCAGTCCACGCCCATCAGCTTCGGCGGAGTGCGCGTTTAGTCGGCCTCTAGAAACCCAAAGCCCCGGTCTTGACCAGACCGGGGCTTTTTTTGCTTTTCAGAAAGTCCCAAATGCGGTCGTTGGCCCGCACGTCCAGGCGGATGGGCCCAAAGCCGGGGTCCACCTGGGGCTGCGAGGCGGAAGGATAGTTGTGGCCGTGCCCCTTGAGATAGATGACTTCGAGGTCGTCGCCATATCGTTCGGTGCGCTGGGCCTCGTCGTCAGATACCACGTCCGCAGCCCCCTCGTAACCGAGCGCGCGTCCCCAATTGCTCAACATTTCGCGGACCGGCGTGCTCACTCGCGAACCCCAGGGAGTCCGGGTTTCGCCACCGGCTACAGGGATCAGTGGATCTTCCATGCCGTAAACGCAGCAGGTGGCCACAGGCCGGCTCAACCTGGCCGAGGGAGCGATCACGGGTCCGGCCACGCAGCCGATTCCAGCCCAGCGATCGGAGTAACTGGCGGCCAGTTTGAAGCAGAAAGCGGCTCCGTTGCTGTGGCCTATCAGAAAAACACGTTGAGGGTCGGCGTGAAAAGTCTGCACCGCCTTGGTGGCGAGATCGCAAACAAAAGCCTGGTCGTCCACCGTGCTTTCTTTAAAGAAAGCCTGCCCGACATTCCAACCCCGGGGATTGCTGAGAAAATCAGGCTTCTCGTCCGGTTTGGGTGTTTGACCGCTGGGTGCCACCACCACCAGGCCGTCCTGGCGAGCTTTCTCAGCCCATCCCGAGCGGTCGAGAAAGCCGCCACCGCTGCCCCCCGTCCCATGAAAAAGCAAGATCAAAGGCGGCGGTTCCGCGGGGGCGCTGGGCGAAACGCTGTAGTAGGTCCAGCGCCGCCCCTGAGAATCGATGGTATCGCTCGGAAGGACGGCCCCAGCCAACAGCAGACCGGCCAAAAGATATTTCAGCATTCTCTCATGTTGGCGGTCTCAACAAAGCGAACCTTTGCTCCGGCTTGACAAATTTTCCATGGGGTACGCATCATGCATCCTCAGTGACTGCGCAACCCCAAGTCAGGCTACGCGTACCGGTTGGCTTCGAACCCCGTATCTGGGCCAAGCAAGCCTACGCCGCCTATACTCAGCATCCGTTTAAGGACTTCTCCGTCAACGCCTGTCCCGGCGCCGGAAAGACCAAGTTTGCGGTCATGCTTGCCTACAACGAACTGCGCAGGGGAGCCGTCGACCGCATCGACATCGTCGGGCCTTCGACTCACATTTGCGAACAATGGCAACGCGAGTTCGCTTCCTGGGGTCTGGCCCTGGACCCCGAAAACACTCAGGAATCCCGCGACTGCGTAGGCCGCGTCTTCACTTATCAGCGCCTGGGAATGGACGCCGAGTCCTTCCGCTCACGAGACCGCAGGCGGACGCTGGTGATCCTGGACGAAGTGCACCACGCCGGAGACAGCAAGTCCTGGGGCGAGGCTCTTCGCCTGGTCTTCAACGCGGCACATCGCCGTCTCATGCTGTCCGGAACCCCCTTCCGCTCCGACAACAATCCGATCCCGTTCGTGCGCTACCAAAATGGGGATACGGGCGAGAGCATCAGCGACTACACCTACGGCTATGGTGAAGCTCTCCGCGACAACTATTGTGCCCCGCTTTACTTCCCCCATCACGACGGCGAGTTCGAGTGGGAACGCGACGGAAAATCGTTTGCGGCCAGTTTTTCCACCTTCATTGAGCGCAATTTTGAGGCGGACCGTCTGCGCACGGCCCTGGAGCCAACAGGCGCCTACGTACAGGGCATCTTAAACGAAGCTCACCAGCAGTTACTGGAACTGCGCAGAACCCACCCGGCGGCAGGTGGCATCGTTTTCGGGCGAGACGTTGAGAACTGCCAGCAACTGGCCGTCGAGCTTCACAAAATCACCGGCAGCAAGCCGCTCATTGTCACCAATGACCTGGCTGAGGCCGGCAAATTGATCCACAAGTTTCGAACCTCCAAAACGCCCTGGATCGTTTCCGTGAAGATGATCTCAGAAGGAGTCGACATCCCTCGCCTGAGAGTGGGCGTCTTTCTGAGCAATACGCGGACCGAGCTTTTCTTTCGACAGGCAGCCGGGCGATTGGTTCGTCTGGTGCAGGGACTCGAGGACCAGTCCGGCTACCTGTATATCCCCTCGGACCCGCGCTTGGTCCGCTATGCGGTGGAGATGCAGACCGAGCGCAAGCACTCACTGCTGAAAAAAGAGCAGTTGATGGGCGATCAGTTGGAGCTGATGGCGGCTCAGCGCGAAGAGCGCGCGCCCGGTGAAGAAAATCCTTACCGCTTCTTGCGTTCCGAGGGCAATCGAGTAGGCGTTATTGACACCGGCCCCCCCGCCGCCGGCAACGGACAGGGTCTATTTGACTTCACGGTGGAAATGATGCCCGAGTTGCTCGAGTCAGAGACCGCTCCTGAGGTCGTCGAAGCCGCCCCGCTGCTGTTGTCCGAGCAGAAAGACTTGATCCGCCGCCGCGGCGGTCGCATCTCCAGCCTGGTCAACGACATCAGCGCCCGCATGGGACTGACGTTTCGGCAGGTACATGGCCGGTTGAACCGCCTTCAGGGCGTGAAGTCTCAAAGCGAGTGCACCCTCGAGCAGTTAGTGGCTCGTGAACAATATTTAGAAAAATGGCTACGTCAGGGCAGTTTATAGAAATTTCTTGTTGACAGGCCCCGGACACCATGCTAATCTCCACCAGCGCTCAGGAGACAACAAGTTGTCTCCGAAAAATCGCTGAGACGATTTGCAGTCTGTTCCCGGGCGCCAGACCTCTTTGACAACTGGATAATCAATTTGAGCTAGTGCCACAGTTGGAGATTTCTCTCCGATTGTGGGTCGATGAACTCCCCTTACCTGGGCCGGAGGTGCGAAAGCAACTCTTGTTTGCCCTAAGTCGGGGAG
>JALHOV010000227.1 GCA_022842865.1 Vulcanimicrobiota bacterium | reverse complement strand
GTGCCGGAGTAGCTGACGAGGGCAGAATACGAACCGTTGATGGCTCCTCCGGGGATCGCGCTACCTGGCGTTGAGCTCTCGCTTTTATTCAGTCGAAGAAAAGCTTTCCTGGTGGTTGGCCCTGAGTTTAGGCCTGCAACACCTGTTGGGCATGTTCGTAGGCATCGTCACCCCGCCCTTGATTGTGGGCGCCCAATTGGGACTTCCACCGCGCGAGACGGCTTATCTGGTCAGCATGTCCTTGTTTACCTCGGGACTGACCACGCTTTTGCAGGTGCACAAAATCGGTCCGCTAGGTTCGGGATTGCTGAGCGTAACCGGGCCCAGTTTCGCCTTTGTGCCTCTGGCCATCACCACCGGAGCGGGCGGCAACCTGGGCATGGTCTTTGGGCTGGCGCTGGCGGGCGCCTGGGTGCCGATTGTGATTGCCTTCGGGCTGAAGACGGCCCGCCGCCTGTTCCCCCCTTTGGTGACGGGGATCGCCATTACACTCATTGGGGTCACCCTGATCGGAGTGGGATTTTCCCAGATCTCGGGGTTCCCCGGCACTCCCGGCTTTGGCTCGCCGGGCAACTTCGGGCTGGGCTTCCTGGTGGTGGCCTTCATCGTGGCCGGGCAGGCCTGGGGCAAGGGCTGGCTGCGCAACACCTCGATCGCTTTGGGCTTGCTGGTGGGCACGCTGGTGGCGGCCGCCGCCGGCCAGGTGGATTTCACACCGGTCCACCAGGCCCAGGCCTTCGAATTGCCTCACCCGCTGCGCTACGGATTGCGTTTTGATCCGGTCTATCTGGTTCCCTGGCTGGTGGCCTACCTACTGGTAGCTCTCGAGTGCATTGGCGATTTGACGGCGACTTCCGCGGTTTCCCGGGAGCCGGTGGAGGGGCCGCTCTTTGAATCGAGGTTGCGTGGGGGCTTGCTGGCCGATGGCGTGGGCTGTGTCTTTTGCAGTCTGTTCTGCGCTCTGCCTAAGACCACATTTGCTCAGAACAACGGAATTATTGCTCTAACCGGCGTGGCCTCACGCCGGGTGGGCTTGGCGACCGGGTTGATGCTGGCGATTTGCGGCTTGCTGCCGCAATTGGCCGCCCTGATCAGCGTGATTCCCAAGCCGGTGCTGGGCGGTGCTACTTTTTTGATGTTTTCCACGGTAGCCGCCGCTGGTTTGCAGATTGCCGGTCGAGGGGGGCTGAGCGGGCGTAATCAGTTCATTTTGGCCTGTTCTCTGGGTCTGGGAATTGGCGTCCAGGGGGCCCCGGCCGCCCTAGAGGCTTTGCGCACGGGATTGCTGGAATGGGGCGTCCCGGCGGGGTTGGGCGAGGCTCTTAAAGTTTTGTTGGAATCGGGGATGGCCATGGGCACGCTTGCAGCGGCTACTTTGAATCTTGTTTTGCCCCAGGATGACGAGGAAAATGCCATTGCCGCGCACGAAGAGGGACCGATGCGGAGCTCAGGGGGAGCGTCGCCAATTGGATTTGGAGGGCATGAATGAAGAAAAATTTTGGCAAAGTCCTGGTGGGCGGCAGCCTGTTTCTATTGGGAATGTTGACCAGTCAGGTGATGGCCGACCAACCGCACATGCAGAACGCCAAGGAGAACCTGCGCTTGGCCCGCGAGGAGCTACGCTTGGCCGAGCCCAACAAGGGTGGCCACCGCGAGCGTGCCATGGAATTGATCGACCAGGCCATTGACCAGGTGCAGCAAGGCATCGATTACGCCCGCTAAGCTCTTTGTTTTCCAGCGGCAGGAGCGGAAACGACCTTCCGGAACTTTGTTCGCCTATGCGACGAGCCTGGTTCTTAGGATTGGTTTTGATGGGATGCGGTCAGGTGGATCGCAGTTCTCTGCCCGGCGGTCCCTTGCCGAGCGATTTCACGGTCACTCAGGTGGCCACCGGCAGTTCCCCACTGTTTGTGAGGGCGGCCGACCTGAACGGGGACGGGCGGGTGGAGCTGATTGCCAGCGACCGCACCAACAAGAAGCTGCAGATTGTCAGCCACTCGAGCGTCACGGAAGTTCCACTGAGCAACAGTCCCGGACAATGCGCGGTGGGAGATTTTGTGGGGGACGAGCGGCTGGATTTGGCCATCGCTTTGCGGGATGGCGCCTCGGTGTTGGTTTTTGATCACGGCGACAGCAGTCAGAGTTCCAGCATCGCCGTTGGGACTTCGCCGCAAGGGATGGCATCCGGCGACCTGGATGGTGACGGTCGCGCCGATCTGGTGGTCGGGAACGTCGCGTCCAACGACGTGTCGGTGCTCTGGGGACAGGGTGGCGGAGGCTTTGCCGCTCCGCTGACGCTGGCTTGCGGTAACAGTCCGGTCCAGGTTCTCTTGCAGGATGTGAGCGGCGACGGCCGGGACGATATTCTGGTCAGCAATTTCGCTTCCGGCTCGGTGTCGATTTTTAACAACACCGGCACGCGCGGCTTTGCCCCAGGACAGACGCTTTCCGTGGGCCAATCGCCTTTTGGGCTGGCGGGGGGCGACTTTAACGGTGACGGCAAGCTCGATGTGGCCGTCGCCAACGAGGAGGATGGAACCGTCACCTGCTGGCTGATGGGAGAGGGTTTGCTGGGCAGTCCCCTGAGCACGCTGGCTGGCGCCAAGCCCGACTGCATGGTGGCCTGGGACGTCAACGAAGACGGCTTTCTAGATTTGCTTGTGACCTTGGAGGGCGAAGACGGCGTGGCCGTGCTCCATGGCAACGGTCAGGGCTCCTTCGTCCGTTCGCAACTGGTGGCGACCAACGGGGGGCCGGTGGACATTCAGTTGGCCACCATCGACGGAACTTTGCAGGCGATTACCGCCAACTTTTTCGGTGAAGGGTTAAGCTTGTTAGCTCCTGTTTCAAGAAAGCAAGAGATTCCGGAAATTAAAAAAAGCCCCGCAATTTAACGAGGCTTTTGGGCTATTCGGCGACCGTCGCCACCGGGTAACCGAGCAGATAGCGGTCGGCCCGCTCCAGCACCAGTTGCGTTAGATTGGCTGACTCGCGGGCCCGCAAGTAGCGGCTGAGTTCCTCCAGCTGGGCGCGACTTTCCGGGGTGAGATCGCGGAATTCCAATCCCGAGCGATGCGATTTGCGACCCTCCGGGCGGCTCCAGGCCACGCGGGCGCTGACGCTGATGTATTCGAGTTCTTCGATATTGGTGTCCAGGGTCAGCCGCACCACCTGGCCGGTGGTCACGGCATTGCGCGTCTCCAACTGCAGGCCAGTCAGCGAAAAGTCTACCGTCACCCCGCCGAAGTCCGGCAGGTCGGGCGACATCACGCGCAGGCTGAGGTCGTGGCGGGCGCCGCGGCGCAGCGCATCGCAGTCGGCGTTGTTGGGCGGCAGCGGCTGGAAGGGCAACTCGGTCTGCAGCGTGCCGACATAGGCTACCTGGCCGCTGGCCAGCGGACGAGCCTGTTGCACAAAGATGCGCGAAGCCACCAGCTGGGAGTCTCCCTCAGGAGCCTGCAGCGAGATGCGCACAGGAGTATCTCGGCCGACGCGCAGGGGCTTTTTCGAAGTGAACACGACCTGATTTTGTTTGAGATCGACCAGGTCGACCACTGGCGGGGCGGAGAAGAAAAGCATCGGGGAGTACCTCCAGAGGATTGGTTGCTCTCCTTATATCCTGCCTCGCAGTTACCAGCGCCCCGAGCAGGTTAAAACATTGCTAACGGTTCGACATTCCCGGAAATCAGTTAAGTTTTGTGATCGGGATGGCGGTGATGCTGCCAGATCTGGATGCCGGTCAGCGCAGCCATGCCGACGCACAGCGGTAGAGCGGCAGCGGGAAACAGCTCGGCACCGACCAGGCAGGCGCCGTGAGCCGCCTGCAACCCGCCCATAACTTTGTCGCCCTGGAGGGCGCGGTAAGCTCCCAGGCCGACTTCGGCAACCCCGTGCGCCAGCAAGAACTTGCCGCCCAGTTCGCCGAGATGGGAATTGTCCAGGCCCAGGTGGCCGGCGGTCAGACCACAGCCAGCAGCCATCAACAAGTGGCTGGCGCCCTCGACTTTACTGTAGCCGTCGGGTCGACGAAGAAGCTCGATGGCATGCCAGGTGGCGCCGGCGGCCACCAGAACATTGAGCCCGGCGGCGCCCGCGCGCAGTGCCGTGTGTGTGGCCGAGGCTTCGCCCAAGAGGGCCGCCGGGCGAGACCCGCGGGCAATCAGGCTGCGCATCTCCACGATTTCTTCGCGGGCGATCTCCCCCAGCACGCCGGAGGCTTCGCCGATGGAAGATAAATTGTGGCCCAGTTGCACCCCGTCGTGCAGGTTGTGCTCCTCCGCTACAGGCGGAAGCTGGGTTTTGGGGGGCGTCTGCGGGGGGGGCGCTTTGCAGATTTTCACAACCTCAGCATACAGGGATCGCCCCCTGGATTGTGTGTCCTCTCGGTAAACAGAACCCCATTCTTGAACAAGCCCGGCGAAAGAGTTAACAAACTTTACAGATTGCTAACTTTTGCCTCTAGCCACTCATCTGGGAGGCGTGGACAATGGATCCAAAGACCTAATAGGAGGTGTTCCTTTGTTCCAACCGATTGGTGTGCCGATGACCGGCGGGTTTAATCAGATGTTTGGGGGAGGTGGCTTCAACCCGATGATGGGTGGAGGAGCTGGCCCCGGCATGATGGGAGGACCCGGCGGCTGCGCTTGCGGCGGCGGCGGAGACCCCCGAATGATGATGATGCAGCAACTGCAAATTATGGAGCAAATGCTTAACCTGATGTCCATGATGATGGGCGGCGGCGGCATGGGCGACATGATGGGTATGCCCGGAATGGGTGGAATGCCCGGTATGGGTGGAATGCCCGGTATGGGCGGCTTTCCAGGTATGGGCGGGTTCCCAGGCGGTGGCGGTGGCTTCCCTGGTGGGGGCTTTAACCCCGGAGGATTCGGTGGCGTTCCAGGTGGGGGTGGCTTCAGTCCCGGTGGCTTTGGCGGTGTTCCCGGCGGTGGCGTCAGTGGACCCGTGGCCGGCGGACCGGCCGGACAGGGTAACCAGGCCGCTGTCGACTATGCGCGTCGCTTCAACGGGCGAGATTCCTATACGCTCAAGGGTCAGATGAATCACTTCACCGCGGCGGGTGGAAGAACCAACAACTGCGCTGACTTCGTCAGCTCGGCTCTGGAGAGCACCGGTCAGTTGAGAGGTCATTTCGTGGGCGTGCGCGCTCTGGAGCAGGCGCTGAAGCGCCAGGGTTATCGTCAGGTTTCGGCCCAGCAGGCCAAGCCCGGTGACGTCTGGATCAACCATTCCCGCGGTCATACCGAACTGGTGACCGAGGCCGGCGGCCGCAAGACCATCGGCTCCAACAACATTCGCCAAGGTTTCCAGCGCATCTCGGAGCGCCCTAAGGATCCCAACTCGGGCGTTTACTACACCAAGGGGTAGTAAACGCGCTCTTAAATGGGGTGAGCGGGCGACCGCTCACCCCGTTTCCTTAGTGGGAGTCAGACAGGTAGTCGCGAAGGGTCCATCATGAATTTTCCGGGCAGTCCATACTTCGTATTAGAAAGGTTACTCGACGAATTTCGCAACGGGCAGCGCACTCCCGAAGATGTCGCCCGTTCGCTGGATATCTTCGATGCTTTTGTCGAACAGTGGAATGAGGGTTTGATGGCGCTTCCGGTGGAGCCTCAGGTTCTGCCTGACGGCGAAGAAACGTTGACCGGGTCCTTTCAGGGTCTGGAATGTTTTAGCGAGGCCTCGGCCATCATGCGTGATTTCCTGGCGACGGGGGATGACGCCCTGGCCGACCAGGCGCTCGACACCGCCCGCCAGGGTCACGAGACCCTGGAGGCGCTGTTTTTCGAGACGGCCAAACGAGTGGAAGCGCTCCAGAACGAAGTCGGTTAGACGGGTCTACCAGGGCCAGGGGGCGCGCTGAGTGGCGGTTACGTAAGCGTCGCCATCGATAATGATCATCGGGTCACCATTCTTGTTGTTGCGCAGTTCCAGCGGATATTGCGTCAGTTCGCCGCTCACGGCACTTTTGCCGCACAAGGTCTCCCCCTGAATCCACCACTGCCCGTGGTCATAGCCATTGCCGTAGGATTGGCCGTTGCCGCCGGAGTTGGAGCTTTCGCCCTGGTATTCGTAGGTGCCGTCGGGGTTGAGGACAACCCAGCGCTCGACGGAATAACCGCCGCCTGTATAAGTGCCGCCACTTGAAAAGTAGGTCCAGCGGCCGCAAAGTTCGGCCGGCACTCGGCCTTGTGCTACGGCTTGTATCGCTAACAGTAGAATGATAAGCAATTTCTTCATGGGGCGATCTCTTCGCCGACGGCCGGGAAAACCCCGGCACGGGCACAGGATTGGCGGCTTCGCGCCAGAACGCGTCTGCCCAGATGAAGCAGTTGCTGATTGCGGGGAGCCTGGCCTACGACTACATCCTGGGCTATCCCGGCTTGCTTGGGAGTAGCCTGGGCCAACTGCGTACCCGCGATGGCTGCAACATCACCCTGCAGGCCCGCAGCATGGGACGCTATTTTGGTGGCTGCGGAGGCAACGTTGTTTACACGCTGGCCTTACTCGGGGAGTGTCCGCGCTTGCTTTCGATCGTGGGCGATGACGCGGACGAATACCAGCAGCACCTGACGGCCCTGGGCGTGGATTTTTCTTTTGTGCGGCGGGCCGATCATCTGCATACCGCCACCTGCGTCATCATTACCGATGATTTGCAAAATCGCGTGGTCGGTTTCTTTGGTGGGGCCACCGATCTGGCCAGTCAGCTAGAATTGCCGGCTGCCGTTGACGAAGAGATTTTTGGCTGCATCATCGTTCCCGACGATGGACCGGCCATGTTGAAATTCGCCGATCAGTGTCGTCAGTTGCGACTGCCTTTCATTTTTGACTTCGGTTCTCAGGTTTCCGGTTTGAGCGGCGAGCAGCTTAAGGCGGGCGTGCTGGGCGCGGAAGCGGTGGTTTGTAACGAATACGAATTGTCGGTCTTTCATGCCAAGACCGGTTGGGCTCTATCTCAGTTGCTCGAACAGGTTCCGCTGGCGGCGGTGACCCGCGGCGAACTGGGCTGCACTCTCTATGCCCGCGACCTGTCTCCGGTGGCTGTGCCGGCCTGTCCGTTGCACGGCGAGGCGGCCGACTCCACAGGGGCGGGGGACGCGTTCCGGGCCGGGTTTGGCCTCGGCTGGGTGCGCCAACTACCTTGGGAAATCTGCGCTCGGCTGGGCTCTACCGCTTCCGCTTTTGTGCTGGAAGCCGTAGGCACCCAGGGACACGAGTTCACGATGGATCAGTTTGTGGAGCGCTATCAGGCGAATTTTGGGGAGTTTCCGATTTCAACCTGACCGGACCGAAACATTCGGGAAAGATGGCGACGGCATCGGCGTAGTAGTCGGCGATCCTGGCCATGTCGGCTTCGATGTCGCCAGTCAGCATGATGGACGGGCCGAGCGTGAGCGTTTTGGTGGGTCCGTCTACTTTGGCCAGCACTACCGGCACTCCGGCGCCGAAGGCGATGTGGTAAAAACCAGACTTCCAATACTCGGTCCGTTTGCGGGTGCCTTCGGGTAAAATGCCGATGACGATCTCGTCGTTTTTTTGGAGAGCTTCGATGGTTGAATCGACCACGTTGACGCGTCGGCTGCGATCGATGGGAATGGCGCCCAGGCTCTTGAGTAAACCGGCCCATGGGCCCTTGAAAACCTGGTCTTTGACCATGTAGCGGAGGGGCAGGTCAAAATGGCCGATCAGGGCCAGGGTGATGAAAAAGTCCCAGTTGGAAGTGTGGGGCGCACCCAAAAGCACGAACTTTTTCTCGGGCGGCTTCTGGCCTTTGAATTTCCAGCCCAACGCGCGCATAAAGACGAGAGCCAGGCGATACATGAAGGAAGCGAGCATGGGCCCGACTTTTCCACCTTGCAACTTTGTAATCCTGGGTTGGTGTCTTCGCCGCTCGGCTGTGCCCAACGCAGGCCGACTGGTGGTTCTGCTCGAAGAAGCCTGCGCTGAGGCCTGAACCTTCGCCTCAGACCCGATCACGGAAGGACCGAAATCAAGTGGGAACAGCTAACCCAACACATTTAAAACGCCAAAAAGAACAGAAACGCAAGGAGAAGGCCGAAGAGAAGCGCGTTGCCAAGGCCGCCAAGAAAGACAACCCCCAGGACCCCCAGATGGATGTCACCCAAATGGCGCCTCTGACCGGCCCGGCTCCCATCGAGGATTACTAGGTTCGTTTCAGGGAAATTCGGCCGCGCTGACGGTCGAACTCGAGCACCTCGACCTCGACCACCTGGCCCACCGACAGGCGTTCCCCGCGAGCCATCTGGCTGCGGTGCAACAAGCCGTCTTGCTTGACGCCCAGGTCGACGAAGGCTCCGAAGTCCACCACGTTGCGGACCGTGCCGTGCAAGACCAGCCCGGGCACCAGATCGTCCAGACTCAGGACGTCCTGGCGCAGTAGCGGCGGGGGGAGGTCTTCGCGGGGGTCGCGGCCGGGCCGCTGGAGCTGCTCCAGAATGTCTTTCTTGGTAAACTCGCCGACCTCCAGTTGCTGGTTGGGGTCGTTCAGCAACGCACGGGCGATGGCGTAGCTTTCCGGATGGATAGCGCTGGCGTCGAGTGGCTCGTCCCCGCCCCGCACTCTCAGGAATCCGGCCGACTGTTCAAAGGCCTTGGGCCCGAAGCCCGCTACTTTGCGCAGTTGGGCCCGATTTCTGAAGGCCCCGTTCTGGTTGCGGTGCATCACCACTTTCTCGGCTAGCTTGGGACCGATTCCGGCCACATGGGCCAGCAACGCGGGAGAGGCGGTGTTGAGGTCGACGCCCACCTGGTTGACCACCGACTCGATGGTGCCGGCCAGCGCCGTGTCCAGTTCTTTTTCCTCCAGGTCGTGTTGATACATGCCCACACCGATCGACTTGGGCTCGATCTTGACCAGCTCCGCCAGAGGGTCCTGAACCCGTCGCGCGATGGAGACGGCTCCCCGCAGACTCACGTCCAGGTCTGGAAGCTCTGCTCGCGCCAGGGAACTGGCCGAGTAAACGCTGGCGCCGGCTTCGCTTACCATGATGTAGCGGATATCGGGATGTTGTTTTAAAAACGTGGCGGTGAGCTGCTCGCTCTCGCGGCTGGCCGTGCCGTTACCGATGGCGATGAGGTTGACCCGGTGTTTTTGACACAGGGCTTGCAGCGTCTTCAAGGCATTGTTTTCCTGGTGCAGGTAGATCACGTCGGTGGCCAGCACCTTGCCGGTGGGGTCGACCACGGCCAGTTTGCAGCCGGTGCGAAAGCCCGGATCGAGGCCAAGCACCGTGTAGCCGTTGAGTGGCGGGATGGTAAGCAGACCGCGCAAGTTGGTGGCGAAGCTGGCAATGGCGCTGCGCTGAGCATATTCGGTGAGTTCACGGCGTACGTCGCGCTCGATAGCGGGCAATAGCAGGCGTTTGACTCCGTCTTCCAGTGCTTCCTGGTGTTGCGCGTTACGCGGCCGGCAGGCGTTCCAGACGGGGGGGCGCCAATCGCGTTCTTCCAGCAGCAAGTCCACCGAAAGCACCTTTTCCTTCTCCCCGCGGTCCAGGGCCAGGATCTGGTGGGCTTTGAGTTGGGCGACCGGCTGTTCGAAGGCGTAGTAGTGGGCATAGGTCTGCTTTTCGTCCTCGCCTTTGGCGCGCTTGCTTTTGAGCTTGCCGAAACGAAGGGCTTTTTCGCGCACGGCTGCGCGAATCTCGGAATTTTCGGCCATTTCCTCGGCCAGAATGTCCTGGGCTCCGGCCAGTTCTTCGGGGCTGGGATGGCCAATGGGAGCGTGTCTCTGAATCAGCCGGGCCAACGGCTCCAGGCCCTTTTCGCGGGCGATGGTGGCGCGCGTCTTGCGCTTGGGCCGGTAGGGCAGGTAGAGGTCCTCCAGGGCCGTCAGGGTTTGGGCCTGCTTCAATTTATAGCTAAGTTCCGGAGTGAGCTGCTCTTTCAGCGTCTCCAAAATGCTCTGGCGGCGTTCCTCCAGGTTTTTCAGGCTCTTCCACTCGCCCTCAAGCTGGCGAATTTGCTCTTCGTCCAGACCTCCCGTCACTTCTTTGCGGTAGCGGGCGATGAAGGGAAGGGTATTGCCTTCTTCCAGCAGCTTCACAGTGGGTTCCACCTGACGGATTGGGAGATTTAGTCGTTGGGCCAGTTGCTCGATCATAGGGCGGGACTTCTTGGCCAGGGACGGGAATCTTGCCCGGTGACCTGTTCTCCGCTAGAACCGCTGGCCTGGTATGGCTACGGAATGCCTTCAGACTGGGATCCGGAGCCGGAGTCCGTGCCGCCTTTGCCTCCGGTCGAGGATCCGGTCACAAGGCCGGAGTGGAAGAGTGAGTTGCGCTGGAAGCGCGGGTTGGTGGCCGGGCGCTTTCTGCCGGTGCACCGAGGCCATCAGTTTCTGATCGATTTCGCTCGGGCTCGCTGCAAAGAGTTGGTCATCGCCGTGCGTAAGCAAGATGGGGACGTGATCGACCAGCGCGAGCGGCTGGCCTGGTTGCGCGAGCTGTATCCGCGGTGCAAGGTGTTGGGGACCGAAGATTACGGGTCGATTCAAGCGGTTTTCAGTTCGGAACCGGCCCATCA
This sequence comes from Vulcanimicrobiota bacterium, assembly GCA_022842865.1. Lineage (GTDB taxonomy): Bacteria > Vulcanimicrobiota > Xenobia > Xenobiales > JADMJV01 > JADMJV01. The sequence continues at coordinate 1,510 of JALHOV010000227.1, read as the reverse complement.
GGCTCTGGCGGATCGGCTGGGTGCTAAGCTGGTGCTCTGCGACCCGGAGCGACGCGCAGTGCCCATCTCAGGTCGTCAAGTGCGTGAGTCTCCCTGGTTGCACTGGAGCTATTTGCCCGAGTGCGTGCGCCCGCATTACCTGAAGGTGGTGCGCGTGGTGGGAGCCGAGGGGTCGGGTAAGACGACGTTGTGCGAACGCCTGGCTCGGCGTTTTGAGACGACCTTGGTGCCGGAGTTTGCGCTTTCGATAGCCGCTTTGAATGGCGGGAAGTTGGAAAAAGGGCAGCTGGCCGAGTGGGCTATGCAGCATCGTGCCGCCCGCCAGGCCATGCAGCGTGTGGCCCGGCGCATCTTGTTGCTGGATACGGATCTGCTGACAGTGGCGTTGTGGGGTGAACGTCTTTATGGCGAGGCTCCGCCCTGGATTCGGGAGCGCGCGGTGCACTATGACGAGACGCTGATTCTCGAACCGGTGCTGGACGGTCTCTCTTTCGAGCAGACGCGCGAACGTCAGGAGTTTTATCAAAAGTGGGCCGGTGTGGCCGGGGTGCGCCTACAGGGCGACTGGGAAGCCCGGGAGCGTCAGGCGGTGGGCGCGCTGCAGAGCCACTGGAGGGATTTGCCGTAAACTCCTGTCCGCCTGTTTGCAGGATGCTCCCCGGCTTCAACCGAATGGTTTTGTTAGCAAACAGAGGCTTTGCTTATGGCAACCGAAGGCGGTGCATCCAATGAAAAGGATCTACGAGGAACTTCGAATCATTCGACAGCAGATGGAGGAAGACTTTCTGCTGCACAGCGAGCGGATCAGCGCACAAAAGCAGTCGCATCAGCGACTGGAACGCTGTGTAGAGCAGGTCGGGGCCGATTTGCGTGAGACGCGAGCGACCGTGAAGGAAGTCCAGGCCGATATCGCCGGACTCCAAGGCGATGTTGCCGGACTCCAGAGCGACATCGGCGGACTCCAGGGCGATGTTGCCGGACTCCAGGCCGCTGTGGCCAGTCTGCAAACCGGCGTGGCTAACTTGCAAACCGGCGTGGCTAACTTGCAAACCGGCGTGGCTAACTTGCAAACAGGGTTCGGCAAACTCCAGACGGGTTTCGGTCATCTCCACTCTTCCGTGGGTAAGCTGGGCGACGGGTTGGAGCGAACTCAGGATTCTCTGGGGGGCCTGGGCCGGGAGTTTCGGGACTTTGTGCACACAACGGAAGCTTATCACGATACCTGGGCTACCGAACGCAAGCGTAACCTGCGCCTTCTGGACGTGGTCCAAACCGGGATGCTGACCAACGGCTTGGAAACCGAGGCACGCCTGGATCGGGTAGAAGAGCGCATCGATCGACTCGAAGAAGGAGCCGCCTAGGTCAACGGGGTCAGGCTGAAGTTACTGGGGTGGTACCAGCTAGGGGCAGGCGGCGGGTCGGGTTGGAGCAAGCGCAACTGGCGTAGGGCCAGGCCGCGGCCGGGACAGTGGTGGGGACCGTAGCCAAAGCTGAGATGGGGCGTCAGGCG
>JALHOV010000226.1 GCA_022842865.1 Vulcanimicrobiota bacterium | reverse complement strand
GGCAAAGACGAGCACATCCAGGTGCTGCTCTCGGCCCCCCCTTGCTGTGCGCTGCTCGAGCGGATCACTACGACCTGGAATTGCTGGCTGAGTAAAGGGAGCTCTGCAAGCCAGGCTAGAACCAACCCGTATGTCCATCCTTAAAGAACTACAACGACTGGCGGGCTTGACTTACACCAACGACGACGGAGAGCCTCGCCAACTCAAGCTAAAGCCCCCGCTAGCCGAGCAGGAATGGAAAGTCCTCCGTGGCCAACTCCCCTGCCCAATACCCGCTGATGTCGAGGAGGCGCTGCGGTTCTCGCGAGGCCTGGACAACGCAGAGCATGTAAGCGAGGGGGTCGACCTCTCCGGTCTATCCATTTCCGGTCAATACCTTGAAGAGTTCGCCCCGCACGCATTGGCCATAGCTGACGACGGTTGTGGCAATTCTTGGAGTCTGGATCTGCAGCCGCACAGCAAGGGGTGGGGGCCGGTATTCTTTTTCTGCCACGACCCGCCGGTGCTTATCTACCAGTTCGCCTCGGTGCTGGAATTCTTGCAGCAGTTGGAGCGCACTCCCCAGCAAAGCGAACTGGGGCAAGCCTGCCACAACTGGAGGCATCGCATTTGGCGTGACAACCCGTTGGTTGCAGATCATGCTTGGGCTCTTGGGGCCGACGCCGAAATGGCCATCTGGGCGAAAGAGCTCGGACCGGGCTGGGAATTTGTAGACCTGCGCCAGCCGAAGCCGGGGGACGGTGTATCCTGGGGCCGCTACGGACCGGATACCGAGTTGCGCCGTCACCCCGCGGTCTGCATAGTAGCCATCCGAAAACCGGAAAAGAAACCCTGGTTCTTCAGCCGCTGGTTCGCTGCGGGGGAGAAAGTCCCACTGACCCCGGCCCAGAATAGCCAGGTGAGGTCGCAATGAAAATTACCGAGGTGTTAGCCGAAGCCCAGGACCTGAAACAGCTCGCTGACTTTTACGCAAACCAATTGGGCCTGGTCACACACTGCACGGAAAGGGAACTGCAAATCACCCTGGGCGCCACCAGCCTGCGCTTCGTCCAGGGAGGAGCCCACCGCTACCATTTCGCCTTCAACATTCCGCACAACCAGCTGGAAGAGGCGGCGGCCTGGCTATCGGTGCCCTTGCTCCAGGACAAGCAGGGTGCCCAGCGTTTTCAGTTCGAGGTCTGGCGGGCAGAGAGTCTCTATTTCCTGGACCCGGCCGGCAACATCCTGGAACTCATCGCTCGCCACCCCCTCGATAACGCCAGCGTGCGCCCCTTTGGCCCCCATTCATTGCTGTGCGTGAGTGAAGTGGGCGTAGCCTGTGATTCGGTGCGCGAACTGGCCGCGCAACTGCAAGAACCATTTTTCCACGACTCTGGCAGTGAGCTTTTCGTGGCTGCCGGAGACGACGAAGGATTGATCGTCTTTGTAAAAACAGGACGCGAATGGTATCCCGACACGGGAGTACAAGCCTTGCCAACTCCCCTACGGGTAAGGATGGAGGGAGGGAAAACCCTGCGCTCGCCCGCGGGCATCGCAAACCGACCGCCACCGCAGGCGAGACCCCAAATGTTACAAATAGAAAACGTCAAGGGGAATTGGCCTCCAAAGGGGAACTAGGAGGTCCTGTGAAGACCAATCCCTTAACCAACCTGGTGCAGCCCGGCCGCATCACTGCGCCGGCCGCTCCAGCTCTTAAAACTCCCGCCAGCCTTGCCCCGGAAAATTTCCAAAACTTGGAAAGCTCGGTGACCCTCAGCGGGACTCCGCCTGCAACACCTCAAGTGCAACACCAGCCCACCGAGGTGGCGGTGGCGCAAACGCCACCCGCTCCTCCCGCTGCTCAGGATACCGGTGTGGATATCCTGACCCCCGGCGGCACACAAATCCTGTCCCAGAGCTTGAATGCTCCGTTGCTCATGCTGGACCAAGCCCCTCTGGCCGAAAGCAAAACGGCCCAGCCAACCCTGGAAACCTATCTCCAGGGCCTGGCCGCCAAGCCCACCCCACTGCAAGGGCTGATTCAGGCTTTTCTAGACAAACCCGAGGTGGCACAAGCAGCCAAGGATGGCACCGCCGGGCGAAACCTCGGGCTCCTGATGGATTCGCTATCGGGTCACCTGGGCACCCATCTGGGGATCCAACAGGGCAACGTCTTCACCGCCGGCGACACCGAAGGGCGCGAGCGTAACGATTTCGAGACCCTTAAAGAGCAGGGGGTGGTGGTCAAAAGCGCCGATGGCAAAGTGCGCTTCAAGGACGAAAGCTCCAGCTTTCTCTTTATGGGCGACCTGGGTGACCGTGGTCCCGCCGCCCTGAAAACCGCTTACGAGATGCTGGCCCTCAAAGAGTCCGCCCCCGATCGGGTGGGCTTCATCTGGGGCAACCGCGACCTGGGCAAACTGGCCATCCACAACGACCTGCCCGCTCTCCGCGATCTCAGCGGCCACTCTGGGAATCTCTACAGCCAATGGTTGTCCAGCAAAAACCAACCCAACACCGAAGCCAACCAGGTCCAATACTGGCTGGAGTCGCATACGGCTCCTCACGCGCTGGAATTCCACCGTCAGGGCCTCGAGGAAAGAAAGGGCGAACCGGTCAACCTGGACCAGGCAGCCAAAGACTACGTTCAGTCCTGGCGCCCTGGCGGCGTTTTCTTTGAGTTCCTAAAAGCCGGCAGCTTTGCCGCGCCCGCGGAATTGATGGGCGACACCCACATGGCCTTTCACGGCGGAGCGGCCCGCGAGAACATCACCTCCATCCCCGGCGAGGCCAACCTCCCGGCCGATCTGAACGGAGTCATCAAAGGCCAGTTTGACCTGGGCAAACGCCTGATCGCCGAGGCCGAGGCAGACCTGAACGCGGGCGGCAAAGTCAAATCCATGCTGTTGTCGCTGGGCGATTCGAACTGGATGGCCTCGGCTGGCATCAATGCCGCTCGTCCCGAGAGCTTCATCTATTCCGAGCGCAACACCCAGGACGGCAACCTGCGCGGCCACGAGATCGAAGTGGCCCAGGCCATGCAAAAGGTGGGCAAGCAAACGGAACTGGTCGGCCACACCCCGATTGGACCGGTGCCGGAAATGCGACTGAGTCCGGAAGGAACGGCCAAGATTTACACCGACACCTCTATGGCCAACGATGGTTCTCAAGCCATGGTCGCCCGCAAAGGCGATTTGACCATCTCGATGAGCCGGGTGGGCGACAAGGAGAACGGCCAGGTTGTGTTCTTCGCGCACCAACCGGGTGCTGACACCCAGTTCGGCAAGATCACCTCGGACGGCTACTCGGTGGTGGGTATGACCTTGGAGGGCAAGTTTTTCCTCTCCAAATATGAGCCGGGCTACAAACTGGCCCAAAAGACGGTCGACTCGGATCAGCTTCAGACACTCAATCCGCAGGCCCAGCGTCCCGAAAACTCCGATGCTCGGGTTACCACCCAGCAAAAGATCTCGGCCGCCATCGAAGAAAAGATGAGCGCTTGGGGCACTCCCCTGATGAACTTTGACTCCCTCGATTCGGTGCGCGGCGATCGCACCCCGGTGGTCATCTCGGCGGCCTCGGCCTACGGTCGCCATCCGGCTTCGCAGGAGCAGTTATTGGCCATGGGTCAGAGCCTCAAAGAAACCTTTGGCGGCAGCATCATGGTCATCGATGGCGGCACCTCGGTGCGCAGCAAGGATGGAGAAAAAGCGCCGGAATTGATCGTGCAGGAAACGCTCTTTCCCGCCAATCAATTGTCCGGGGCTCACGACGCGAAACGCGTAGCCGCCATGCCCAGCGTGCCCAATCTGGATGAGGTCTCGCTCAAGCCCGACGCCGTGGTGGTCACGGGCGGCCCCGAAGATTGGCACCTGCCCGTAATCGAAGCCAACAAATATGCCGGTTCCAAGGGCGGCGCATCGGTCTTCATCGGCGGAGGCGGTGCCGTGGCCAAGGCCATCGAGGCGGCTCGCAGTCAACCAGATACCCCCGTTTTTCTGGTGGCCGGTCGCGGCCCGGACCCGATGGGCGCCTCCGACAAAGTGGCCCGCGAAGCCAATCTGCCCGCCCACTTCCACGTCATTCATACGGACGAACTCGAGGATTTAGGCCCACGCATTCAGGCCGTGACCGGGGCCAGTCAGGTTGCCGACGCCCCTCCCACCCAAGAAGCACCGGAGCGGGTGGGCGTCTTCATCACCAGCGCCAATCCGCCCCACAAAGCTCACCGTGCTCTGGTCGAAGCCATCAAAGAGAAACACAACCTCGACAAGGTGGTGGTGTGCGCCGACACCAGCGGATCCTACAAGAAGCTAGCTCCACTGGAATTGCGCGATCAGATGCTGGGAGAACTCTTCGAAGGGGCCTCGGGAATCGAATTCTACAGCTCGCAAATGGCCGCCAATGGAAAAGTTTCCAGCGGCGAAATGTGGGATGTCCTGGAGGGAGTTCGAGCCACTTATCCGGGCTCCCAGCTTTTCAACATTTGCGGCAACGACACTCTGGATTGGGTGCGCACCTTGCCCGAAGAAAAGCGCGGCGGGGACGTCACCTTTCTGGTCAACGACCGAGATGGCAAAGATATTCCTTCGCAAATCGGTGAGCAGAAAGTGGAACGATTCCGGGACGATTCGGCAGTTGCGCCGGGGATGTCGTCCACTAAGATGAGACAGATGATTGCCGCTGGAGAGCAACCGGACATGCTACCCGCGGGTGTCTGGGCTGTTATTCAGAAAAACGGCCTCTACCAAGCCTAGTGGCCCTGGAGATTCAACGCGCGATCGAGGCCATGGCTTTGCTCACGGCCTTATTGCAAAAGCGAGGAGCAACCTTCGGCCCCGAGGCTCGCCCCATCCAATTCCAGATGGACAATGAAACCTGGAACTTCGACCCTCGACGAGGCCCCAACTGGTGTGAAGACGGCCCCAGCACGACGGCCGCCTTGACGGTGGAATGCACTCCGGCGTTGTTAGGGCGCCTCTTCAGCCAAACAACTCCCTACCTCAGTCCGGGCGAAGAACTCAAGCTAACCGGCGATCGCGACGCACTGAAGCCGTTAATTCAAGCCCTGGGCGGCTAAGGCCCAAGGCGACCAACTGAGAGTCATTTTTCCCCAATGTCCCCTGGTCAGGGAAAAACTCCCTTCCCTGCAAGCTACTTCCATTCCAGCCTGCTGGGTAAGCTCCCCGGCGGCACAACAAACCGTTACGCCGGATGTGAAGAAAAAACCCGAGGTGCGTCAGCAGTTTGAGGCTTTCCTCTCTCAGACCACCAATCTTTTTCTGCCCCTCCGAGAAGCGCCCTGGGAGGCTATGGAACCGGCCACACCCGATTATAACTGCATCGCCAATACCCTCGGATGGAAGAAAGAGATCCCCGGCTTTGGCTTTCAGGATTATAGCTTTGATGCCAAAGACTACGGTGATCTCTATCTCAAGAACGGATTCTTGCCCCTGAGGCCGAGGAGTTCTGCAAACGCTGATTTCTTCACCAGATTGCTTGTGGGTAGAATCGCCGGATTTCCTCGTCGGACGTGACCAGGCTGCAGCCGTTGAGACGCGCCACAGCCACAATACAACGGTCAGCCGGGTCCCGGTGGGCCCATTCCAAACGGACGCTTTCCAGCCAAGTGGCCCAATCGACCGAGAGAATTTTCGTTCTATCAATCGTTTCCAACCGTTGCGCGAAGGCATTCGGCGTCAAAGGCAATTGTAACTTGCCCTGGCGATGTTTTAGTGCTATTTCCCAAAGACTGATCGAGCTGATCAAGATTTCGGTGGAACGACTAAGGAATGCTGTAGCCGTCGCGCTCAGTCGTTCGGGATTAACAGTCCAGTGAATCAGAGCGGAAGTGTCCAGGACGGCCCTCACGCTTCCTCCCACTCCTCCAGGGTGGGGGTGTCAGGTGGCTCCGCCCAGACCGCGCCTGGGCCCTGCCGGTATGGCGCAAACACTTGATCGACCGAGCTTTTCTGTTGGATGGGTACGATGCGTAAGACGGGCCGGCCGTGGTCGGTCACGATGGCCTCTTCACCGGTCAGCTCTAGATCGCGCATAATCTCAAGCATATTGGCTTTAAGCTTGCTTTTAGAATAAGTTCGAGCCTTCGTGTCCCTGGTCATTACTATGGTCATTCTGAGCGAGGCAGGGTTCGTCCTTTCTTCCGCGGGTCAGGGGGTGCTACGCTCGCGCCAGAATCGTCTGGATGGTCTGCTCCAGGGTATCCAGTAGCTGCTGATAAGCAGAGGTGTCGCGCACACTAAACTGGGACAGGTCGGTTTCCAATCCCTCCGCACTTGCCAGAATGCACCAGCCTTCTAAGCCGGCCCGGGGAGGAAAGGTCTTGGAGAGCACCACTCCGTCTTGCAGCAGGGCCAGGTAGCCCAGGGAGCCGCTGAATCGCCCTTGGGGAAGGCGAGCCAGCAAGGCGTGACAGGCCAATGCCGGGCGGCCGCTCAAGGTGATCCGGGGGAGCGTGGTCACCCCCTCTTGTTCCAAATCAATGTAAGCCTGAGGGAAGGGTTGCCGCTGCCTGGGAGCTGCTTCGACTTCAAAGCGCTCCGAACGGGTCCAGGAACCTGGAGGGCTGGGAAAGTGAGGGGCTGTATACCAGCGGAGATCGGTGGATCCGCCTGAGCGGAACCGGTCCCACCGGGGAATCATCGAGCAAGACCGGGGCCTTAATGCGGCGGGTCGTGTCCGGTCAAAGTTTTGAAACTGAGCTTCACTGTTTCTGCACAGTCTGGCGAAGAATCTGGGATTTCCGGAGTTAACCTGGACAGAGTAAATTCAGGAGGTATCCGTGAAAACTTTAACCCCGAACACCTTTCCGCCCGGACCTAGACGCCGCTACCCGGGCGAGTTTCTCTTCAGGCTCACTCAAAATCCCCTGCTCCTGCTGCAAGAGCTCAGTGCCTACGCTCCTGTCACCGGCCTGAAATTGGGTAGCTACCGAGTGGTGACCGTCACGAAGCCAGAACTGATTCATCAAGTGCTGGTCAGTGATGCCTCCAAATACGGGAAAGGCCGTGGCCTGGAGGTGGCAAAACGTCTGCTAGGCAACGGGTTGCTAACCAGTGAAGGGCAACTGCATAAGCAGCAAAGACAACTGCTGCAACCGGTTTTCCAAGCTCGCAAGGTCGAGCAGTTTGCGCCCTTAGTCGCCAACTGGTCGGAGCGGCTCGTGCAAAGTTGGCCGCCGCAGGGTAGCATCTCCGCCTCCCAGGAAATGACTCGCCTTACCCTGCAGATCGTAGGCGAAAGCCTGTTTGGGAGCAACCTTGAAAAGGACGTCACGGAAGTGCGCTCCGCCATGGATGATGCAGTAGACGTCTTCCGGGTCTGTTCTTTGCCTTTCTACGAACTGGGCGAAAAAATCTTCCCCACCCTGAGACGTCGCCCGCAACAGGTTCGGGCCCGACTTGACGCCGTAGTGGGCAGGATGATCCAGGAGCATCGGACCTGTCCGCATCAGGACCTTTTGGGGCGAATGGTCACGGCATGCCAAGAATCCAAAATCGACGACGAACTCCTGCGCGACGAAGCCATGACGCTTTTTTTGGCCGGCCATGAAACCACCGCTCACGCCCTGACCTTCGCTCTCTATCTACTGTCTCGTCATCCCTCCGAGCAGGACAAGGTTCGCCAGCAACTGAGGGAAGTTGTGACGGATGGCCCCGTGCAGGCCCAACATCTGGATCGGCTGACTCATCTCAAGCACGCCCTGTTGGAGACTCTGAGGTTGTATCCAACCGCCTGGATGGTGGGGCGGCGGAGCCTGGAAGCGACCGAACTGGGGGAATTCAGCCTACCCGCCGGTTGCACTGTGCTGATGAGCCCTTACATAATGCATCGCAACAGCCTCTACTTTGAACGGCCGGAAAACTTTGAGCCCGACCGATGGCAGAAGCATCCGCGCACCAGCCTCCCCAAACTCTGCTACTTCCCTTTCGGCGCCGGCCCGAGGGTTTGTATCGGAGAGCATTTCGCCTGGATGGAAATGATGATCGGTCTGGGAACCATCCTGCGCAACTACAAGCTCGGCCCTTGCGAGGTGGCCGCCCCCAAGTTGCGCACGGGCATTACCCTGGCTCCGGGAGAAAATTTGCTGATTCCCGTCACAAAGCTCGACGAACCAAGGGACTCTGGCGATCGAGGACTTCCCATGAAACAAAAGTGATACAATATGTTTACAAGAACGGTACAAGATGCTATCTTTTAGGAACAGACAGCAAAAAGAAAGGACAGCATCATGAAGCAAGAGTCTCAAATCTGGCCAGAATGGGCTGCCGCCCTCTATGACCGGCTGGGCCAACTAGGACCAGAATTCACGGTTCGTTTTCAAGACGCCAATGTGACCATCCCGGCCAGCACCCAGCTCAAGACCCTCCAGACGCCCTGGAAAGTGAATGGAACCATCAAGGTGTCGTTGCCATGACTTTGGAATGCGACCTCGATCTTGAGTATCGCGGGCACCACTATACCTTGCGCAGTCGCTCGGACAACCCATCGGTAAACGTCCTCGATCTCACCGTTCCCGGCCTGACTGCCGTACTGGCGCTGACCCGCCAGACCGCACTGGGACTGGACCTGTGCACCCTCCTGCGCCAGTGGTTGCCCCAACGGAGTCTGGAGATCCGGGTCTGGCTTGGCAAGCGACGACTGGCATGGCTGGATTTCGCCTGCTGAATCGCCCTCAAATTTCCTTCGTCACAAGTCTCCGCCCAGCCGGGATTGGAGGCTTTTTTTTACTGTGGGAGTTCCTTTCAGGAACTTTTCCGCCAGATCGGATAAGTCTGGAAGGTGAAACTGAAACCCCCGAGAGACTGGACCATCCTGGTCTACCAGGGCGGAGTCAATGATTTGAGCCCTCATTTGCGCAAGAACTTGAGCGAACTTGCCGAGGGCCCTCACCCGGAAAACGTAGACGTGATGGTGCGCCAAGTAGACCGTTCCGGAATGCTCACGGATTTTCAAGTCGATGCAGCCGGAATGACGCCCCTGGCCCCCCCCTCCCCGGCCCCCGATTCCTCCGACCCGCAAACTCTGGCCGATTTCCTGCGGCGCGGCATCCAAAAGTACCCGGCCCAACACTACATGTTGGTGGTGAGCTCTCACGGTAAGGGCGCGGATGGAGTGGTTGAGGACGAACGCAGCGGAAACTTTATGCAACCCCATCAGCTTCAACAGGCCCTCGAGGCGGGTCGCGAGGCCAACCAGGGTAAGCCGCTCGACCTGGTTTTTTTCGACGCCTGCCGCATGATGGCCGTGGAGATGGCCAGTCAGCTTAAAGGCTCTGTAAAGGTGGCCGTTGGCTCTCTTGATCGCATTGATAGCGGGGGTTACGACCCGGGCGTGTGGGTTCGGGGCGCATCAACCAGCGCGGATGGTTTGGCTTTGGGCCGACTGTTGGCAGAAAATAGGGACCCTCGCCAAATGGAGGGTCTGGGCACGACCGCCGCGGTCAATCTCGAGCTTATCGAGCCCCTGGAGCAAGCCTTGAGGCAACTGGCCGACCAACTGGCCGGACTGGAGCCAGGCCAGGCCACACGAGTCCGTGAACTGGCCACCTTCAGCCGTCGCTCCCTACCCTCTCCTTCCTATCAATACGCTCTCGACAACATGGCCAACTCTATTTTGCAGGGCTCTCCGGAGTCTCTGAACAGTTGGCTGGAGGAGGTGCGCCCCAGTGACCCGGTGGCGATTTCTTCGTTCTGTCACAATCTGGTGGCCGATCCTGAATTAGAGCAGAGCCTGCGAACGGCTGCCCAGGCGGTGATCGAAGCTCACGCTCAGGCCGTTTTTGCTCAGCGCGAAGAATGCGATGGCCTGAGCGTAGTTTTGCCCTTGGAGAGAACTTCAGAAGTGACCGGCAACTCGACTTTTGAAAGAGCAACACGCTGGCAGCGGGCCGTCGACCATCTGATTCCGCTCCACAGCCCGGCCCCGTTGGGCAAGAGCTGGCTCGAAAGGGAGCTTGAGGCTCGCCAGACCTGAGGCCTGGCAAGTTCTTTAGGAATACGGAGAATTGCTGCTCTATCGTGCGTCGCTCTGAGAGATGGCCCGCAGGTCAACGCGGAGTTCGGGACCCAGGCGTTGGACTCGAAAACTGAGGAGATTGATGGCCACCTTGCCGGATCTTCCGCTCCCGTAGAGAAACGCTCTCGGATGTCAGAACTGCGGTTTAACGTGGCAACCGGAGAATGGGTGGTGTTTGCCCCCGAACGCTCCCGTCGGCCCGAGGATTTCCAGCGCGAAAATCCCAAGTGGACTCACGAGCGAGCTACCTGGCGGGGCCAGTGCCCTTTTTGTCCGGGCAACGATGGTCGCACTCCAGGGGAGACTTTGTGTCTGCGGGATGAGGATTCCAACTGGATGGTGCGCAGCCCCCCGTGTCAGGATGGGGTGTGTCCAGTTTGTATCTCCTAAGGAGTTCATGACTGGCCCCCGCATGAGCTAAACTCTGTTCATGGGATCAGAGTTGAAGGATGATCAACCATCCGGCGCCGCGGAAGAAAATTCAACAGGAAAAGCCAAGCACAATAAGGGTTTGGCTGAGGGTGACGACATGACTTACGCAAACGGAACAGTGTTGGACCGGGCCAAGCCGTCGGGACCAAACGGGATAGAAGTGCAATCGGCCGCGGCAGCCAAAACCCGAAGAAGAACTCACAGCAGCAAATACAAGCTTCAAGTGCTGAAAAAGCTGGAGACCCTCTCTCCCACGGACAGGGGCATCTATCTGCGCAAGGAGGGCCTATACCACTCGATGGTGGGCCGGTGGAGGCGAGAATTCGAGGTTGCACTGCCTGCTGAGGATTTGCCGGAGAAGGAAGACAGTCGGGCCCTGAAACGCCGTATTGAGCAACTGGAGCGGAAGCTGGCGAAGGCGGACGCCGTGATCGATCTCCAAAAAAAAGTCTTGAACTTGCTCGACAAAATGACAGAGCCGTAGTTGAAGCAGCTCTTTTAACGACCCTCGGGCATTGCCCAGCGGGAGTTTCCGTCCGCTGGGCCTGCCGGGCCCTCGGGGTGCACAGAACACAGTATACTCGTTATCGTGACCGCCAGGCGCAAGCCGAGTCCGACGCTCCGGGGCGTGGAAGTCCAAGGTCGAAACCGGGCAACGCTTTGACCGACAGCGAGGAACAGGCGGTCCTCGACATTCTCAACTCGCCTGAGTTCATCGACTATTCCCCGTACTCGGTCTACCACAATTTGCTTGACCGTGGTCAGCGCTTCTGTTCCATTTCAACCATGTATCGACTGCTGCGCAGGAATGGCTTATCCGTCAGCCGCCAGGTTCGTAGACGCAAAGCCAGCCATCCCAAACCTCAGTTGTCAGCGACGGGGCCCCGCCAGGTCTGGAGCTGGGACGTGACCCTTTTGCGCGGCCCAGTCCGCGGCGTTTTTTACTACCTTTACGCTATGATCGATATCTACAGTCGCAAGGTCGTTGCCTGGATGCTGGCTAAGCGCGAAGGGGAAGACCTGGCCTCGGAGTTCATCCGGGCCGCATGCAAGCGTGAAGGCATCGTTCCAGGCCAGCTGATAATTCATTCAGATCGTGGCCCGTCGATGAAATCGCTGACGGTTAGCGAACTCTACAAGTGGCTGGGCGTAGAGCGCTCGCTGGGCAGGCCGACCGTCAGCGACGACAATCCCTACTCAGAAGCCCTGTTCAAGACCGTTAAATACTGCCCGGCGTTCCCTGGTTGGTTCAAAACCTTCGAGGACGCCGAGGTATTCTGTCGCAACTTTTTTAATCACTACAATGGTCACCACTACCACTCAGGAATCTGCTTTCTGACCCCCGAAAGCGTCCACCTCGGGACGGCAGGCGCCATCCTTGAAGCAAGGCACCAGACCGAACTGCAGGCCTACAGGAGCAACCCAAGGCGATTTCCAAATGGTGAGCCCGACCTCAAGCTGCTGCCCAACACCGTTTGGATAAACGACCCGATGCGTACCTTACCAGAAGCTGGCTCCAACGGAACTTTGGCCACAGAAGCTTGACATATTCCGCCCGGAGAGGCCGTCAAGGAGGATGGAACACGTGGAAAAGAAGCAAGGCTCCCGAAGATACACGCCCAAGGAGCGGCTGGCGGCCTTAAAGCTGGCCGACAAAGTTGGCCTCGCAGAAG
>JALHOV010000225.1:11597-12130 GCA_022842865.1 Vulcanimicrobiota bacterium | reverse complement strand
GTGATGATCACAGACAGTTTGTAGGTATCACCGGTTTCGTCGGTGAACTCCCAGTTGCTCTTAGCGCCGGCGTTCAAGTTGATCTGATAACTGTAGACAATGCTGAAGGGGAAATCCACGTCGCCCGTGAGCATGATGGTTGAGCCAGACAAAATTGCTCTCTGAAAGTCTGTGCTGGCGTCCCCCGGGTTTTTCACGAGCAGCGTTAACTGGTATCCGGTGCGGGCCTGGACGGGCAGGATGCCATTCACCAGGCTCAGGGCAGGATTGCTATTGGTGTCCAATTGAAACGGGTCATTGATGGCCGGCCCGACGGCGCCGGCGGTGCCTTTCGACAGTGTCGCGACCGTGTTGCTCTGGTTGACACGCAGAAGGTTCTCGGCCGCAACCTGCTCACTGGCGACTTCGACGTAGCAAGGCTTGGACAACTTGTCAACTCTAACCCACTCATCCAGGGTCCCTCCACCGTCGAAAATCTCCAGGTCCAAGCCGACTTCGTTGCGATGACCAAGATTGACTTCAAAGCGACCGTC
>JALHOV010000225.1:0-11587 GCA_022842865.1 Vulcanimicrobiota bacterium | reverse complement strand
GACCGTCGGCCTGAGTGGTCGCGCTTGCCAGGCTGTCGGGCAGGACCGCTGCGGCGAAATTGCGGGCATACCCCGGCCTGAGCTCGAGGCGTCGATTGGAAGCCGGTGTCCCCGGCACCAGGTCGATTTTGCCGAATACGGTATCGTCGCTCCTTCCATTTCGACTTCGCAGAACGAAATTCCGTCCACTGTCCACGGTGTTATCGACAGGACCATAGAAACAGGTAGCGGTTTGCGGGTCCCCTTGGAGATCGAAGGAGAGGTCGTAGGTCCCGGGAGGAGCGTTGACCTGGAAAGTCCCGTCGTTGAGGCTCTTGGCCGCGAATGCCTGGTTGGTGGTTCGCTCTTGGGCCAGCACCTGCACTCCGGCCACGCCGGACCCATTTTCATTGACGACCCGGCCAGAGAGGTTGGTGGCTTGAGTTGAGGCAGGCCCTGACTGGGAGGACAGGTTGTCGGTAGTGGATGTGCCGCATCCAACTAGAGTTAGGGCACAGGCCAGGGCCACGAATTGCTTCATAGATCAATCTCACGTGTTCATTCAAAAATTTCAAAGATGGTTGGAAGCAAGTTACAGATTTCCTTCCAATTTCCAGAGTCGGAGTACATACGGTAGCCGGCGGAGTTCCCGAAGGGGCTCACGGCATAGGGCCAAAAGAGCCAACCGTTCCTGGCCATTCGCAGGTCGGTGCCGTTGACCATCGGGGGCCCCCGGCGGGACCTTAAGTCCACGGGGTAGCCAGCCAGCCAGCCAGGCGGTCGGTCGCCAGCAGACTGGCTCCACTCCCGCGTGCTGTTAGTGGGCCAATTTAGACCACAACTCAAGTGAAGGCTAGCGGCCTAGCCCAGAAAAACTTCTGCAACGGGTTGGCAATCCGGTCATGGCATGCTAAACCGTGCAACTTTTGATCGTTTTGCTGGCCCTTTTCTTGCTTATGTGGGTGGCCTATCGCGGCCTCTCGGTGGTTCTTTTTGCCCCGCTGTGCGCTCTGCTGGCCGTTCTGCTTAGCCTGGGTCCAATGGCCGTGCTGCCCTTTTATTCGGATGTGTTTATGGTCAAAGCGGTCGAGTTTGTTCGCAAGTTCTTTCCCGTCTTCATGCTTGGGGCGGTTTTCGGCAAGTTTGTTGAAATGTCGGGAGCGGCCGCTTCCATTTCGGCTACCATCGTGCGGGGACTGGGTCAACGTCAGGTCATGCTGGCCATCGTGCTGGCCTGCGCCGTTCTTACCTATGGAGGGGTCAGCCTGTTTGTGGTGGCTTTCGCCGTCTATCCGCTGGCCAACAATCTGTTCCACCAGGCCGATATTCCCAAGAGGTTGATACCGGGCACAATAGCCCTCGGTGCTTTTACCTTTACCATGGATGCTCTACCAGGCACCCCCCAGATTCAGAACGTCATTCCCACCACCTTTTTCGGCACTACCGTCTATGCGGCGCCGGTGCTCGGTTGCACGGGCGCTCTCTTTGTTTTCGTGGCCGGCATGCTTTATCTGACCCGCCAGCGCCAGCGGGCTTTTGAGGCCGGAGAAGGCTATGGGGGGCACGCCATCGAGGAAGCGCGCGAGCGGGTGTTGCCTCCCTTCGCATTGGCGTTGTTGCCTTTGCTGGTGGTGGCCGTCCTCAACTACTTGCTGGGTCCCTGGTTGGCCCGTGCTTACGGCGATACTTACGATTTTGCTGCCATCGGGCTGCCCGACGATGGCGTCATCACGATCAAGACGGTGGCGGCCATCTGGTCGATTGAAATCGCCCTGTGTGCCGGGATTTTGACTTGCCTGGCCATCGGTTTTCGCGATATTCAGCGGGGATTGCAGGACGGTCTGCGGGCAGCCGTTGCCGGGGCTTTGCTGGCCACTATGAATACCGCCTCGGAGTATGGCTTTGGCGGCGTCATCGCTTCACTGCCTGGCTTTGTGTGGGTTAAGAACGCACTGGGAGGGGCTTTCTCCGATCCGCTGATCAACGAAGCCGTTTCGGTCAACGTTCTGGCCGGCATCACCGGCTCGGCCTCAGGAGGCTTGTCGCTGGCCTTAGCTGCGCTGGGCAAGCAGTTTCAGGAGGGCGGTCAGGTTCCGCCCGAAGTCCTACACCGTGTGGCTTCGATGGCCTCCGGAGGAATGGACACTCTGCCCCACAACGGCGCGGTCATTACTCTGCTGCTGGTGACGGGACTGACCCACAAGGATTCTTACAAAGACATTTTCGTCATTACCTGTTTAAAGACGGCGGCCGTCTTCGTGGTCATCGCACTTTACCGAACGACGGGTTGGTACTAGCCTCCGCAGTGGAGTTTTTCCTCGTTGCGCGCGTCCTGCTGCAGCGAGCCGGGCGTGGACATCCAGTAGTCGGGATAGGCCCGGCGCAGAATTCGTGATTGCAGCGCCGACTGGCAATGATGCACGGCCGTAGCCACCGCGGCGCTGTGGCCAGCCTGGGGTAGACAGTTCCAGAAATTCACCAGGTCCTGGCTGATCAGCTGTTCGGTGCGCGTCAATCCGCCGTTCTTTTCGGGAGCTCCCGGTGGGCTGAGTTCTATCTCGGCGGTGGGCTGAAACTGGTCGGTGAGATCTCGGCAGCTCTGTAACGCCGCGCTGAACTCTTGTTTTTCCATGGGGTGGGTGGGCACCAGTTTGGCGTAATGGGCGGCGGCGCGGTCCAGGTAGATCTTCATTCTTCGATTTTAGGGTGGCGCCCTGAAAAAATTCTGGGTGTTGACAAGACACTTACTCGGGCGCATAATGCTCAAAATGAGCATTATGATAGAACGTTGCAAAAACTGCGGCGGACCGTTGCAGTCTCTGGCTTTGCCTTGTGAATACTGCGATTCGCTGCCTGGACCTCTGCCTCTGTGGAGAATCCCCAAAGACCTTCCGCGGGCACACGTTGCGTCCTTGGGCCGCTTTCGGGTCGGTGACCTGAGCTATCTGGTGCACGGTCGTCTGGCGCCCGGCGTTTTCCTGGCGAGGCGCGACACGCCGCTGACGGAAATGGTGGTGCTCAAGGTGGGCGATGTGCAGCGGGAGTGGGAGCAGATGCGTTGCTTGCGGCGCTTGTGCCAGGACAGCTTTCTCGGCAATCTGCTGCCCGAGCCGGTGCACTGCGCTCTCTCGGGAAAAGGTCAGAGGGTGCTGGTTTATCGCTGGCGCCGGGAGTTTCAACAACCTTTGAGTTTCTGGTCGGGCCGCGTGCCGGCCGAGGCGGGCGTGTGGCTGAGCCATCGCCTGCTGGAGCAGCTGATGGAATTGCACAGTCTGGGCTATGCACACGGCAATTTGCGGGCGGAGCATCTGCTGGTGCATTCCGATGCCCACGGATTGGCCCTGTGTGGCTGGTCGGGGTTAAGGCAGGGAGCTTCTCTGGATGTCGCCGAGGGTCTGAGCGCTATCGCCGGGACTCTGGTTTCGAGCACGCCGGCGCCCTTGAAGCGCCTGCTGCTGTCGGCGCGCGGCTCGGCTTTCGAGGTCAATGAAGAGTTGAAACGGGTAAGCGATGCGGTTTTAGGACCGCGCAAGTTTTGCCCACTTTCCAAAATACACTAACGGAGGTAAGTCATGGGTTACGGTTCCTATAGTTACGAATCCCATCAGAACATCACCAACGCCCGCTCGACGCAGAGTCGCTCCGAGGTTTTTCAGCAGTCCAAGGTTCATCCACTGATGAATCCCTTAGGAGTGGGCATGCGCGAAAGCCGCGACAGCCAGGAGCATCCCAACTCTATTCCCATCGTCTTCGCGCTGGATGTGACCGGCTCGATGGGCGAGATTCCCGACCAGCTAGCGCGCAAGCAGTTGCCGCATTTTATGAAGACCCTGCTGGAATCGGGCGTGACCGACCCTCAGGTGTGCTTTATGTTCGTAGGGGATGCCGCCCACGATGCCGGGCCGCTACAAGTCGGTCAGTTCGAATCCACCGCCGAAGACATGGATCGCTGGTTGACCTGGAGCTGGTTGGAAGGGGGCGGCGGGGGCAATGGCTACGAGTCTTATGACCTGGCCATGTATTTCGCCGCTCGTCACACCGACCACGACGCGGCCGGCAAGCGGTCCAAGCGCGGCTACTTCTTCATGACCGGCGACGAGAACCCGTATCCGACCGTGTCCAAGACCTGGGTGCGCGACTTGATAGGCGATGATCTGACGGCCGACGTGCCTTTGGAACAGATCGTCGAGGAGCTTTCTCGCACCTATCACCCCTTCTTCCTGATTCCCGACAAGGGGCGGTTGGGGCGTTGCGGGGCGGCCTGGGAAAAGGTCTTCGGCGACCATGTTATCGTGATGCAGGGCCCGGAGGATACCTGTCTGGTGGCGGCTGCGCTGGTGGCTTTGACTGAGGGCAAGTCTCTGGACGAACTCACTCGCCACCTGGTCTCCGGGGGCCTGGACCGCAAGAAGGTGGGCCGGATCGTATCGGCAGTCAGTGCTTATGCCGCCACCTTGGAAGCCGTCCCCGCTCTGGAACCGGTGATGCCGTGAAGGCGGTCATCGTTGTCGACCTCGGATTTGGCGATTCGGGCAAGGGAACGATGACCGACTATCTGGTGCGGGAACTGGATGCCCGCCTGGTGGTGCGCTTTAACGGCGGCGCCCAGGCCGGGCATACGGTGGTGGCTCCGGACGGTCGCAAGCATACATTTTCCCAATTTGGAGCGGGTTCGCTGGTGCCGGGTGTGCGCACTCATTTGTCTCGCTTCATGGTCGTACATCCGGGGGGACTGCTGCGCGAAGCCGAGGTTTTGGGTCGCGATTTGTCCGGGGTAACGGTAGCCCCCGAGGCCCTGGTCACCACACCTTTCCACGTGGCCGCCAATCAAATTCGCGAGAGGCGTTTGCGTCACGGCTCCTGCGGGCTGGGGGTGGGGGAGACGGTAGCTGACTCGTTGGCTTTTCCCGACGAAGCCATTCGCTTTTGCGATCTTTCTTCGCCTGCGTTATTGCGGCGCAAACTGCTGCGCGTGCAGTCTCGCAAGTGGTCGGAGCTGGGGCCTGATCCCGTATTGGAGAGCCGTTCCTTGATCGAGGAATGGATTGAGCTGGTCGGGTCGCTGGGGGTGGCCATGGCCGAAGACGTCTTCAGGGAAACCGTCGTCTTCGAGGGTGCGCAGGGGGTTTTGTTGGACGAGTGGCGCGGCTTTCATCCCCACACCACCTGGTCGACCTGTACCTTTGACAACGCGCTGGCCTTGTTGGAACGGTATTCTGGCGAGGTCGTGCGTTTAGGCGTGTTGCGCAGTTACATGACCAGACACGGCAACGGCCCTTTGCCCACGGCTTGCGACCTGGGGTTGGAGGAACCGGACAATTTGACCGGGCCCTGGCAGGGCGCTTTCCGCACGGGCTGGGCGGACGCGGTGTTGGGCCGCTATGCCCTGGCCTGCTGCGGCGGAGTGGACGGGCTGGCCATCACGCATCTGGATCGGGTCGGGTCGGAATGGCTCCAGTGCACCGGTTATGTGGGGGGGGAACTAGAGCCCGGTCCCTTCCAGGATCTGGAGTATCAAGAGCGGCTCAGGCGAGTTCTACAGCAATGTGAGCCTGCTTATGAGCCGTTTGACTTGGAGCGGTACGTCGCGGCGCTGGGAGCACCCTTGTGGTTCGAGTCCTGGGGAGCTACGTGGGCAGACAAAAGGCGCCGGCTTTAAGTACTAATGGCTGCCGAAGAAGCGATGGGTGCCCCATCCGCCCAAGGCGATGGCCAGCAACACCAGGATGAGGAAGAAGCCCAACAGCGTCTTGCCGATATCGGCCGAGAATGCTGCCAATCCGCCAAATCCGAAAAGCGATGCGACCAGTGCGACCAGAAAAAAGAAGAGTGCCCAACGTAGCATGGTGGTGTGTGCCCTTTCGGATGTCTGGACACAGTGTAGACATTGCCTGCCACGCTTCAAAGGGATGAGGGTACTTGGATGAATGTACGGGAATGTTGATCCCGTTAAAAGGTCCAGACCGAGATGAGTCCCAGAAGAACCGAAATCACAGCGCAAGAGAACAACATGATCGAAGTGCGAATATCCATGACCCGATCATAGTCGTTCGCGCAGACGGCAGCGGTTATTGAGATACGTTTAGATTACATGTTACGGCGATACTGGCCGCCCACTTCGTAGAGAGCCGCCGATAACTGGCCCAGGGTGCACACTTTGGCCGCCTCCATGAGGCTTTCGAAGAGGTTCTCGTGGTGGACGGCGGCGCGCTGCACTTCCTTGAGTCGCTCTTTGGCCTGCTGCCCGTGCTTTTGCCAGAACGCGTCGCGAGCGGCAATGGCGTAGTCTTTCTCTTCGGTGGTGGCTCGAATCACTTCGGGCGGGATGATGGTCGGGGAGCCCTGCGGATCGAGGAAGGTGTTGACGCCGATGATGGGCAGCTTGCCGTCGTGTTTGAGCGTCTCGTAGTAGAGCGATTCTTCCTGAATCTTGGATCTCTGATACATGCGCTCCATGGCTCCGAGCACGCCGCCGCGCTCGGATAGGGAGCGGAATTCCTGGAGCACGGCCGCTTCTACCAGGTCGGTCAACTCTTCTACCACGAACGAACCCTGGGTGGGGTTCTCGTTTTTGGACAGGCCGAATTCCTTGTTAATGACCAGCTGGATGGCCAGGGCGCGGCGCACGCTTTCCTCGGTGGGGGTGGTGATGGCCTCGTCGTAGGCGTTAGTGTGGAGAGAATTGCAATTGTCCTGGAGGGCCAGCAGGGCCTGCAGA
Source organism: Vulcanimicrobiota bacterium (assembly GCA_022842865.1). Taxonomy (GTDB): domain Bacteria; phylum Vulcanimicrobiota; class Xenobia; order Xenobiales; family JADMJV01; genus JADMJV01. The sequence goes on along the minus strand of JALHOV010000225.1, from coordinate 4,890 downwards.
GTGGTGCGGATGTCGTTGAAGGCGATTTCCTGGGCGTGCAGCGAGCGGCCTGAGGTCTGGATGTGATACTTGAGTTTTTGGCTCCGCTCGTTGCCGCCGTATTTGTCACGAATGGCGCGCGCCCAGATGCGCCGGGCCACACGCCCGATGACGGTGTATTCCGGGTCCATTCCGTTGGAGAAAAAGAACGAGAGGTTGGGGGCAAAGTCGTCGATGTTCATGCCCCGGCTCAAGTAATACTCCACGAACGTAAAGCCGTTGGCCAGCGTAAAGGCCAGCTGCGAAATCGGATTGGCGCCGGCTTCGGCGATGTGATAGCCGGAGATCGAGACCGAGTAGAAGTTGCGGACCTGGTGGTCGATAAAGTATTGCTGGATGTCGCCCATCAGCCGGAGGGCGAAATCCGTCGAGAAGATGCAGGTGTTCTGCGCCTGATCTTCCTTGAGGATGTCGGCCTGGACGGTACCGCGCACGGCTTTGAGCGTGTCGGCTTTGATTTTGGCGTAGATGTCCGGAGGCAGCACCTGGTCACCTGACGTGCCCAGCAGCAGGAGGCCCAGACCGTTGTTTCCGTCCGGCAGTTCGCCCTGATAGGTGGGTCCGGCCGGCGTGAACGGGATGTCGTTGGCTCGGATGTATTTCTCGCAGGCCTGGTCGATGGCGGCATTGAGGAAAAAGGCCAGCAGCATCGGCGCGGGGCCGTTGATGGTCATGGACACGGACGTTTTGGGATCGCACAGGTCGAAGCCGGAGTAGAGCTTTTTGGCGTCGTCCAGGCTGGCGATGGAAACACCGGAATTGCCAACTTTGCCGTAAATGTCTGGGCGCTGATCGGGATCTTCGCCGTACAAAGTGACGGAATCGAAGGCGGTCGAGAGGCGAGCTGCCGGCATGCCCTTGGATACGTAGTGAAATCTTCGGTTGGTGCGCTCGGGCCCGCCTTCGCCAGCGAACATACGGGCCGGGTCCTCATTCTCGCGCTTGAGCGGGAAGACGCCGGCAGTGAAGGGGAACTGGCCGGGCGGGGCTTCGCGCATCAGCCAGGTGAGCAGGTCGCCCCAGTCCTCGTATTTGGGCAGCGCGACCTTGGGAATTTTCAGGTGAGAAAGGGTTTCGCTGACCAGGTCGAGTTCGATGGTCTTGCCGCGCACGTCATACTGGTATTTGGCGGCGGCATAGCGGCGCTGAGTGGCCGGCCATTCTTTGAGCAGCTGCTTGCAGTCGGTGTGGAGCTGGTTTTCCAGTTGCTCATACAGTGCTTCCAGGTCTTTGAGGTATTCCGGCTCGCCTTCGATACGCTGGGTGACGTGCACGATGTCGCCGGGACCCTTGGGCTCGACGATGTCCAGGCGCTTTTGGCCGACGCTGGCTCGGATGGTCTGGATGGTACCGCTGATTTGATATAGGCGCCGGGCGATTTGGGCCTGGGCCTTGACGCGCGCATCGTAGGCTTCGCAGGTTTCCACGATTTCGGCCAGATAGCGGGTGCGCTCGGGCGGGATGATCCAGTGCTTTTCGCTGCTACCGGTGGCCAGAGCCTGGTGGCCGAGCTTGAGTTTGTCCATGATGGCGCCATAAAGACGGTTCATGCCCGGATCGTTGAACTGACTGGCGATGGTGCCGTAGACGGGCACGTCCTCGCTTTTGAAATCATTGTGGTTGCGCCGCCACTGTTTGGTCACGTCGCGCAAGGCGTCCAGGCTGCCCCGTTTGTCGAACTTGTTGATGGCCACGATGTCGGCGAAATCGAGCATGTCGATTTTCTCAAGCTGGGTGGCGGCGCCGTATTCGGCCGTCATCACATAAAGGGAAACGTCGGAAAATTCGGTGATCTCGGTGTCCGACTGGCCGATTCCGGAAGTTTCCAGCAGGATCAGGTCGTAACCGGCGGCCCTGCAGATCTGAACGGCCTCCCCGATGTGGCGGGAGAGGGCCAGGTTGGACTGGCGGGTGGCCAGCGAGCGCATAAAGACGCGCGGGCTGTCGATCGCGTTCATGCGAATACGGTCGCCGAGCAGGGCCCCTCCGGACTTGCGCTTGGAGGGGTCGACTGAGAGCACGGCCACCCTCTTCTCGGGCTGGTCGGCCAGGAAGCGGCGCACGAATTCGTCGACCAGGCTGGACTTGCCGGAGCCACCGGTACCGGTGATGCCGAGCACCGGGGAATGGCTGGTTTTGAGATGGGCTTTGAGCTGGTCGGCCACGTCGCGGTGGTTTTCCGCGATGGTGATGAGGGCGGCCGTGTCGGCCTGGGTTTTCTGCTCCAGGAAAGGCTTGAAGTCGCTGCTGCGCTTCTCGAAATCACAGCTTTTCAGGAGGTCTTTGATCATCCCCTCGAGGCCCATGTGGCGACCGTCGTCGGGCGAATAGATGCGGGTGACGCCGTATTTGTGGAGTTCTTCGATCTCGTCGGGCAAAATGGTTCCGCCGCCGCCCCCAAAGACCTTGATGTTGGCGCCGGCTTTGCGGATGAGGTCGATCATATACTTGAAATACTCAACGTGGCCGCCCTGGTAGGAAGTGATGGCGATTCCTTGCACGTCTTCCTGGATGGCGCAGTTGACGATTTCCTGGACCGAGCGGTTGTGGCCCAGGTGGATCACCTCGGCACCGGCGCTTTGCATCAGGCGGCGCATAATGTTGATGGCGGCGTCGTGGCCGTCGAAGAGTGAGGCGGCTGTGACCAGGCGGATGGGATGTGTGGTGGGTGCAAGTGTGAGCGTCATTGGCTTGTTGCTACCCAGCCCGGCGGGTCTTGAATCGTGAGAGTGATTTCGATGGTGCCCTCTTGGACGGAAACCTTGTTGGAAGCCGGGGTGGAAGTGGTTGGGCGCACCAGTTTCTGCGTGCATCCGACATCCTCTGTAGTTCGGGTGGGGGGCACCAAAGACTGGAATTTGCCTCGGGTGCGTTCTTTGGGGGCGGACCTGCTGGTGCTGGATCGCGAAGAGAATCCCGTTTTTATGAGCGTCGATTCAGGTCTACCGGTGTGGGCCAGTCATATTCGCTCGCTGGCGGATGTGGCTCCGGCCTTGCTTGATTTGTCCTCGCTGCTGGGCAATGAGGTTTTACGTGAGTGGTCGGGACGCTGGTCGGCGGTGGCGGCCGCTGATCCTTGCGGTGGTTGGCCAGGGATTGTGGAGTGGGGCCGGCGGCCAGTGGGAGAGGTGTGCTCGGTGGTCTACATCATCTGGCGCGATCCCTGGATGGCGGTGGGGCCGGAGACTTTCATCGGCTCGGTTTTGGCCAAGACGGGATACCCGGTGTTTTCGTTTGTTGAGAAGTATCCGGTAGTGGACTTTGCGAAGTTTGACCGAGATTCGACCTTGTTGCTGTTCTCCTCGGAGCCCTTTCCGTTTCTGCGCAAGCGGAAGGGGCTGGAGGAACTGGGCTTTCCTTACGCCTTCGTGGACGGGGAGAGCTTCAGCTGGTTTGGGGTGCGGGCCCTGCGCTTTCTGGAGTCGGTGCTTTCCGCCAGGGAATGAAAAAAGCCCGTGATTACGGGCTTTTTAGTGGAGCCGTCTCGGGGATTCGAACCCCGGACCTACTCATTACGAGTGAGTTGCTCTACCCCTGAGCTAAGACGGCAAGATTTTCAGTGGCAATATAGCACAGGCTCCCGGGGCAGGCAAGCAGAGTTTTGAGAGGAAGCGGCCGCGCGATGATCGCTTTCTATATTACGGCTCATGGCTTTGGGCACGCCGGCCGATCGCTTGAGGTCATCGCCGAACTCGAGAAACACGAGGCCGTAGCGATTGTAAGCGAGGTGCCCGAAGATTTCTTTCGTCCCCGTTTTCAGGGCCTTTATCGCCGCCGGGCCTTTGACTGCGGCCTGATCCAGAAAGACTCCGTGCGCGGCGATGTGCCGGCCACTCTGCGCAAGATGCAGGCAATCATGGCTCAGTCGGGCCAGTTGTTGACGGCCGAGATTGAGTTTTTGGCGGAGGCTCGACTGGTGGTGGTGGACTCGCCTTCGCTGCCACTGCAGGCCGCGCAGCTTGTGGGGATTCCGGGCGTGGCGCTGACGAGTTTTGGCTGGGACTTCATTTACCGACCGTTCGCCCAACAGGATCCGGCCTGGAACGAGGTCTGCGACTGGTTCCGCGCGGGGTATTCCCAGGCCAGCCTGGCGTTACAGTATCCCTTCTCTGCCCCGATCCGAGTAGACGCCGAAACGGTGCCGTTGGTGGCCCGGGCGGGTCGCAACCGGCGCGCCGAAATCGCGGCCGAGACCGGGGCCGACCCGGACAAACCCTGGGCTGTGGTCTGGTTTCACGACCTGGATCTCGACCCGCGCTGCCTCGACGACCTGCCTTATGAACTCTTCACTCGCCTGGACTGGCCCCAGGCCCGCCGTAGCCAGGGCGACTTCAGCGATATCGTTGCTTCCGCCGACGTCGTGGTCACCAAACCGGGCTTCGGCATCGTTTCCGACTGCATCGCCAACCAGAAACCCATCGTCTACGTGCCGCGCGATGATTTTGCCGAAGCTGCCCTGCTCGAGGAGGCCATTCAGCGATATACTGCCTGCAGTCGCATCGAGCCGGCCGATCTCTACGCGGGCAACTGGCTGCCCAGTCTTGAGCAGGCCACGCAGCGGAGTCCGGTCCGGCCAGCCCCGCCGCAGGATGGCGCAGCTCAGATTGCTAAACGCATTCTGCGAATCTGAGCGCACTCTGCGGGCCCCCTTCCCCCGAGGTTCCAGTATCTGCGTTCGCGCCCGAAAAGGTGCCCAAAGCCCCTGAGAAACTCGAAGATCCCCATCTCGATGCGGAGAATCCCCACTCGCCTGGGGATCTCACCCCACAAGGTGCCCAAAGCGCCCGAAAAACAAGAAGATCCCCATCTCGATGCGGAGAATCCCCACTCGACTGAGGATCTCGCCCCACA
>JALHOV010000224.1 GCA_022842865.1 Vulcanimicrobiota bacterium | reverse complement strand
GCTCCAAAGCTTCCTCACCGTTGCGGCGCGAGTCGTCGATTTTCCCCAAAGCGCGCGAAGACCGAGCCAGTCCCCGCAGCGCGTGAATGGCTTTAGCCTGCTCAGGCCCGCCCTCCTTGCTGCTACGCTGATGCGCCTCGGCGTATAGCGGGTAGGCCCGCTGCACATAGCCCATGTATAAGTAGGGATCGGCCAGACACAACAGGCAGTGAGTCAAAAGGCCTTCCAAGGGGTCGCTGGACTCCTCGCTGGCCAGGGGACGCAGCATCTCCAGAGCCTTCTCGCCAAAGAGCGCTCCATCCGCATAGCGACCTTGATTGGTCAAAGCATGGCAACAATCCGCATAGACTTCCGCCAGACGGGCCAGATGGCGCTTACTCTTGCCGGCCTTGCGGGCTTCTAAAATCTGGCCCGCCACCAAAAACAGCTGCAGCCCAATCTCTTCGTAACCCTGCTCGCGAGCGATGCGGCCGAGATTCCAGCAGGACTCCACCATATCGGGATCTTGCATCAAGCGGTTGAGATCGCCCAGGCGTCCGCTCTGAGCCAGGTGATACTGGGCAAAAGCCCGAGAGTAATAATCGACGTCCTGGGGCATCTCCCCCAAAGCCGACCGGCTGCGATCCCACACCGCCGCCACCGCCCGACGATGACAGTCAGAGACTCGATCTCGCCAGGCCGGATTCTCAAGCAAAAAGGCGCGCAAGTCAGGGGAGCGCAAAGAATAATGTTCGCCGGTGAAGAGAGCGTCGTACTGGGAACCTTCCCCATCTGTCGAGAGCAAGTCACGCAATTCGAACAGGGCAAAGCCGAGCTGATCCGCCGGTACTCCCCAGGATTTGAGCAAATCCAGGCTGGCCGGAACCTGGGCGACGGCCAGCAGCAGCAGCACCTCAAGATGAATGTTGCGAAACAGCTCGGGCCCGTGCTTGCCGGCCAGCGCCTCCAGCAAGGTATCGTACAGGCCCACCGATTCGGGCAGCGGGTCTACCTCTAATTTCAGCAAAACCGTGTAGTAATAAGCCCAACGCCAGTTCCCTTGACTGAGTCTGAGGATGTCGGGAATGTATCTAGCCTGCTCGGCAGGCAGGCGCTTGTTCAGGTAGCCTTCCAGTTCGGCAACATTGCGCCGATGTTCCGGCTGCAAGACCAACTGGTCCACGGGATGGCGAGCCCGACCCGAAGTCAGCAGATAGACTCCTTCGGGGAAATCTCGCCAACTGGGCAACTCCGCTAGCTCCGAGGGCTCGTCAAAGCCGTCGAAAAGGATCAAGAAACTGCCGTCAACTTCCTGGGTCAGCCACTGCATCGCGGCCAGCAGCGCTTCGGCCGGACTGCTCTCATAAAGTCTCTGAGAAACCTGCAGACGCAAACCTTCGCCGTCCGTGTCCAGCATAAACTCGGTCGAATCCACCAGGCGCCAGATCAGCGAGGTAAAACTCTCCTCGGGCGAACGCTCCAAATAAAGCGGTAGCGCGCCGCGCTCTTGAGCACCTACGGCCAGCCCACGCACCAACCAGCTCTTGCCACAACCAACGGGTCCAGCCAGGTGAAGATGGCCATGAGTACGGCCCAGGACCCAGCCCCAAACTTCCTCTAAGGTTTCTTCGCGTGGCCAGTATTCACTGAAAAAATCGTCTAATAACAACCGGTTGGAACCATGTCTCTCATTCCCCGCCCAGGCCCCCCCCGCTATCCTCGTTATTTTCCAACGAAGGACTGTCCACCTTTTGCCACTCTTCGAGAAGGCGGAAGAACTCGTCCTCAATGTACGGAAAGAACGAGCTCGAGAATGAGTCGGGGGTGATCTCGAAGATCAATTGCCAGGGCTCGGGTCGCTCTCCGCGCAAGTCCTGATAGAGCACGAAAAACCCTTGCACGGCCTGGATCCACATGTAGGTCTCGAGCGATCCTAATGCCTGCTTACTTTGTACCCGAGCCACATCCAGGCGAATGTCGGGGTCGATGTAGATAGTATAGGACTCGGGACTGGTAGCGAAATTGAGGACCTCGCCCGTCCGTCTTTCGGCAGTGTGTCTCATCTAGAAGCTACTGCGCAACACGGTCGCTGGAGCTATTGGCCAGGACATCAAAGGAACGTAGATCCACCTCGATGGTCTGGCATCTGCTGGAGCCCTGAGTCACCAGGCTGGCCTTGCGCTGAGTTCGGTCGATGATCAACTGCTGCAAAACGCCCGCCTTCTCGAAGTCGTGAGGAGCACGCAGCACATAGGAGCGCACCTCGCGATCGGTCACCTCATGCTGAGGGTCGAAGAGCCAGTCGCTGCGCATAATCAGCTTGGGCTGCAAAAGAAATTTGATAAAGCGGGGGCTGGTCACGTCTAAAAAAGGGCCCATCAGGCCGGATTGCCTGAGTTCCTCTTCCAGCTCGTTGCTGACTTTCCCCGAAAGCACGGTATCTGCCATAATCATTTAAATCCGCCTTTCATAGAGAGGCACGGTGAGATTGCGGGGCTGTTACCCCGGCGAGTCTTACACCATTTGGTGAAGGCCTAAACGATCCAGTCGACCTCATCAACCGCCTTATCCAGAATTTCAATGGTCTGCTGGTATAAACCACGAGCCTCCTCGGGACTGTCGCCCACACAGGTGACGCCCAGTTTTCCGAACTGCGAGAGCGCACCGATCATGTGGAACACCACCCCGGTGTTCGAGGACGAGTTGTAGTGAAGCCCGTTGAAAGTGGTGATGTCAATCAAATCTTCCGGCAAGAGGCCCTTGTATTTCTCGGATTCCAGGTTGTCAGAGGCAAAGTAAAACTTGGGATTCATGTGGCCGGCCTCAAATAGACCGGTCTCGTGATTATAGCGCCCCCCCGTCAAAAACTGAAGAGTCCGGAAAGGATGGGTGGTTCCGCCAGCGCGAAGATTGATCTCAACGGCCCACAGGTCCCATCCCCCGCCTTCTTTGGGGGTGCACAGAAAGTCTACCGCCAGGCGACCGACCACTCCGGCCTTGGCCAGATGTTCGCCCACCTTCAGGCCGGCGTCGTGCAACTCATCCTGATACTCGCGTTCCGCCGGAAATGTGCAGCCGACAAAGACCTGCCCGTCTGGCCCTCCCAGAACCTGGTCATGGGTCGAGATGATCTGCGCTTCTGCCAGGGGAGTGATACGCAATTGGACACTGGGAGACGGCTTGTCATCGCCCTCGATGAACTCCTCGACGATGCCTTCCATCTGCTCGAATTTGCGGACGTAACCGTCCCAGTGCATCCCGGGAGCCTGAAAACGCGCCTGCGTGCGCACCATGTCGCGGAGCTGCTTAATGCAGGCAGCTTTCTTACTCCAGTCCGAGATGGCGCCCAAAGGCAGAATGGCGTTGCCGTCTCCGGAAAAGCCATCATTGATCTTAATGACGGCGCGTTTCATGCCGGGGCGCTTCTTCTTGAGCTTGTAGATGGCATCGAGGATATCGTCCTCGTTCTTCAGGTCCTCGAAGCCTTCCGACACGGGGATCCCCGCCTGACGAAAGAGTTTGCGGCAACCGCTCTTGGTTCCGTAGGCCAGATGCTTGGGGTCGGGCCCCAGCAGCGGGATCCCCAACGCCACCGAAAGACTTTTCTCGGCCTCGGTCACGTTGAAAACGGTCAGATGGCTGTTGGGGTCATTGCCGATGGCCTTGCGAATACGCCGCAGCAGCGTGGGCCGGTCGAGGATCTTTTGAGTAAGCGACTTGGGCGACGTATCATAGACAGCGAATAGCTCCAGGCGGGCGCGCGCGTGCGAAAACGGAATGCCGGGCAGCAGTTGCAGGTAGTAGTCGATGATAAACGGGTGGATGGGCTCGGAGGTGACGAAAATCACCCGGGTTTTGGGTGAGCTGAGCAAAATCAGCAGGAAGAGCATGCGCTCTTCGTAGTGCTGAGCACCTTTGAGCTTGGTCAACTCTTCCGGGTCCAAAGACATGGAAGGCACCACCACCACCGTCTGGGGGATGTGCCCCTCAGCGCTAAGGTTGCGCCACAGCGCCGGCATCTTGGCGTAGAGCTCGTCGAACCGGTCCGTTTCTTCCTGACTGCCCGGTTTGGGAAGCTTCACATCGGCCCAATCGCCGGTAGGAACGACGGCCGCGCCATTCTTGGCGGGTCTTTTGACCTCCTCGCCCGGTCCATCCAGATTGGTAACTTTCAAGCGACTACGCTTAGCCAATTCAGCCTCCACCAATTTCCTAGGAGAGCTACGCGATCCCCTAAAAGCCCCCCACCCCCAGGTTCCAAGGGTGTCGTCCCCTTCCCCAATCTGCCAGCCCTGCCCTCTTTGGAAAAGAGCAGCCAAAAGTTAACATCTGAGGCGCAAAATTCTCTCCGGCTTTTTTGGCCCGTAGTAGTCTGAACTCAGCTCACACAGTCTCTGGTCCCGTGAGCTGGACTTGCCTGCAAGTCCAATGTCACTCCCTCTGAAACTCAGTATGCAACCGGGCCTCTGGTCCGGTTTTTTTCTTTTCTGGTTTGGCTTAACATTTTTTGTGGGATTCAAGGGGATATTGGCGATGAGACACTAACTCCTCGCTCCGGTAAAATTATTCAAGTGGTGAGGGTTTTCAATGAGGTTTCCACTCGATTTTGTTATGAATAACGCCAAGCATATGATTGGCCAGCGCGCCAAAGGACGCAAGCGTTATCCCACGGTGCTGATGCTGGAGCCTCTCTACACCTGCAACCTGGCCTGCATTGGCTGCTCGACCGAGCGCCACACCGGCAAGCTCAAGGACCGCCTTTCGGTCGAGAAGTGCCTGGAAGCCGCCCGCCTGGCCGAAGCTCCCACCGTCTCGCTGTGCGGTGGCGAACCGCTGCTCTACCCGGAGTTGCCCGAGCTAATCAAGGGCCTGATCGATATGGGCAAGCACATCATCCTGTGCACCAACGCCCTGCTCTGCGACAAGAAGCTTTTCGACGTCATCCCGCCCCACAAGCAGCTCTTCGTCAATGTCCACCTCGACGGCATGAAGCAGACCCATGACTACGTCTGCGACCGGGAAGGCGTCTTCGACAAGGCTCTGGAGGCCATCAAGGAGTCCAAGAAGCGTGGCTACGTCACTCTGACCAACACCACCATCTACAAGCAGACGGACATGGATGAAGTGGAAGCCCTGTGCGAACTGCTGGCCTCCATCAAAATCGACGGTTTGCTGATCGCTCCCGGCTACCACTACGAAAGCGTCCAGAACGACGTTTTCATGACGCAAGAACAGATTCACGTGAAGTTCAAGCGGGTCCGCGAGCTTTGCTACCGCTACCGCCTGACGGCCACCCCGACCTTCCTGGAATTCGCCGCTGGCCTGATCGAGCTGCGTTGCTCGCCCTGGTCTACCGTGAACTACACCCCCCTCGGCTGGAAGGGTCCCTGCTATCTTATCGGCGAGAAGTTTTTCGAAGACTTCCACACCTTCTGGAACGAGATGAACTGGGATTACTGGGAGACTCGCCAGGATCGCCGCTGCGCCAACTGCAAAATGCACTCCGGCTTCGAGTTCAGCGCGGTGGAAGCCGCCTCCAAAAGCCTCAAGGGCATGGCCGAGATGGCCTACTGGAACCTCACCGGTAAGTAAGTTCGTGCCTCGTGGCGGGCTAAAAGAAGCCCTCACCGTTTTTTTCCAAGGACCCCGAGAAGTGCCCGCACTGCTCGGGGTTCCTTCATTGATCCCGGTAGAAGCGCTGATGTGGGTCTACTATTTGTTACGCTTCTTGCCGCTGGATATCTATCTCCAGGGACGCCCGCTTTCGGACCGCCCGTTCGCGGATTTTCGATTCGGAGAGACTCCCTACTTTACCGGTCTGGAAATCTGCCAACTGGCCAGACTGCAGAAAGGCGAGAAGTTCTACGACCTGGGCTGCGGCCGAGGCAAAATGGTCTTTACGGCCGCACTAGGGTTCGGAGCCGAAGCCGTAGGCGTGGACCTGCTGCCGACCTACATTCGATTCGGGACCAGCATTGCCCGTCGCCTGGGCTGCAATGCGCGGTTCTTGCTGGAAGACTTTACCCTGGTCGAACTGTTTGATGCCGACGTCGTCTACATCGCCGGCTCGATTTTCTCGCAAGACACCTGGGATGAACTGCTGGTGCTGGTCGAACAGCTGCAACCCGGCAGTCGCTGGGTGTGCGTGGGCCGACAGGCCGAGCATGCTTTGCTCAAAGCCTACGACCGTCGCGAGTTTCTCTTCTCCTGGGGCTACGAAATCGTCTATTTCTACGAGGTGCTAGATGTCGAACCGTTTGAGCACCTTCATACGCCCGTCGGGGTAGAGCTTGAGCAGTCGCGGCCCCCAGCGCACCTGGTCACCCACCAGGCTGCAAACCCACAACATCAGGTAGAAGTAGTCCTTGAGGATGAGCCAGCCGATCCACTTCTCGGCCTCCACCGCCCCAAACACCTTCCAGTTGTGGAGAGTGGCCTTGATACGAGTTCCCCACCACAGCCAGAGCGCCAGGGCGCTCTGCCAGGTCCAACCCTGGAAGAGCAGGATCAGGGTGGCCCAGAGAGCCCCCTGGGTGACGATGAAGGAGAAGTGGCCACCCGGCCTTGAGATCCGGTAAGTGCGCATCCAGCGAAGCTGGTGGAGTAAATACTCCTTGAGCTTCATGCCGGGCAGCACATCTTCTACCACCATGCCGGCCAGCTTTACTTTCCAACCGGCCTTGGTGATGCGGTTGCCCAACTGGTAGTCTTCGGCCAGATAGTCGCCGAGCACGTCAAAGGCGCCGATCGACTCAAGGACATCGCGCCGGAAAGCCATATTGGCCCCCAGTCCAAAAGACATGCCTTCGATGGCCCGAGCCACCAGAACACTGGTGGAAAAGTCCAACACGCTCAACGCCTCCATGGCCAGAGCCGGCGAATTCACGCGCTGGATACAATACAAGCAGGTGACCATTCCTACTTTGGGATCCTCAAAGCCAGCCATGATCTTGTCCATGTAGTTGGGCGGAGCGTGCATGTCGGAGTCGGTGCTGAGGATGTAGGGCAACGTGCAGTGCGGCCAACCCTGAATCATGCTGGCCACCTTAGGATTGGCGCCGTTGCCAGAAGCGTCGCCCTCAACGACCTTGACTCGCGGATCTTTTTGAGCAATTTCGCGCGCCAGGTCCGCCGAAGCATCGCCAATTCTTCCGATAGTGAAGACGACTTCTTGTTCACCACGGTAGTCCTGGTCGATGTAACTGCGCCAATTGGTCTCCGAGCGCGGCTGGCGCCCGTGCACCGTCTTCAAGTGGCTGACCGCAAAGTCTGGTTTAAACGGCGCTGGTGGCTCAAGCTCAAAGCGGCGAAAACGCTCCACCAGATAAAAGGTTGCCCACTGATACAGGATTGCGAAGCTCAAAAGGAGCCAGAGTAGAGTCATGAGTTGATCGCTTCCAGAAGTCGACTGCTTTGTTGTATGAGCTGCTGCCGGGCCCGCTTCTCCCACCTTCCAAATTCAAGGAGGGCCGGAATCTGCCTCGGGTGGGTGAGAATCTCCCTGGCCAACCTGGCCGGCACCGTCTGCCCTTTGGAGCTTACGCAGCGGTTAAAATCGATGGGCAAGTTGCTGTGCAGGGGGTCAATGATGATACGCAGGGCCCGCCAGGGCAAGCCGGCACTCTCGGCCGCCTCGGCCACCACCGCACTCTCCATGTCAACGGCGTAAGCCTCAGGATGATTCTCGGCCAGCAGACGCTTGCTCTCCTTGCAAGGAGCCAGCTTGCTCACGCTGAGCAGTCGATGCCCCGCGTGGTCACAGCGATAGACTCGTTTTTCACTGGTCTCGATCTCCTGCGCATGGATGGCATCCCCGGGCTGTAGATGGTCCTTCAGGGCGCCGGAATACCCGAGACTGATCAGCACGTCTGGCTGGCCCTGCTTCAGCAAATCCTGCACGGCCCGACGCGCATGCCGCGGCCCCACCCCGCTCAGAGCCACCTGGAGGCGCAACCCTGCGAACTTGCCGGTAAAAAAATCTCCCGGACCGGTCCAGTCCAGTTTCCAGTGGTTGCGGAGGGGGGTGAACTCTTCCCACATGGCCACCAGGATGCCGACGGATTTCACAGCGGGGCGTATCCATGGGTCTGATACCAGTCGATGGCACGCTGCAGAGCAGCATCGACTGGCGTAGGACGAAATCCCAGTTCCTGGACGGCCCGGTCATTGGCAAACCACATCCGCTTCTTGGCCATCTTAACCCCCTCGAGAGGAATATAGGGCTCTCGTTTCAGCAAAGTGCCGGTCACAAAATTCTCGGCCCAGGCGATAGCATAGACAAAGGCGTAGGGCAGCTTGACTTTAGGCGCCTTTTTGTGGGTCAGCGATGCCAGTTTCTGCAGGATTTGCTCCAGCGTCAGGTTCTGATGGCCCAGAATGTAAAGCCGACCGGGCTGCCCCCTTTCTGGGGCCAGCAGGTGGCCTTGGACCACGTCCTCCACCGCCACCAGGTTCAGACCGGTGTCCACGAAAGCGGGCATCTTGCCGTTCAAAAAATCCACGATGAGCTTACCGGTGGCGGTCGGCTTCCAATCGTGAGAGCCGATGGGGGTCGAGGGGTTGACGATGTAAACGGGATAATCCTTGGCGAAGTCTTGAGCCACTTGCTGGGCCAGAAACTTGGACCGCTTGTAGTGACCAATCATGTCATCCAAGCTGACAGGAGTTGTCTCTTCGCCCGGACGTCCGGTTTTAGGAATTCCAATGGCGGCGACCGAACTGGTGTAGACGACATCCTTGACGCCTTGCTCTTTGCAAACGCGCAACAGATTCTCCGTGCCGTCCACATTGTTCTCATAAAGTTCACGGTAGTTGCGCGACCAGAGCCGATAATCGGCGGCGCAGTGGAAAACGCGCTGGCAATCTCGGACGGCGGCCCGGAGCGAATCTCGATCCTTGAGATCCCCAATGGCGGTCTCAAAGCGCAGGTCACGCAGAATCTCCACACTCTTAGGGGAACGAGCCAAAACTCGCACTTGATGCCCTTTGCCCAGCAAGGCGCGCACCAGGTGACTGCCCACAAATCCGCCGCCTCCGGTGACTAAGACAAGCATCGGAGTGCCGCCTCGACCACCGGATGTTGCCGGGATAGTCCCATTTTCAGCATGGCATCGATCACAAGTTCCGTTTCATCTCCAAAGGAACCATCCGCCTGCTGCTGCTGAAACAGATGGTCTAGCGCCCTTCTTGCCCGGGCTGAATGCTGGCTATACCCGTGTTCGGCAAGCAGGCAAAGTGCTCGCGCGGTGCCACCCGGCCAGCTGCCGTCCAGTCGCTGCTGGTCGAGAAGCTCCTCTAACGCCACAGACTGGAGGTACGGTGACTTCCGACGGAAACGATCTTGATCGGCACGCCGATCCATTCTTCCAGCTTCTTCACGTAGGTTTTGGCTTGCTCAGGCAATTCATCGAAACTGGTCGCCTTGCCCAGACTGTCCCAGCCTTCCAGTTCCTCAAAAACTGGGGTGTAGTCTTGCAGGTGGTGGATACGCGCCGGAAAGTCGGTGGTGCGTTGGCCCCGGTAATTGTAAGCGACGCAAACCTTGAGCTTGGGAATCCCGTCGAGAACGTCCAGCTTGGTCAGAGCGATCTGATTCAGTCCTGACATCCGCACGGCCTGGCGCACGGCCACGATGTCCAACCAGCCACAACGGCGCGGCCGTCCCGTGGTGGTACCGTATTCGGCGCCGACAGCGCGCAACCAACGGCCCATCAAATAGTCATCGCCATTCATGGCCCGGGTCTTCTCCTCAGCCGTCAGGTGCGGCAAGCTGCCGCCCGGCGCGACCTTGTCCTGCTCTTTAATGCGATCGTATTCGCCCAGTTCGGCCGGGAAATGACCTTCCCCAACCCGCGTGCCATATGCTTTGACCACGCCCATGCGCACTTCCGGCAGCACACAGTTGCCGGTGCCAACGTAACATCCGGCCAGACCCACACTCGAGGAGGTGACGTAGGGGTAGGTGCCCCAGTCCACATCCAACAGGCTGCCCTGAGCGCCTTCATAGAGAAAAGTCTTACCTTCATGGATCAGGCGAGCGATCAGAGCACCAGTGTCGCGCACTTTTCCCTTGATGACCTCGGCCGCTTTGACGAAATCGGCGATAATCTCGTCGGCGCTGAGCGGCTCCAGATTGTGGACCTTCTGGAAAAGGTTGTTCTTCTCGGCGCAGACCTCTCGCACGCGCTGAGAGAAGTGCTCGAGGTCAATCTGGCCGTTCTCATCGATCATGTCGCCCACTCGAAGGCCGCGCCGACCGGCCCGATCTTCATAGCAGGGACCGATCCCTTTGGCGGTCGTGCCCAAACGCCCGCCCTGCTGAGCATCAATGGCCCGGTGCCAGGGCATCACCATGTGAGCCCGGTCGGAGATAAAGAGGTTGTCACAACCGATGTTGCGAGTCTTCAAATTCTCGATTTCCTTCACCAGGAAGAGCGGATCAATCACCACGCCGGCGGCGATGATGTTGATGGTCTCCTTGTGCAAAATACCGGAAGGAATCAGATGCAGCGGATATTTGCCGTCATCAAGAACGATGGTGTGACCTGCGTTGGCGCCGCCGTTGAAACGAACCACCACATCCAAATCGCCTTTCTGGACCAGCAGATCGACAATCTTTCCTTTCCCTTCGTCGCCAAACTGGGCGCCGGCAATGAGCACGCTGGGTCTCTTCATGGTTTTCTCCTTCTATTACGCGCGGAAGATGCTGGTGCCGCCCTCACGGACGGACTCGACGGTTTGCCTCTCGCACTTGACCTCTTTATAAAACTCTTCCAGACTTGAGCAACCGCACGAAGACAGCGTGCCCTTGATAGCCATCAGCTCTCGCGGCAGTCCTTTGTGCAGGCTCCCTTTATAGAGCACATAGCCTTCCTCGCCTTCGATGACGAAGCTGCGCGGATCGTCCTGCTGGTAACGCTTGACGTTCTTGGCCCGGGGCGAAGCCTCGCCCCAATAAGGCTTGACGGTGACCTCAACCTCCGCCAACTGGCCGGAAAACATCACCGGCAAGCGCTTCATGAAGCTGGTGGTCGGACTCTCTTCGAACCCGGCGAAATACTTACCCATCATCAATACATCCGCTCCCAGAGCCAACGCTACCGACATGTCACCACTGGATTCAATACCGCCGTCGCTGATAACGGGCACATACTTGCCCGTCTTCTTGAAGTGACGGTCACGGGCCAGGGCGCATTGATGTACGGCCGTAGCCTGTCCGCGACCGATCGCTTTGACGCGGCGAGTCGTGCAGATCGAGCCGGAACCGATGCCTACCTTGATCGCATCGGCTCCCTGTTCCACAAGATAGTCAAAGCCGGCCTGGTCGACCACGTTGCCGGCTATCACGGGCACGCCCAGTTTTTTTAGCCGCTTGATGGTATCTTGCATATACTCCGAAAAACCGTCGGAAGCATCCACCACAAGCACGTCGGCTCCGGCATCGACCAGGTTCTTGGCGCGCTCCTGGTCCTCTGGATGGGTTGAAATCGCTCCGGCCACGCGCAAGCGCTTCTGGGCATCGACCACACCGGACGGGAACTGATGAGAGCGGCGGATGTCGCTGAAGAACACCACACTTCTAAGCAAGCCTTTCTCATCCACAACAGGCAACACACCGATGCCGCTCTCAAAGATGAGCCGATTGGCGTCGCCCAGCGACATCCCGTGCTTGCCGACCACAAGCTTCTCCAGCGGAAGCATCCGCTCTTTAACCAACAGCTCGGCATCGCGCCATGGGTTATACTTCTTCTCGGTCAGCAGACCGACCAGTTTGCCTTTCTTGTCCACCACGGGGAAAGTTGAGTAACCATGCACCCGCTCAAGGTCGATCACTTTCTGGATCGGCATGTCATCGGAAACCGTGATCACTTTCTCGACAAAGCCCGCCTTGAATCGCTTGACCGCCCTGACCATATCCAACTGGTCTTCAGCCAGTACATTACCCGCCGGAATGACGGCCATCCCACCGTGCTGCGCCAGCGAGATGGCCAGCCGATCTCCCGTCACCGCTTCCATAGCGGCGCTCATGAAAGGGATGTTCAGGCGTAAGTCGTGAGTGATGCGAGTGGACAGGTCGACTTGTGCGATTCCCTGATCGTGGCGCGTGCAGCGAGGCAGCAGAATATACTCACGGAAGGTACTGGAGAGTTCACTAGTAAATTTCTCGTTTTCCATAGGAGCGGGCGAGTTCGCAGGCTGGGTGGGGGTTCCTTCTGCA
>JALHOV010000223.1 GCA_022842865.1 Vulcanimicrobiota bacterium | reverse complement strand
ATCTCCTCTAAGTGGGCCGTGGGCAGCAAAAAGAACGAGGAGATTTGGAGACCTGCGGTCTCCGTGAGACCGCTGGTTTCAAAACATCATCGCCTCGGCAGGATGGAGGCTTCCTGAAGAAGTCTCCTGGAGGTCTCAGAGAGTCCTCCAGATTAAGCTTAAGCTCCTGCTGTCTACGGCATGGTCCTTTCGGACCGCTTGGGGATTATAGGCAGCTACATCAGCACTGTCAAGATGTTTGCCCTGTTCGATCCTTGGGCAATTAGGTGCATCATGCCCATCTACGTCTACAAATGCACCGAGTGCAACGAATACTGCGAGGCTTTACAGAAAGCCAGCGACGCGCCGCTCAAGACCTGCGCACACTGCCAGACCGATACCTTGATCAAAGTGATTGCGCCGGTGGGCGTCATCTTCAAAGGCACTGGTTTCCACAAGAACGACTACAGCGCCAATTCGACCTCCTCCACCAAGTCCAGCACGCCCGAAAGTAAGCCGGCTGACACGAGCGCTACCAGCGAGAGCAAGCCAGCAGAGTCGAAGCCTTCAGGAGACTCCTCTGGCCCCAGTTCCGGTAGTGGCAGCGGCAGTGGCGGTTCGGACAAGGTCGCCTGATGAAAAAGCTGCAGCCGGTTTTCGACCTCGTCAACACGATTCTACTTCAGCAGCTACAGATAGGGCTCTCCTCGGTGGGAGACCAGGCTGTCGGAGTCAAAGCTTCGATTGATCAGATTCTGTTGAAGACGGAAGCGGCCGAAGGTCTCAGCCTGGAGCAAATTCAGGTGACCGTGGAAAAGGTGCAGTTGCCCCATCCGGCCGACCTGAACCTCTATGCCACGGTCCTTCTCGAAAATTTGGACCTTAGTATAGCGCCGGCCTTCTGGGGACGCGCCGCCAAGACGGCCAAGAACCCGGTCGTGGGGAAGCTCGGCATCTTGTTGGACCGAGTAGAAGTGCGCAACCTGCGCATCCAGATCAAATTGTCCCCCCTCAAGGTAGTCGACCTCCAGGTCACCATGGAGAGCTGCCGCATCAAACTCGTAGGCCAACTGATGCAGGAGACGACCACCCTCAAACTCGAGGTTCTGAACTTCGATCTGCGCCAGAAAGACAAGAAAAAGGCGCTCGGGGAAGCCACCATCCGCCTCCAGGACGTGCGCATTCGCGTGCTGGAGATGATGATGAACCGCGTCATCGACGTAGTTCGCGAAAAGATTCCTTCTTCGGTGCACAACATCGACATCGCCCTGATCGATAGCACCATGCGCCTGGACCTCAAACTCAAGCTCGGCCCCTTGCCTATGCAGGTGCCCGTGGAAATTCAACTCTCGACTCGTGACAATCAGTTCGGCATCTACATCGTGAAGATATTGGCGAAGATGGCTCGCCCCTTCATCATGATGGGCGTGCAGAAGGTGGCCAACAAGCGCGCCGAGTTGCTCTCCGTTTCCGGCGACAACGTCTGGATCAACCCTTGGAGCAAGATACCCGTCAAGGCAGAGCTGAAGGTGGAGCGTTTTGCTATCGAAAGCGGAGCCTTGCTCATCCAGTTCGGAACGCTGCCCGAAGCTCAGCCCAGGGCCCTGCCCGCTCCCGTTGAGGACGTAGAGCCGGAAGAGCTTGGCGAAGAAGATATTGCCGAGTTAGCCGACTAACAACTCACTCTGAGACCTGCGCCGCACCTCAAAGACTTCGATCTGTGCGGTCTTGCCTTTAAAACTCTGAACCCCGTGCGAAATCCACTCCACCTGCGGCAGCAACGGTTCCGCTTCTCGCTTGGTGACTTCGCTTACCAAAATCTTCACTCCCAGTTTCTTGGTGGTGCCCATGATTCGGGCGCCCAGATTGACGTCATCGCCCACCGCCGCATACTCCATATGCTTGTCCGACCCTACGTGTCCGACCACCACATCGCCGGTATTGATGCCGACCTTGATGTCGAAAAAGCCGTCCTCTCCGCCAGCGGCTTGCTCCATCTCGGTCAATCGCTCCAGCATGTCCAGGGCGGTTTCCACTGCCCTGGCGGCATGATCAGGCTGCTCGACAGGAGCCCCATAAATGACCATAATCTCGTCGCCCACAAATTGCTTCAGCATGCCTTCTCGGCGAAAGATGATCTGGACCATTTCCTCGAAATACTGGTTGAGCAAGACGATGACTTCGCTGGGGGTATGGCGCTCACACATGGGAGTGAAGTCATTGATGTCCGTGTAAAGCACCGTGACGCGCCTCTGGTTGCCGCCCAGTTGGCGCAGGCCCGGGTCGGAAAGCACCTTGTCAACCACTTGAGGCGAGACCATGCGAGAAAAAAGCTCCACGGTCAGGCGGCGCTGGCGCTCCACCGTCAAATAGCGCCACTGATAACCAGCCGTATAGCCGAAAAGGCCCGCCAGCAGAGGGCCCCAAAACGGCAGCCAGACGTTACTAAAAGCGAAGGCTACGATGCCCGCTAGCAGATGCGCCAGCAGTGTCGCCGCCGGCCACCACCAACTTACGGCCGCGTAGCCCAACCCCATCATCATCAGACAGAGCACACCGCTTAACAACCCACCCAGCCAGGCAGGATAGACGCGAATGTAAGTACCCCGGTGCAGAGTGTGGGCGGCCGCCAGGTGGTGCTCCACCCCCATGGTGCCGCCCCGATCGCGCTTACTGGCCAGGTCGTCGTAAACGGAGGGCCGGAAGTCCCCCAAAGAAGTGGCGGTGGGTGCAATCAGACAGATTTTGTCTTTGGCCAGAGCGAGCTCTTGACCTGAGCGCAGCTGGCGCAACAGCAGCGAAGCCGATACAAAGGAGGGCTCGGGGTCGCGGTAGGCCGAGCGCACCGACGTCTGTGGAGGACTACCCTCCAGCGGCACAGACCGACCGTCCAGCCGCAGCCGTCCTCCATTGAGCACCACCTGGGAGCCCAACTTCTCCGCCAGCCATAGGGCAAGGCTGGGGTTCGGTTTCTCTTTCCCGGGCAAAGTCGGATAGAGGCGCCGATAAAATCCGTCGGGGTCGGCGATCAAGCCCAGGGAGCAGAGGTTGTGGAAGCTTTCGCAAACTGCCTCCAGGTCAGGATGATTGTGCACCCCCAGACGGGTATCGTCCGGCAAATAGCCGAGGGCCACCTTGCCGGAGGCCAGCACCTGGAGAAACTTGAGACGTTGTTCTTCCAATTCGGCCTGAAGCGCCGGACTCACCCCCTGGCTCGGATTGGCAAAGATGGCGTCAAAGGCGATCGCGCGCGCCCCCCCGTCCAGCAAGCCCTGACTGAGATCGGCAAAATCGCCCAGCCAAAAAATCTGGGGCTTGGCCAGATACTCAAGCGTTTCCTCATCGATGGCGATCAGCAGAAATCGAGAGTCCGTGGGCTCAGGCCCGCGCAGACGAAGCCGGGCGCGCTGCAGTTGGTCCAACCAGGAGTTTTCCCAGGACGCGAAGGGAGTGCTGGGGGAAAGCCACCAGCCAAGGGCGACCGCCAGCCAAACCATCGATAGGACGGCCAGCAAGCCCCATCGAGGAGGGGAATGACTTGGGTCCTGAGGGGGTGCCACGAAAGTCTTACTGGCCGGGGTAGCGGGGCCCGCTCTCCTGGTGCAGCATTGAGAGGATGTAGCTACGGGCCCGGTCCGCCAGTTGCCGGGTGTCGTTGGCCTGGCGCAGACTCGACCAGTGGGAGGCGCCGCCGACGCCGCCTTGGGAAGGGGCCTGACGGGACGGTTCGGGAGACCAGTCGTCAAAAAGACGGGTAGGAACGCTCAAGGACTTCACCACCTTACGTGTACCCGCGGACCGAGGTGCGACGGGCTCTACTACGGTATATCCGCTGGCTTCCCAAAAATCTTTACAAACGTGTTAACAGGCAGGCTTGACCGGTAGGCGTATGGCAGGTGGGCGTAGAAAAGCCTGGCCATGGCCGGCTTCGAAGACATCGAGACAACTAAGCGGATACAGTTAGGAGAGCCCGTCTGGGTTGACGCTTTTGCGCGCAGCCATCGGGGACGGGTTCGCGAAGAGAATCAGGACCGCTTTTTGTTAGAAGTGGTGCCGAATTGGGGAGATGGCGGGGCACTTGTAGCCATGGTCGCTGATGGCATGGGCGGGCACCAGGGCGGCTCCCAGGCCGCCTCGATCGCCGTGCAAACGGTTTTTGAGTCGCTGACCCAGCGCCCCCCCGAAGTGCGCCTTTACGAGCAACTGGAAAACAGTTTTGTGGACGCGGACGAAGCCATTCGCAAAAAGGCTCTGGCCGACACCAGCCTGACCACCATGGGCACCACCGGAGTGGCTTCGGTGTGCTTTCCCGGAGAGTGCGTCCATCTTTACACGGGAGATAGCCGGCTCTATCACTTTCGCGAAGGCGAACTTCTTTACCAGACCCGAGACCATTCCGTGGTCCGTTATCTACAGGAAGAAGGACTGCTGACCGCGGAAGAGGCGCGCACCCATCCGATGCGTTCGCGCCTGACCTCGAGTCTGGGCGGCGGGGTGCAGGAAAAGCGCCTGGTGCTGGAGCCGCGCTGGAGTGACGAGCAGGACAGTCATCACCAGCCTTCTATCCTGTCCCTGGAGAGCGGAGACATTGTGCTGCTATGCAGCGACGGGCTTTGCGGCGAGGTGTCCGCTGAGCAACTCCAGGAATGGGTCAAAGAATTTGCCGGCGATCCGGAAAAACTGACCGAGGTTTGCGTCAAAGGGGCCCTGGAAGCGGGCGGACGCGACAATATTACGGTGATCGCCCTGGTTTCCAAGAAACCCCTTTAGGGCGTGAGGGTCTGCACCAGCAACGACCCGCAGGTGTTGCACACCCAGGCGTGACCAGCACGAAGCTGGCGCAGATAGTGGTCTGGCACCTCGAGGCGGCAACGGCAACGGCCCTGCTTGACCTCATCCACCCGCCCCGTTTTAGCGTAAGCCTGAATTACTTCTGCAGGAAGTTGGGCGGTGAGTTCCGAGCGTTCTCGAGCCATCGCCTCCAGCCGCATGCTTAGATTATCCAGCCGCTCCTGTTCCTCGGGCCGGGCTTCGGCCAGTTCGCCCTCCACCTCGGCCAGAGCTTCGCGCAATTGCGGCAGCTGTGGCTCTAGTTCTTCGAGTTCCAGCATGCCATTCAGAGTCTCATCCTCCAGTTCGGCCTTCCGCTGCTGGAGCGGACCCAACTGCGACTTCTCCGTGCTGGCCTCCAGGGCCGAGATCTCTTTCTCCAGTTCAAGAAGCTGACTTCCGGCCAGGAACTCTTGCAAGACACGCGACCGCTCGGATTTCCTTGCGTAATCTTGCTGAATCCGCTGTAAGCGCTCTTCGTAGGCGCTCAGGCCATTGCGCTGACGCTGCTCGTCCAGCCGCGCCATTTGTCCGTCAAGATCTTGTAAACGCAACAGTAGTTGGTGCTGCGTCATTCCTGCTCTAACTTGAGTACGCCGATGTAGGGCAGGTTGCGGTAGCGACTGGCATAGTCCAGGCCGTAGCCGATGACGAAGTGGTCGTCGATGGAAAACCCGATATAGTCGACGGGAACTTCGGCCCGGCGGCGACTGGGTTTATCCAGAAGAGCGCAAATTTTGAGACTGGCCGGCTCGCGCAGATTGAGAGTACGCAGCAGATAATCCAGGGTAAGGCCAGTATCGACGATGTCCTCAAGGATGACCACGTGGCGCCCTTGGAGGCTGGCGCCAATATCTTTGACGATACGCACGTGTCCAGAGGACTCGGTGGCATCGCCATAGGAGCTGGTGCCGATGTAGTCGACTTCCAGGTCAATCGGCATTTCGCGCAACAAGTCGGAGGCGAACATCGCCGAGCCCTTGAGCACCACCACCATCAGAGGGTTGGTTTCGGCATAGTCGCGGCAGAGTTGCTCGCCTAACTCCTTCACGCGCGCCGCGATGGCTTCGCGGCTGTATAGTTGGGATTCGATCGTCTCTCGCATTTGGCTGGCCTCTCCTGTGGAAGCTTGCCCTTCCCGCCGGAAAGACGAGTCTCCTACAAGCCGGGCAGCAGGATGGACAT
Source organism: Vulcanimicrobiota bacterium (assembly GCA_022842865.1). Classification (GTDB taxonomy): domain Bacteria; phylum Vulcanimicrobiota; class Xenobia; order Xenobiales; family JADMJV01; genus JADMJV01. Next base: position 6,257 of record JALHOV010000223.1, on the reverse strand, counting down.
CAGGATCGATTGGCTCAGCACGATAAAGCTGGCAAAAAGCGAAAACCGCCGCCAGGGCATTTCCAGCGTCACTTGTAAGCTGCCCAGCAGGAGCATAAAGGAGATGATTTGCATCACCACCACCTTGCCCGACTCCCCACGCAGACCCATATGCTCTAAATGCTCCGGCCACAGAGCATACAGCCCCGCCACCACCAGCAAGGCGAATAGACTAAGAAGGTTGGCCACCAGAAGAGCTTTTTTCATGAGGTGAAATTTGTTCAATTTCAACCCTTGCATTCCTGCTCTCCACTGAACTCTCTAGTCGGGCCGGACGACCCTACACGGAGCGGGGGACTTCGTCTTCGGTGGGGGCGATGGTCAGGGCGATCGCCTTGTTTTTCTCGGCGTTGGAGTTTCTCTTGGCCTGGGAGGAAGGGCCCAGCAGGCGTTCCAAGTCACCCTCTTCCAGGACCTCAGCCTTGAGCAACTCGCTGGCCAGCAGGTCCAGGTGCTCGCGCTGCTTCTCCAAAATGCCCTTGGCCCGCTGGTACTGACCCTCAAGGATGATGCGGACCTCTTCGTCGATGGCTTCAGCCACCGCTTCGGAATAGTTGCGCTGGTCGTGCATATCACGGCCCAAGAACACCTGGGACTGCTTGCGTCCGAAGTGCACCTGGCCCACTTTTTTGCTCATGCCGTAGCGGCACACCATATCGCGGGCGATCGAGGTGGCCCGTTCGATGTCATTGGAAGCTCCTGTGGTAATGCGCCCAAAAGCGATTTCCTCGGCGGCTCGACCGGCCATAAAGACGGCGATCTGGGCCAGCAAGTCTTCGGTGGAAGCCGAGTATCGATCTTCCTCGGGCACAAAAATCGTAACGCCCATCGCCATACCGCGAGGCAAAATAGTCACCTTGCGGACAGGATCCGACTCAGGAATAGACCGACCGACCAGGGCGTGACCAGATTCATGATAGGCCGTCACCTCTCGCTCGTCCTCGGGAATGATGCGGCTCTTGCGCTCGGGGCCCATGCGCACGCGGTCGATGGCTTCCTCGCAGTCTTGCATGTAAATCTTGTCGCGATTGTTGCGGGCCGCCAGAAGTGCCGCCTCGTTGAGAAGATTCTCCAGGTCCGCACCGGAGAAGCCGGGCGTCTGGCGGGCCAGTATATTGAGATCCACATTGACACCCAGCGGCTTGCCGCGAGAGTGCACCTTGAGGATGGCCAGACGGCCGGCGATATCGGGCTTGTCCACCACCACCTGGCGGTCAAAGCGGCCCGGACGCAGCAAGGCCGGATCCAGCACGTCGGGGCGGTTGGTGGCGGCCAGGATAATCACGTTCTGGTTCGGCTCAAAGCCGTCCATTTCGACCAGCAACTGGTTCAGGGTCTGCTCGCGCTCGTCGTGCCCGCCGCCCACGCCGGCGCCACGCTGGCGGCCGACGGCGTCAATTTCATCGATGAAAACCACGCAGGGAGAAGTGCGTTTGGCCTGCTCGAACAGGTCGCGCACACGCGAAGCGCCCACGCCTACAAACATTTCCACGAAGTCGGAGCCGCTGATGTAATAAAAAGGCACCCCGGCTTCCCCGGCTATGGCTCGCCCCAACAAAGTCTTACCGGTACCCGGCGAGCCCAGCAACAACACGCCGCGGGGAATGCGGGCGCCTAAACTCTGATACTTCTTGGGATACTTCAGGTAGTCGACCACCTCGGCCAGCTCTTCTTTAGCCTCGGCCACACCGGCCACATCGTCAAAGGTAACCTTCACCCGGTTTTCCGAGACCAGCTTGTGCTTGCTGCGTCCGAAAGAGAAGGCCTGGCCCCCGCTCGATTGGGCCTGACGGATAATCATAAAGAGCAGAGCCGACACCACCAGTAACGGTAGAATATAAAGGTTTTCAAAGATCCACTTGTTGCCCTCAGTATCGGCGATCTGGAAGCGCACCTTCTCGCGGCTCAGGAATTCTTCGGGACTCGGTTCCATTTCGCGGCGGAAATGGGTGTAGAACTTGCTGTAGCCTTTTTCGTCCTTGGCAAAATTGCCGACGATCTTGGTGCCCTGGATGCTGACTTCGGAGACCTTGCCTTCGTCGACGTACTGGACGAACTCACTGTAAAGAATCGACTTGGGCCCTTTTTTGCCCCCGTGTAAGCCATAAATCACACCGAGAACTGCTATTCCCAGCAACAAGAAGATGATGAGGTGACGAAAAATACGTTGCAACGGTGGATCCTCCGACTTCAGGAAGAAGAGTGCGCGACCGCGATAAAGGGGAGATGCCGCCAACGCTCTTCTATGTCCAGGCCATACCCGACGAGGTAGCCCTGTTCAGGGTAATCCCAGCCCTTGTAGGCTAGTTCCACAGAGGGATCTCTGCGGAGCAAACTGCACAACTTGAGACTGGCCGGACGGCGCACACTCAGGAGTTTCTCCAGGTAGGCCAGCGTGCGCCCTTCGGACACCAAATCTTCTACGAGCAAAACGTGGCGTCCCTCCAGAGAGGAATCCAAATCGAAAAGAAGTTCTGGAGTGGCACCGGGGCGACGACGCACCGAGAGAAAGTCCAGGGTGACCGTGGGCAGGTCGATGGCCCTGGCCAGATCGGCTAAAAAGGGCAAAGCGCCGCGCAGAACCCCTATTAAATGCAGGGACTTGCCCTGGTAGTCGCGGGCAATCTGTTGGCCCAGCTCGTTGACTTTGGCTTGGATCTCTTCCGCGCTATAAAGAACGCGCTCAATCGGTGGCTTGCTCATCTCGGGCGCGGGCTTCAACGATGAGCAGGCCACTCCTCTCCCGAGGAACCCACTCGGCGACTTCCGGCTCCTCGGCAAAGCCCAGCACGGCCAGCACCTGATGGGGAGGACGCACCAGCAGCGGCAACTGATCGCGAGCCCGACGCGGCACTCCCCAGGCTGGCAGCATTTTTTTCAGGGAACGACCTTGCCAACGGTCTCCCCCCTGACGAAAGCGCCATAAACAACCGGGCGGTGCGGACCCAGGCAGAGCCCGGGCTCGGCCCAGGCAAAGCCGCTCCCCATCCCATTCTGCCCAAAAGTCGCCCGGCAAATTCCAGCTGCGCCATTCGGGCGAACTCAAGGCGCGGTAAATGTCCGTGGCCTGAGACCGCTGGAAACGAACGCCGGGCGGCGGCTTCAGCTCGCGCCAGCAGTCGTGCAGGAACTCCTCAAACTGCAAGCGCCCCATTTGCAGCAGCTGCGCCGGCTGCCGCATCAGTTCGCGCAGTTCGAAGGCATCCTGAGCCAACTGCGCCAGATGCCGAGACACCCCGGAATTCAGCTGTTCGAGCAAGGGCAGCACTTCGTGGCGCAAGCGCACGCGAGGGAAACGGGGGTCCCGGTTGCCCGGGTCCTCGAACCACTCCACTCCTCGGCAACGCAGCTCCTGCTGCAACTGGAGGCGCGTCCAGCCCAGCAATGGCCGCGCCAGCGTGGCCGTGCGAGCGTGAATCCCGGCCAGCCCGCTCAGAGTGGTGCCCTGCAACAGTCGTAACAGAAAGGTTTCCGCCTGGTCGTCCAGAGTGTGAGCGGTCACCACCAGGGCCGAGTGTTGGCGGGCCAGATGGCCCAACCAGTGGTAACGCAACTCGCGGGCCATGGCCTCCCAGCTCATTCCGTAGCGGCGCGCCCACCTTTGCACGTGCAAGCGCCGCCGGTAGAAAGGAATGCCCCATTCCCGACAGAGTCCTTCCAGCCAATCGGCGGGCAGGTGAGAGTTGGCCCGGCCGGCGTGATCGAGGTGGGCGACCTGCAGGCAGCGCCCCTGTTGACGCAAGAGGTAAAGCAGGGCTAAAGAATCCGAGCCACCGGAACAGGCCACCAGCACCGGCGCGCTCTGGGGCCAGTCTAGTTCAATGGGTGGCATGGGCGCCCTGGCTGACGACCTCCAGGACTCGGGTGCGCGCCCGGCCGAACCAGCCATCGTGCATGGCCTGGGCCACCTTGTCGGGGTCGACGGAGCGACTGTCTACCCAGGCGGCCAGTGCAGGTCCAGCTCCCGACAAATAGGCCGCGCAGGCACCGGCTCCCAAAGCCGCACGCAGAACCGGACCCATCCCGGGAATGAGCGGCATTCTGTATTCCTGGTGCCAGCGGTCCTGACAGCCCAGCTTGACCCAATCCGCCCGACCTTCGCCCAGGCCACGCAGCAGCCAGGGCAGGTGAGCCAGATTAAAGATGGCGTCGGCGCGCGAATACTGCAGGGGCAGGACCGAGCGCGAATGCTCGGTTTCCAAGGTGAAAGTGGGAATAGCCACCACCACCCGCCAGGCGGGATGAACCGGCCAGTCCTGGCTATGGTAACTGCCATCGGATTCGGCCAGACTGCAGGCCAGGCCCCCAAAGACGGCGGGCGCAACATTGTCGGGATGGCCTTCCAGACGTCCGGCGACCTGCAGGGCTTCTTGGGGATCTAGCCCGCCTGACAACAACTGGCCCAGCATCACTCCCAACACTCGGGTCGCCGCCGACGAACCCAGCCCGCGCGCCAAAGGCACACGATTGAGACACGATAAGCGTAAACGGGGCCAGTTCGAGATTCCGCGCCCGCGCAGATAATCCAGGGCCACTCGCACCATAAGATGGGATTCATCGCAGGGAAGCTGGCCCGCGCCCTCGCCTTCCAAATGCAACTGGACCTCACCCTGGCCGGGCAACGTCTCCACCTCGACCTCATTCCAAAGGTCGAGGGCGATGCCCAGGCAATCGAAGCCCGGGCCCAGATTCGCGCTGGTGGCCGGCGCCCGCAGGCGCCACTTCAAAACTCTTTGCTCCCCAACAGAACCGTGCGCTCCCGGTGCAGCTCCTGGCAAACTTCGTAGCAGCGCCCAGAAAGATCTTCCAGCAGGGCTTCGATGCCCTCGCTTTTGCCCTCGATGGCCAGGTTTTCGCCCTGGCCGGCCAGATCTTGCACTTCCTTGGCGCCCAGCCAGCCGGCATCGCTGCGGATGCGATGCAAATGCTGTTGAATTGCGGTCAGGTCGCCCGCCTTCAGGGCCTTTACGCAGGCCTCAAGCCGTTCGGGGCTCTCTTCCAAGAAGCGGTCGAGAAGTTCCAGAGCGGTGGCCGAGCCGGCCATTTTTTTCAGTCGAAGCAGTGCTCCTTGCATGGGAGTAGCTTAGGCGCTGGCGACCTCCGCTCCTGGCACCTCTTCCTATAAAGGATCTAGGGGGGACTGCGTCTCCCCCTAGGACCCCCCTCTGGCGAAGGATCTAGGGGGGACTGCGTCTCCCCCTCGGACCCCCCTCTGGCGAAGGATCTAGGGGGGACTGCGTCTCCCCCTCGGACCCCCCTCTGGTCGAAGGATTCAGGTGTAAACTCACTAAAGAGATCGACCAGTGAAAGCACAATTCCGCAAACTGGCCAGCGAGGTCCGGCAATCGCTGCGCTCTGGCCAACTCAGAGCGGGAGACTTACTGCCTTCGACTCGTCAGGTGGCCGCGCAGTGGGGGGTGCATCGTCACACTGTGATGGCCGCCTACGAAGAGCTGGTGGCCGAAGGCTGGCTGGAAAGCCACCCGGGCCAGGGCTACCGAGTGGCCACTGACTGGGTGGACACGCAGCCCATGGCTCCCCTGGAAGAGCAATTCGGCTGGGATTTTGACCAGGACCTGGCGGCGACCTTGGAGATTACACGACCGCCTGCTCGTTATCGATTTCCCAGCGGCCAGCCTGACCTGCGAATTTTTCCTCACGAAGAATACTACACCCAGGTGCGGCAGGCACTGCGTCGCTGTGCGGCCGACGATTTGCTGGGTTACAGCGACCCGGCCGGCCGCCCCTACTTCTGTGAACAACTCGGCCATTATTTACGGCGCGCCCGAGGACTCAAGTTCTCGCCAGAGGAGCTGGTGGTAACGCACGGCTGTCAGGAGGCCATTTACCTGGTGGCGCGCTGCTGGCTCAGTCCGGGAGCGGTGGTGGCCGTCGAAGAACAGGGTTTCGCCAAAACCTGGGAAGCCTTCCGCTGCTGCGGGGCCGAACTGGCGCCGGTGCAGATCGACGACCAGGGAATTATGCCCGATTCCTTAGAGCAGGTCTTCCAAACCCGCCGGCCCCGCCTTCTTTATCTGACCCCACTTCATCAGTATCCGACCACGGTTACGCTCACGCCTACGCGCCGTCAGCATGTGCTGCAGCTGGCCCAGCAGTATCAGGTGCCCATTTTGGAAGACGACTACGACTTCGAATTCCACTATCAGGGCACCACCCAGCCGCCCCTCAAGGTTCAAGACGGTCATGGATTGGTGGCC
>JALHOV010000222.1 GCA_022842865.1 Vulcanimicrobiota bacterium | reverse complement strand
TTGCGCTCGATGGACAACCAATCGAATCGCCAGAGATCGCGTTGTTCCTGGAGCCAGAGGCGCGGCGGTTGGGGTAGCTGCAATTTACCGTTCTGCCATTTTAAGCAAATCTCCCAGACTGAACTATCGCTGACGGTCAGTTGATTGTGAGCAGAGTCCAGCATCTGGGCGGCTACGGGGCCAAGGTTTTCGGGAGCGGAAGTCATCCAGATGAGCGAACAAGTATCCAGCAGGAGCTTCATAAACCCCAGTCAGCCAGCTCCACGTCAGCTAGCGGACGGAAGGCGTCTTCGCTCCAGGAGACCTGAGATGTCACCGTGCCGATTCGAGGGCGAGTCCTCTCTGACTCCTGAGTAAGCCCACTCAGGACGGCCAGGGGGGTGTCCCCTCGACAGATCAGGAACTGTTCGCCTGCCTGGACGCGGCTTAAAAGTTTCGACAGATGGGTCTTTGCTTCGTGTGTAGTCACCTTTTGCATTCCTGGATCGTAGTAGCCAGGGTAGACTTAGTCAAGCCTAAGTCTGGCGCAAGATCGCAATCGCTCGCCATGATATTAGCGCTGCCCCAATACCCCATTGACTCTCTTCCCCAGCCTGCAAGACCTGCGGTGGGGCCGACACGGTCACCATATGGCCCGGCCCGAGCCGTTTTACTCGACCCGGTTTTCTAAATCACTTCGGTCACGGTGCCGGTGGCAACAGTGCGCGGGCCCATCAGAATGTTGAAAGTCTGCCCCTTTTCCATGGCCACCGGTTGCTGGAGACGGATCTTTAAGTTCGTCTCGCTGGTGGGCTCCAAGTTCGGTGGCAGATCCAACAATTCGCCCGTGACGCCGGCGCTGCGAAATTGGCAATAAGGGAGGTAGGCAGATGTGAGGGGAGTGGTCCGACCGCCCTTTTCTTTGGGAAGCCAGTTGGTTGTGGCGCTAAACTCCGTATGGGCCTGGATGCTGCCCGGTGCAGCCAGAACCTGACCCCGGAGCACCTGGTCGCGGGTCAGGCCTCGGAGCAAAATGCCGCAGTTCGTGCCCGCTTCGGCCTGGTCCAATTGCTTGCGGAAGGCCTCGATGCTCGAGACCACTGTTTTAGCGTCTTTGCCGAGCCCGACCAGTTCCACCGGCTGACCGATTTTGATGCGGCCCCGCTCCACCCGGCCGGTTACCACCGTTCCGCGGCCGCTGATCGAGAAGACGTCTTCGACGCTCATAAGGAAAGGGGTCTCGCCGGCCCAGCCGGTCAAGGCCAGCAGCTGAGCCAGCATCAGCAAGTGGAGTCTTTTCAACATTTTGCCCCTTTCAGCGGACGAGTACCACCGCCTGCTACGAGTCCGCCGGGGCGAACATGGGGCTGATGATTTGCACCAGACGAGTCAAGGAGCGATGGACCGGCGGCAGCATCAGGGCGAAGCGCAGCGTGCCCAGCGTGTCCTGAATAAACTCCAGCAGTTGATGGGTGTTTTTCTGGTCGGGGCTGCGGTCTTGCAGCCAGAACATGATGACGCTGAGGTGGACCGAGTAAAAGAGGGTGGCCAGCTCGGTGGCCTGGCGGGGTTTTGGGGAATCGCTGGCCCCCTTCACCACCTGCAGATAGGTGCCCCACACGCGCTGACGCAACGGGCTGCTGGCCTCCCCCAGCACCGACAGCTCCGAGGAGGGATCCAGGCCTGCTCCAAAGAGTGCCCCCAGGGCTTCGCGATGCGGCTGCAGAGTTTTTAGGGAGATTCGCAGAGCCTGCGCAAAGCGTTGCGCCAGAGGCAGAGCCGGCAATTGGGTCAAGGCCAGCTCGGTTTCCAGGGTCAGCTGTTCATAAAGCGCTGCCACCAGCTCTTCTTTGCGCGAGAAGTAGCGATAGGTCAGCCCCAGCGAGACCTCGGCCCGGGTGGCGATTTCGCGCAGGGTGGTTTTCTGATAACCCTGCTCGGCAAACAGGGCCAGGGCGCTATCCAGAATATGCTGGCGGGTTTGTAGAGCTTTGGGAGTCAGCGATTCAGACAAGCAAAAAATCCTTAATGAACATGTTCACTTTTTCGAAAGACTGTGTTAGGGTCAGATTACTGAACGCGTTCACTTTCTTGCATCCTACCCGAAATGGGGACTTCCGACAATGGAAATCATCGTGCGACTTTTCTTTTGGAATCTTGCCTTAGCCCTACTTACTCGAACCACACCCGACCCCTATCGACGTTTCTTGCGCTGGCTGGTCCCTCTAGGCACGCTACTGCTGCCCCAGCAAACGCCCCTCGATCGTCTGGCGGCCATGAGCCTCTTCCTACTCTTTGCCTTCAAGAGCAGCCTGCTGCTGGGTCGCTCGCGAAGCTACGTAGCCTCGCTGGATCTCCGGGGACTTGCTCTGTATTTTTCTCTCTGGCCCGGAGTCGACCCGAAGCCTTTCGAGCAGCGCCAGCAGTTAGAATTTCCGCTGCGCTGGTTTGTGCAGGGCTGGGTGACCATGATTGTCAGCACGGTGGCTATCGGAGCTCTGGCTCTGAGTGGAAACCTGAACGGCTGGTGGATGCTGGCCGGTCTGCTGGCCTTTGTGCACCTGGGCTACTCCGACGTGCTCAGCTCGCTGATGCGCCTGCTGGGGTTTCCGGTCGCGCGCCTCTTCGACCAACCGCTGGCCAGTCAGAGCCTGCGCGAATTCTGGAGCCGCCGCTGGAATCGGCCCTTTGCTGACCTCAACCGGCTGCTTTTCCTGCCCAGCCTGCGGGGAGGTCTGTGGACCGGTTTCGCCGTCTCCGGTCTGCTTCACGAAGCGGCCCTCAGTCATCCCGCCCAAGGCGGCTGGGGCGGTCCGATGGTCTACTTCGGGCTGCAAGCCATCGGACTGCAGTTGCCTCAACGGCGCCTGACCACCTGGGCCTGGTTGCTACTCCCCCTGCCGCTGCTGTTTCCGGCCCCGTTCCACCAGCAATTCCTGGAGCCCCTGGCCGCCGCCATCACGGGACTTCCGATCTTCCAGGACCCCATGAGCCTGCTCAGCTTTCTGCTCAGCTGCGCCGGTTGGGGCCATTTTCTGGTGCTGGTCGCCGGCCTGCAGGTCCCCTGGAGATTGCAGTGGCGTCAGGAACTGGCCCGTCTGCGCCCCCTCAACCGCAAGCTACTGTGGGTCTACTACGGATATATCGGCAGCTTTATCCTTACTTTCGGCCTGGTGATTCTCCAGTTGCACCAGGAAATGCTGAGCGGTGAGCGGGGGGCAACCACGCTGCTGGCCATCATCACCCTCTTCTGGACCGGCCGTATCGTCATCGACGCGCTGGTCTTTAAACACAGCGATTGGCCCGAAGGACCCCTCTTCGGCATCGGCCACACCCTGCTCACCAGCCTGTTTGTCTTCCTGGCCATCACCGGTTGGCTGGTGCTGCTGACCTGAAGCGGAACCAACTGCCTGGGGGAGAAGCGGACGTCGGAAGGGTTTCCATCGTCTCACCCACCGCAGCCTGAATGGCGAAAGACTGGCCGAAAGCGATGCAGGCGCTGAGCGTGAGAGCGCAAGGGCTGTCACCCGGGCAGGCGCGAGCTTACTACTACTGGCTGTGCTCTTTGCAGGCCAGGAATACCCGAATGCGCAGCAGCCAAAAGGTCACCCTACGTACTGGCTGCGAGGACCTTGACGGCTGCTTCAGCCAGATTGCCGGCCCGCTTGAGACTTTCTTAGCTCGCTAGCCCAACCCAGAGAAGGGGCACGCCTAACCCAAAAGCGACCGCGGTGCCGAGCACAAATCCCAGACTGAATCCCTCGTTGCTCTTACTCAGGTACTCGTCCACATTGCCCACGCAATGGAGCGCCGGATTAGCCGAGCAGTAGGTGATCTCGATAGATTGGGCTCCTGTTGGGGCTTCAAACCATCCTGAATACTCACGACCTCCAGCCTCAAAGAGGTATTTAGACTGGGGACGCGGAGCACCGCGACCAGTCCTGGCGGTCGGGTCGAAGGGATGGAGAATTTTCGCGGACACATGGACCTCCTTGGCCTTTATGAGCCGCAATTTAGTCATTTCTGGGGTGTCTGCAACAGGTCGGAAATTGAGGGCATACCAGGCGAAAAAAATTAAGCCAGCAATCCCAAGGACGAGGAGACGGGCTACAAACCCTTGGTTTCTTCTTAACTTCCTTGTTTTCATAAGCATCTCTCGAGTGACCCAAGGTCATAATCGAAGTGAGGGTCAGGCCCTTGCTACTTCGAGTTGGCAGGAGCCAAACCTGGGTATGAGGCGGTAAGTAGTTGTTGCCTGATTTCGGTTTGTCAGCCAACTCCTCGACCTGGCTTTCCAGTGGGGCGCCTGAGACCGCAATGAGGTTTTAGCAAGATTGTGCCGTTTTGCTTCGGTGCCCAAACGGGTAGCGCTTTTGTACTGGACCTGGCCCGGGCCGGATACTAATGTGGGGTCTATGAGTTACGCTTTGATGCTCCTCTATTGTGGCTTTCTGATCTGCCTTCAGCTCTACACGGGCTGGGCCCTGGCACACGGCGATCTGGGAGGGAGAGTTCCGTTTGAAACGATGTGGTTGTTCTTCGGAATCAACCTGCCTACGATGTTGCTCGGAGCCGCGGTGAGCCGGGAAGAGTCGGTCCAGCAACTAAAAGAACCTGTCGGCTGCTTGCTCATGGCCCTGATCATGGCCAATTTCATGCGGGCCGGTGCCATCTCTCACGACTGGAATCAATGGAACGGAATTTTGCACATCTTGAGTGCCCAGTCCTTGTGGATTGCCGTTCCTACTTGTCGAGCTCTGAGCAGGCAATAAGCCTCGATCTATCCGACTATTTTTCCGAGCCCACGGGGCGGCGGAGCTTTTCTAGGGTTTCCGCCGTTACCCCGGGCAGTTTTTCGCCCCTGGACATGCGTTGTTCCAATTCGTCGGCCACGGAATCACCACTGCGCCGGTAGCCGCCGACCTGGAGATCATCCAGGCTGGCCCCCAGTTTATCGAAGGTGCGGAGGTGTTCCCCCGGCGTGAGTCGGCCGGCCTGGTGGATATCGGCGGTTATGCTGACTGAGGTGCAGCGGGTGGTCACGTCCTCTTCGTGCAGCTTGGTGATCTTGGTTCCGGAGGAGGCTCCCTTGCCTGTCGTGGTGACCTTTTGCCAGACTTCCAGGTGTCCGATGGTCTGGCGACCCGTCACCAGCTGACCGCGGTCCACCAGGGGAGTCCATTCCTGATAAGTTTCAACCAGTGGAGGGCCTTCCTCTTCCTTCTTCTTGCCTTCTTCCTCCGGGGGGTTGGCAGGTTTTCCGTCTACTTGGGACGCCAGCTGGCGTAGCATCTTTTCCATGGGACTTTCAGAAGCGGCGGCCTCCGCCTTCGCCGGAGGGTTCTCTTCCAGGATAGCCAGAGTGCCATTGTCGGACTTTTGGATTTGGCGGCCCAGGGCATCTTGGATGGGTTCTTCCGCCTGGACGACCCGCTCGGCCATCGGGGCCTGGGGCTGACCGATTTCAGCAACGGACTCATTGACTGGCTGTGCTGTCAGTTTCTCAGCTCTGGTGCTGAGCTCCAGATGCGAGTCCAGCCGGGTACTGGGAGTCGGCTAGGGGAGAGGAGAAGCAGGAGGTCGAATCGACGGCGGCGTCCTGCTGGTGTGAATGGGACGGGCTCCCATCAGGTTGGGTTGAGCGGAAATCTTCATCGTCATCGGTGTAATCCTCCGCCCTCAGGCTAGCGGGACGGACTGGAGTCGGACGGGATTCAGTTTAAAAAAATGCGTCCAAGTTGTTAAATCTCCGGCAATCCCCGGACCCTAATACCCCGTCGGGCTAAGTCAAAGTGTCACAACGGTTACTACCGACCAAACGATGATTAGCATCGAAAGACCGGCCATAAGCAAGAGCAGACCAAAAAACCGGGCCGCCAGGGGGTGCATCGGACCGCGCCTGGAACGCATACGGCCTTTGACCGCGCCGTTCCAGCCCATCGAGATCGAAAAAAGTGCCATCAGAAAGCCAGCCAGACAGATAACGACTGCTTTTAACATTCACAAATCATAGACTATTGGCTGAGGCGGTGCAATTGGGGTCCTTGGCGCTCGGACAGAATCAGTCAGACTCAAAGTGTCATTCGACTTTGTTCAGCGGAAATTGACCGCCGGGTGCTAAATCTCAACATCTCAACACGGTCCCTTGTTCAACCAGCTCGGCCAAGTTAAAGGTTCGCGGAGGTGGATCATTCACCACATTCTTTCAAGGCTTCAAAATGTTTGTAGAATGCCCTTAAACTCTCAGCCGGCGTATAGTTCCGGGCGGCAACCTGGAGCTTGTAACGCTGTCTATGCTGGCGGCTCACAGCGGCTAAGGCTGCCCCGATCGGCGTTAAGTTCCAGCCATTCACCCTCGTCGACCCAGCCCCACAATCCTCGCAGGTTGGTCACGGCCGGCACTCCCATCTCACGAAGCAGAATGGAGCCATGAGAGAGATCCCCACCGATTTCAATGGCTACACCCTGGACCTGAGTCAAGCAAGGGAGCCAACCCGGGTCGATGGCTTGGGCCACCAGGATCAGCGGTCCCGCCAGCGTGGGCGAACTGGTGGGTTCGGAGCAAACCCAGGCGCGACCGCGTACCTTTCCCCGAGTCAGCGGGAGTCCTGACAGGCGTGACCCGGACCGGGCTGGACCCGAAGCATAGCTCTCCAAATCATCAAAGCTGCTAATCAGGTCGGGCAAGTGGAAGCTCTTCAGTCTTTCCAACTCGGTCTGGCGCTCTTCCCAAAACCCCCTCGACAAAAACGCCGAACTGAGCAGTTCCTGGGGATCCAGCGACCACAATTGCTGGGGCGTCAGCCCCTGCTCCGAGCTCAGTTGGAGCAATCGGAGACGCGCCTGCAAAAAGGCCTTCATCGCCTGAGAACGCAGCTCTTCTCGAGCTTTGACAGCCGGTGCCGCCCACCACATCAGGGGCTGAGCCAGGCGTTCCCTCCAACTCAGTTTGGCAAGAGGGGAAGGCCTGTAGTCCAACATGGGCTTCACCCAGGCCAGAGGATTATCGCAGATGCGGGGCCGGGCGATGTCGCTCTCAAATGCCCCCCGGTGACCGTGACGGTCAACATAACGCCGCAATCTCTCGGCAAAGAGGGGCGATTCAGGGTCCAGGTTGCGAAGAGGTTCTAAGTCGTGCACCATGCGCGTGCTCTCCACCTCAAAACGGGGGCTCGTCCCCCAGGCACGCAGCAAAAATAAGGGTATGCTCATGCTGGCGGTGAGAGCCATCATCTGATGAACCAGGGTCAGATAGATCGATTGCAGAGACTGAATACAGGTCGCTGCATCTCCCTTTGCGGCCATCTGCCCCAGAGTTTGCAAACGCTCAATCGCCCGGTCCGTGCTACCAACCACCCGGGTTTGATGCCAGGCCAGGCGCAGGTGAACACGCCATTTTTTGAGACACTGGGCGGGCCTCAGCGGCACCTCGGGGAGGGAGCCCCCGCCAATGTTGTCGGTCACCAGGCGCGAAGGTAAACCCCACCGGATCATCAGGCCGAAAAGCAAAGACAGGTTGATGAACGGTCGGTCCAGGAACAGGTCTAAAAAGGGGCGGCCGGCTGGCAAACTGCTATCAAATTGTCGATAGTAGTCGAAGAGTCGGTTTTGGCAAAGGCGGAGAATCCCCACCATAAATCGGCTGGGCGGGTCGGGCAATATCTCCCGCTGGTTGGCTGCCGTGAACCACTCTTGGCGGCGCGTGGCCGCGCTCACAGGACGCATCTGCAAGAGCCAGGTGCGCTCGCCATCATCGGCCCACTCCACATCCCAGCTACCCGGAAAAGACCGGCGCAACTGAAACAACAACCGCTGCACACGACCCGGCCAGCCTGGCTCGGCCGCCACTCCAAAGTCCAGGCGAGCCAGCGATCTTCTTTGGGCCGGCTGATGTCCTTGGAGCAAACGATCGGCCAGGCCTTCGGTCCAATTGAGGACATCTTCTTCGAACTGCTCTTCCAGAAAAGCCACACCTGCCCACCTGGCTTGCACCATTCGCATCAGCAGCACCGGGGCCTGATCTTGGGCTTGAGCCACCCGATCGAAAGCTCCCGGCAAGTCAGGTCCGGCCACATCCAATAAACTAAGGTAGCGTCCGGCCTGAGAAGAGCTTTCTCCGTCTTCTCCAGGATGGGCCGAACGGACCGCCCAGCGGCCGGGAAGGGTCTCAAGCTCCGTTCCTGACTCCACCAGGGCCACACTGGGCACGGGCAGACCTGCCTTGAGTGCCTGGCTAAGGTATCTCGCCTTGGCGGGCAGCCTATCCGGGCCAGGCAGCCACTTGATTCGGGGCCCCAGCACCAACTGACTGACCACTCGTGCGTAATGCTCGGGGCTCTCCAGCATGGGGAAATGATCCCAGTCTGGCTCAACATGGACCTGAGCCTGGGGCATAAGTCTTTGAAAGTCCTCCAGGTGACCGGCTGCAAGAATGCGTTCCTGCTGTCCCCACAAAAGCACTGCGGCAGACAGGTCGATGGGCCGTAACCCCTCGAACCAATCGGCCGTGAGCAAGTCGAAGAAGCCGCCAAAGGCCTGACAACGAGCATATTCCGAGAAAAACTTCCGCCTGGCTCGCCACGGAACCGGTCGCCGAAAGAGCAGCGCGGACCAGATCGGCATCAGCCAGGGCTGACTGAGACAAGCCTTGACCAGAGCTCGCATCCAGGTCGGACGCATCAGGCGGGGAAATCTCCGTTGGCCCAGTCGGGCTCCCACCGGGGAATGGATGACCGCTCCATCCACCCAATCGGCGTGATCTTGTAGGAATTGCAGCACCACCGAGGCCCCGATGCCGTGTCCCAAAAGCCAGCGCGGGCGGGGCAGTTGAGTCAGGGCCTGACGCAAATCCCCAATCAGCTCGGGCCACCCCAGCACGGGATCAATAAGGGGTCTGCCCTCAAACCCGGGCAAGGTGTGAGCAACAAACTTCAGCCCTTGGCTGGCAAAATGCGGCAGGCAGAGCTGATATCGGCTGGCGCCGCCACCGTTACCGTGCAGAGCCAGGAGATGAACCTCGGAGTCAGCCACACTGTTTCCTGCAAGCTTGTCCAGTTTGATCCTGCTTTGGGCAAACCGGTCAACCCCACAAACGGAAGGCGCCTTGGAAATGGTTCATCATTGCCTGGACAGGGCCGGCAGCTACGTCGTTGAGCGGGAGGTGGGAGGGGCAAACGCGAACGGCCGACCGTGGAAAACTGGCAATCGGTGATCACCGAATGGGCTGCCGCCGGTAGGCAACGTTGGGTTTTCGAAGCGCTGCCGTACCTGCCGCCCGAGTGCTGGCCCACCGCCCTGGCCCATCTGCCCAACGATTGCCATCCCAGCGCCCCAGCCCAGGCCGCCCTCCAACGCGTGCGCGGCGGCGCCGCACTGTTGCCAGAGCTCGAAGTCTGGGGACGACCGCCCTGGCAACGGCTATTACAGGGGGGCCACCTGGAGGTGCTGGCCCAGGCACTCGATGGCCCATGGAACTCCCAGGTAGCACCGCTGCTGGACGGCCTGGAGCCAGAGCGTGTAAGGGCTCTGACGGCTGGCCCCGGCCTGCGTGACTGGTTAACCCGGGCGGGTCAGGGGCCCGACTGGAAGCAACAACTGCGACTCTGGTTGGAGGGCGGGCGCGAAGATTGGGAGCGCATGGCCGAGCCCGGCGATGAGCTCGAAGAGACCCTCCTGTTTATCGCCCAACACGCCCCGGAGTGGCGCCCCCTGGTAAGTGAAGTCGTGGCCGGTTCAGCCGCAGCCCTGGCCCAACTGGCGACGCTTTGCGATGAACCCTCGCTGGGCCGGGGCCAGAGCCTGGATGAAGAGGCCGAATGGTGGCCGGAACTGTTGCAATTGCCCCTCCAAGAATCCTCGGCCCGTCTGCGCCAACGGGTAGCCCAAGGGTGGCTCCCCCGCCGGCGCTGGCGGCTCTTCGCCCAGTTGCGCGAGCTGGTCAGCGCTGGCGACTTACGCCTGCCTCAGAGCAACTGGCAGCCTTTTGCCGAGGAAGCGTTGCATTGGTGTCGCTTTAGCCAATCCGGCCAACGAGTGCTGGCCTGCGCTCGCGACGGCGCCCTGCTGGTGTACCCCTTGGAGGGAGGAAAACCCCTACTGCGCCTGCATCTGGCCCGAGAAATGCGCTGGGGCAAAGTCTGGGAAGTTGGCTCCTGCATCCTGGCTTACGACGGTTACACAGTAGGTGTCTACGAATTGGATAGCAAGTGCCGCTGGCAGCAAGATTGTGGGGACGCGGCCATCGCCTTTGGCGGCGGCCGAGTGGCCCTGTTGAGCCGGGGAAGTTTACGGCTGTTGCGCTGGGAAGACGGGCAGGAAATCCTTACTCGGGCCAATCCCCAGGCGCCACCGCCGGTACAGCAGGGCCCGCTCTATATGTTGGTGGATACCACCGCCCAGCAACTGGCCTGGTCTGACGACGGACGCTGGTTGGCCAGCAGTCACCGGCAAAATGTGATCCTGTGGGATGCAGAAACTTGCCGGCCCGTGCATACCTGGGAACACCAGGCCAGCGTCAGCTGGTTGGGCTTTCGCGGCCAGCGTCTGGCCGTGAGTTTGAGCGACACACTCGGTAGCACCATCCTGATGGGGCTGTCTAAGACCTTCTTTGTATATCACCCGGATAGCCGAGAAACCCTCTACAAGGCCGACGGCCTGCGCGCTGTGAACCGTGTCGAGCACGCCGCCGATTGGGTTGGACTGGGCTGCTCGGAGCAAATCTTCTGGCTCAGCATAGGTGATCCAATTCAGGCTCGTGGACCCATAAAGCGCCACGAAATAAGCTTGACCTCCCTGGCTGCGGGAATGCTTGCCTGCCATAGCCTGGGCGACAATTTGGAGATCATAGACCTGCAAAACGCTCAAACGGTGGCCACCTGGCAGGGCCTGACCCATTGTCAGCTGGCCCCCGACGGCACCTGGGCACTTGCCTTGAGCCACGGCAAACTGCGTCGCTGCCAGCTCTGGGACCAGCGCCCTGTGTGCGAGCTGACCGACTTGAGCAGTGCCGGTCCCCGTGCCCGCGCCTACGTGGAGGCGTTGCAAGGGTGAACGACCCAGGCCCATTGGGCACGCGGGCTGTGGTTTGTGGCCCTGGATCGTAAGGCCTACCAGCCGGGCGAGCGCCTGGCCCTGGGGGGTTGGTTGCGCACCCGCTCAGGCCCGGCCGCAGCACTGAGCCTGGCTTACTGTTCCCGACTGGACTACTGCTCAGCCACGCTGGGAAATGGACATACAGAGTTCAGTCCCACCGGCGGCTTCTGTTTGGACCTGGCTATTCCGTCTCAATGCAAACCCGGTCAGCACAAGCTAAAATTGAGCGCCTGCAATCCCGAGGGGGAGCTCTTTGAACACACGCTTGAGGTCCGGGTGGGAATGATTCAATACCCGCCGCTGACCTGGTCTATCGAGGCCCAAGGCAACACATTGCGGGCCAACGGCCGACTGCTCACCGGTGAGCCGATCGTCAACGCGCCGGTTAGCTGGGTGGCCGAGTTTCTGCCCTTCTATTCGCGTCCGGCTCGAACTCACGGCTTCTTCTTTGGACACTTGCGACCACGCTGGTGCAGTTTGCCCTTGCCAGAAACTAGCTGGCCCAGCCTGACGATTGAGGGACGTAGCGACGCCCAAGGCAACCACACCATCGCTTTTGACCCTCCCGCCCAGGCGCTGGCAGTCCGCTTTACGGCCACTCTCACGGCACCCGACCGGCGGCGCTGGAGCTGCGGTCACCGACTTGCTTTGCGCGGCTGCCAACTGGCCGTGGGACTACGAGTGGACTCTTTGGCCCGAGAAGTCAGCCTGATCGTTTGCGACCTGGAGGGCAACTTAGTTTCCGGCGTGGAGGTTCACCTATCCCCTGGGGACCTATGCGTGCTCTCGCAGGCAAATCCGATGACCATCCCATGGAGCCAGGACGGCTGGATCAGCGCGCGTGTGCGCGACGAGTCTGGACTGGAGAACTCCACCCAACTGCCCTTCCAGACTCAATTTCAGCCGGCCCAGGCCAGCCTCTGGGTGGAACAGGAGAGCTACCGGCCCGGGGAGACCGCTCGAGTTTGGGTCTACCTACCCGAGCCAGGCGGCCTGGGTTTGCTGCAGGTGCTGCAAGGCGAACCGCGATGCCTGGAGCAACGGACCCTTGACGAATGTTTGACCACCTTTGAGGTGCCCGTGGACGAGTCCATGGTGGGAGGAGTGGGCCTGCGGCTGGACGTGGTTTCAACTCGCGGCCACCAGGTGCTGCAGGGCGACCTGATGGTGGCCTGTGACCATCACCATCTTTGGGTTGACCTCAGGCCCCTGCAGGCCG
>JALHOV010000221.1:10984-12300 GCA_022842865.1 Vulcanimicrobiota bacterium | reverse complement strand
CGCTCTTCCGATCTGACTTCGACTTGGAACTGGATCTCGACAATCTGGACCTGGGCAGCGTGCGACCGGCCGCGGCGAAAGCATCCCCAACCAAGGGCGCCAGCCTCGATCCCCTGGACGACCTGTTTCAGGACATGCCGGAACTGGGCAGCTTTACCACCACTCTAGAGGAGACACCTACGCCTGAGCCCGTAGCAGTGGAACCCGAACCGGTAGCCGTCGAACCTGAACCCGTGGCCGTGGCCGTGGAACCAGAACCCATCCCCGAGCCAGAGCCAACTCCTGAGCCTGAGCCGGTCCCGGAGATCGAACCGGTGGCCGTGGAGCCAGTGTTCGAGCCAGAGCCAGTCTTCGAGCCGGAGCCCGAACCGGTGGCGGCCGTTCCCGTAGTGGAAACCCCCATGCCCAGCACTCCGGACAGCATGGCCGGGCTGGACTTGAATCTGGACCTGGACCTGGATCTCGACCTGGACCTGGACCTGGACCTGGACCTCAATCTTCCGCCCGCCCCCAGCCAGCCCCCCCCGGCCGTCTCGGCCCCTGTGGTGGCGACGCCGGGCGAAGAACTGCCAGAAGAGATGCTGCCCGAAGTCAGCCTGCCAATGAGCGAGCGCAGTCCAGAGGAAAAGGTGGATGCAGCCGCCGCTCGTGCCCTGGAAGAACTGCGCCAGCACGGGACCGGCGCCCACCTGGAGGACATTTTCCAGGAGATCCACGACCAGGTAGGGCACTCCGCTATCGTAGCAACCTCAGAAGGCCTGATCATGGTCGGCGAACTACGGCCAGCCGCCCTCACCGGTCCGGTCAGCGCTTACCAAGTGGACATATGGGAACATTTCCGCAAAGCCATGGAAGAAAGTGGGCTGGGCAACCTCCAGTCCCTTTACATCGACGGCGGACGACTCCACCTGAGCATCACCCCCACCGGGCACCAGCTCTGGCTGACGACTGCTGAGGAAGTGGTCGTCTCTATGGAAGAGAGCTCCGGCTCTCTCTCCGCCGATCTCACCCTGTTTGAGGCCATCCTCAAGAAAGTTCTGGAGGATCTCGGGCAGGTTCAGGGGATTGAAGGCAACCTGGTGACCGGCCCGGACGGCCCCATCGAGATTCAATACACCGGCTCTGACCTGTCGCCGGATACCATCAGCGTCGTGCTCAGCCAGACGCTGACCGACTGCGAAACTTCATTCCAGGCGATGGGATGCTTGCCGACTCGCCAGATCGTACTGCGCGGCGACCGCTTCTCGTTCAGCCTGATTCCCCTCGACAAACAGACCGTCCTGATCACCATCCTTTCTAACAATGCCCCCAAGGAT
>JALHOV010000221.1:0-10974 GCA_022842865.1 Vulcanimicrobiota bacterium | reverse complement strand
GTGTGGCAGACTCGACTGCAAGGGGCCGCTACGATGCTGGCCTCGGTATTTCAATAAACAAGCTGGAGGTTGATCCGTGGAAGAGATTCTGGAGAAGTTGCTCAAAATCAATGGAGTCGAGGGGGCCCTTGTGGTCGGCAAGGACGGCCTGGTGATCAGCAGCGTGGGCACGTTCAGTCCCGACCCCGATAGCTTCGGGGCAGGCGTTGCCGAAGTCCTCAACCACCTGGACACCCACTTTCAGGCCAAGGGGGCCTGTCAACGGGTAACCCTGGACCAGCAAACCGGATTGGTTCACCTGACCGCCATTAACGAAGTCACTTTCCTGGTCGCCCACGGCTCCACCAGCATCAACCTTGGCCGCCTGCGCCTGGATAGCGATCAGGTTTCGGCGGCACTAGGGGAGCAACTCTAAGGGCTCGGCCTCCATCGAAGAGCAGTCCAGGCGCAACAACTTGCCAATACTCGGGGCTACTTGCAGCAAACTGCGAGAGCCCAGGTCCTGTCCCGCTTCAATGCCCGGACCCACCACAATCCATCCGGTCGGCAGCAACTCGGGCAAATGCCCGTGCTGGCCCAAGCGTCGTTCCGTAGGCGTCTCGAAAATGGTGTCGATGGACTGCACCAGTGCCAGTCCTGGTTGCACAGAAATGGCCAGACTGGCTCGCGGAAAGGTGCGCCGGCGATCCAATTCATCGCGCTCCAAGATCGTCCAACGGCCTACCCCGTGTTGGCGCAGCAGGCTTCGAACCTGCGGCAAAAGCTCGGAATCCTTACAATAGACGGCCGCACTGCCGCCATTGCTGCGGGCATAGACTTTCCAAGACTTGATCTTGCCTTCTTCCAGCTCAATCCAGCCACGATCGTAAAAAAGTCGGTTGGGAGCCAACACCGTGTCCACTCCCAAGAAGCCGTGGTCGCCCACAATCATGAGGACCGTGTCCTCCAAGTCGACTTGCTCCACGATCTTTTCCACACAAGCGTCCAACTGGGCTACGGCCTGGCGCGTCTCCAAACTATCGGGACCAAAACGATGTTGGGTCCAATCCAAATTCAACATATGAATCAGGCTTAACTGCGGACGAAAGCTCCGCCAGGTGTAGCCGACAGCGGCCGGCAACCATTGGTCCCATTCGGCAAATGTGACCGGAAAGGGCTGGCTTGATTGCTGCTGGATTCCGTCCAATAATCCCGGGGTGGAGGTCTGCCGAAGCAAATCCTCGGTGGTGCCCACGTTGGCCCCAGGGATCGAGAAAATCTCGGGAATTAGATAGTCGACGCGCGCTCCCACCGACACCGGCCAGGAAAAGGCCGCCGTGCTGATCCGTCGACGCCTGGCCAACTCCCAAAGAGTAGGGGCCTGAATGCGCTCTGCCTCCCAATTCCAGCCCGGCCTGGGGCCTGTCTTCCAATCAAAGTCGACATTGCAGTCGATACCATGGCGAGAGGGCGAGACGCCCGTGACCAGACTGGTATGATTGGCATAGGTTATGCTGGGAAACACCGGGTAGACCGCCCTCGCTGAGGCGCCCTGACGCGCCAAAGCTTGCAAGCAGGGCGCCGGCCAGTGCGAATCCAGATAAATCTCGGGCCGTAGACCATCTAAGGAAATCAAAACCACCCGGGGCTCGGCTGCCGCCAGACCGGATAAAAGCCACCAAAAAAGGAACACTCCACGCATAAGCCAGCGTTTGCGCGCCCCGGCCGTCGTCACCCTCCTTTTTGGAGGGCAGGACTTCTAACCCACAGCCCAAACCACGCACAATGAAACGCGCTTGGTTTGGCCTGATTCTGGCCGGGTTCCTCATGGCCGGATGTGTTCAGGGCCATGTCTATTACGAACAGGGCAACCAGCTGGTGGAAAAGCGCCAGTGGGAACAAGCTCTGGAGCAATACAACAAAGCACTGGCCGCCGACTCGCGCCTGACCGGCGCCTATATGAAGCGCGGGCTTTGTTTCCAGAGGCTGGGCCGTTACGAGGAAGCGCTGGCGGATTACAATAAGGCCGTCGAACTCCAGCCCGGCAACGACCAGTCCTACATCAACCGGGCCGTCTTTTACGATGACAAAGGCGACCACCGCCAACTGGCCCTGGCCGACTTGAACAAGGCGCTCGAACTCAACCCCCGCAATGCCTACACGTTCAACTTGCGGGGCAACGTATACTTGAAGTTGTTGCAACTAGAAAACGCCCTGCGCGATTACAACGACTCGATTCGGCTCAACCCCCGAGATTATGTGCCCTACTGCGGACTGGGAGACACTTACCTGACCATGGCCGACTACCTGAAGGCTATCGAAGCCTTCGAGGAAGCCATCAAGCTCGACCCCAAACAGGCACTCCCCTACTCCGGACGTGGCTTTGCTCACCTCGAACTGGGTCACTGTAAGGAAGCCATGACCGACTGCCAGGAAGCCGTGGGCCTGGATCCCTTTCTACCCGCATCTTACGCTCGCCGAGGTCTTGTCTACATCCGCTGCGATCACGACTACAAGAAGGGCATTGCCGACTTCACCAAAGCCATCGAAATCGAGCCCAAATATTTCTGGGCTTTTCTCTTTCGCGGGGATGCCTACCGCGACATTGGCGAATCTCAGAAGGCACTGAAAGACTATGATGAGTCTCTGGAACTAAACCCGGCCTTGATTCCCGCACTCAACTCTCGCGGACACCTTCATTTGACCCTGGGCAATAAGGCTCGCGGACTGGCGGATCTAGACAAAGCCGCGGAGTTGGAGGCCAAATCCCCCCTGGCGCAAGCCGCCCGCGGCTACGGCTACCGCGAGGCCAAACAGTACAAGCAGGCGCTGGCAGCTTACGACAAGGCGATCGAACTCGACCCCAAGTTGGCCGATGCCTACTACGGGCGCGGCTATACTCACGTGCTCATGGGCCGCGACGACCTCGCCATGCAAGATTATGACCGAGCGCTCAAATACGATCCCAAACAACGCTACGTCTATACCGCCCGCGCTTCGCTGAAGCAAAAGCAGCGCAAATACACGTCAGCCATCGAAGATTATGCCAAAGCCATCGAAATTGAGCCGGCCTTTGCCGAGGCTTACATTCAAAGAGGCAACCTCTACAAGCTGATCGGCCAAAACCAGAAGGCCCTGAGCGACTATCGGGCTGCGCTCAAAACCGGCAACAAAGTCGAGGCCGTCAACAACCAGGCCAGGGAAGGCCTGACCAGTCTGGGAGAAAAGCCATAGAGTCGCTTCTCATCTACTATGGCTACCCCGCACTCATCAACGGAGCCAGAAACCTGGAAGAGGCCGCTACTCAGTTCGCCCACTATTCCTTGGTGGTACTGGGAGATGGCCTGCAGGATGCCCGTCATCCCAACCATGAGGCCACTCGCGAACTGATCGCCGGACTGCCCTCGACCCGTTTCTACGGATACATCGACCTGGGCGTCCACAGTCCCCATCATCCGGTGCAGAACCTTGAAATGAGCGAAATCCACCGACGCGCTGGACAATGGAAAGACCTGGGAATGGGCGGCATCCTCATGGACGATTATGGCTATGACTTTGCAACCACTCGTCAGCGCCAGATTGGGGCGGTTCAGGCTGCCCACAGCCTGGGACTCAAGGTCATCGCCAATAGTTGGGACCCCCGCCACGCACTGGACAGCGAGCCAGGACCGGCGAATCCCAAGGGCAATCCCAGTCCGTTGGGGCCGGGCGATTTCTATTTATTCGAAAGCTACCTGGTCAGCAACGGCGAGTGGACAGGCTTCAAAACCTGGCGTGCCAAAGCCAATACATTGGCACGCCTCTTGAAGTCGGGCGTGGAGATCCTCAGTTGCACCACTGCCTCCCCCCTCTGCACTCCAGCCGAAATGTGGCACTTCGCCGCCTTTTGCGCCTGGATGGACGGCCACCGGGCCTGCGGCTGGGGAGAACCAAACTTTAGCGCCACCGACAATCAGGCTCCCTGGCGGGAACGCCCGACTTTCCCCAGCCGGCCAAAGGGTCCGGCGCGAGCCAAAGGGTCTCATAGCCTGGAGCGCGTCTGTCAGCAGGGAATGGCGGTGGTCAACTATCTCTCCAAAGAATTCACCATCCAGCCGACCAAACCATGGTGGGAGCGACTGCTCCCCTTAAGGAAGTAAACAAATGAACCAAAAAATCGTCATTACGGGAGGAGCCGGCTTCATTGGTTCTCATCTAGCCGACGCCTGCTGTCGCCTTCCCGAAACCCCAGAGGTGTTGGTCCTAGACAACCTGCGCAGCGGACGGCGCGCCAACCTGGAGCGCAATCAAGCCCACCCCAATTTTCGCTGGGTCGAGGGAAGCATCTGCGACCAGGAGGTACTGGATCAGGTCTGCGCAGGAGCCGACTGGATTTTTCATCTCGCCGCCATGATCAGCGTACCTGAATCCCTGATTCGCCCCCGGGAATGCGTGGAACTCAACGTGAACGGGACCTTGAATGTGTTGGAAGCGGCCCGCAAACACAAGGTTAAAAAAGTCGTCCTCTCTTCTTCTGCCGCCATTTACGGCGATGACCCCGAACTACCGAAACACGAAAAACTCCGACCGGCCCCACAAACCCCCTACGGAATCACCAAACTGGACGGGGAGTACTACCTGGAAATGTATCGCCGCGAATATGGTATCTCGACTGTATCGCTCCGCTACTTCAACGTCTTCGGCCCTCACCAGGACCCGACCTCACAGTATGCCGCCGCCGTCCCGATCTTCATCAAGAAGGCGCTGGCCGGCGAAACCATCGGCATCTTCGGAGACGGCCTGCAAACTCGCGACTTCGTTTTTGTTGGCGACGTGGCGGCGGCCAATCTCTGGGTAGCCCAGAACGCCGACCTGCACGGGGTATTCAACGTTGCTACGGGCTCGACCGTGACCATTCTTGAGCTTGCCGAAACCATCCGCGAACTTCTGGGGTCTGACTCCCAGATTCAGCATCTGGCGCCTCGTCCGGGCGACATCCGCGCCTCCTGGTCGGACCCTGGCAAACTCTTTGCCACCGGATTCCGCACCAAGTTCGACCTGGCTTCGGGCCTCAGGCTTACCCTGGAAGCCGCCAGGCACCCGTAGCGACGGGGTTTCAATGGCATCGAAGACACCTTCGAAGGTTGCCATCTAAAGGGAGGAATGCTCAAAAGCTCGCCGTATAACATGGTCACCTCGAAACAACTTGGAAAGATTTTGGCAAAGAATTTTTCACAAACTGTCCGAGATGAACCCAGGGGGGTATAATCTGATCAACTGCAACGGACAAGTCCCGAACAGTTGATAAATCCATCACCTTGGAGGTGAATTCCAGATGTTCATGAAGAAAAAAAGAGCTGGCTTTACGCTGATCGAGCTTATGATCGTAATCGCGATTATCGCGATCTTGGCTGCTATTCTTGTACCTAACTTCCTCAAAGCTCGTGCGCAGGGTCAGCTTACCGCTTGTAAGTCCAACTGCAAAAACATCGCAACTGCACTGGAAATGTATTCGTCGGACAACGGCGGACGCTATCCTGTTGCAGGTAGCTTCACGGCGCTGCTCACCGGCGGCAACTACCTGAAAATCATCCCGACCTGCCCTTCGGCCGGTTCGGCAACCTACTCCACCAACTTTGCCTCGACTCAAACCCCCGACTCGTTCAGCTTCTTCTGCGCGGGCAACAACCACGCCAAGGCCTACACCGGCTTCGGCACGGTCTCCGGCGGTTTCCCCCAGTATAGCGCCGAATCCGGCCTGCTCGACCACCCGTAAATCCGGACGGTCCAAAAAGAGAGGACTTTCGGGTCCTCTTTTTTTTTCTGCCTGTGCGGCCTCTGCCAGCCCGAAAGCCCTGTCTCCTAAATCGTTCCACCGGGCGATCTAGGGGACGGGCCGAGGGCGCTGGCCTTTAACCTTGATTGAGCCGTCAAGTCAGAAGAAAAAGGACCCAACTCCCCATCGAGGACCCGAGGGTCCTCTCCGTTTCTTGTCGAAGCGAGATGATACGTGAATCAGCAAGCTTGCTCTAGCCAAAATTCCCACCTGACTTCCAGTGGTCCGGCATGAATCCTAAAAAAGGTCTCGTCGGCAAGGAGGCTAAATCCGGCACGCCGGGTGGCGCGAAGCATGGCCTGGGCAAGTCCGACCTGGGAGCAAAACCGGTTCTGGGCGGCAGCAAGCCCGCGCTTTCCAAGGAAACTCCCACCAAGGGCTCGGCCAGTCGCAATTTGCTCAGCCTGGAGGACGTGGCCGACCGACTCCGTGTCGATGCCCGCCACGTGGAAATCTGGATCAAGGACGGTATCCTCAAAGGTTCCGTCCAGGGAATTCAGCTTTACGAACTGGAAAAATTCCGCGCCAAACACCATCGCGACATTCTCCAGGCCCAGCACGCACCAGCCCCCGCCCCGGCCAAAGCCTCCAAGTCCCACAAAAGCCAGGGGAAGAAGCCGGTCAGCACTCCTAAGGAGTCGGGGCCCGCTAAGGCAAAGACGCCAGCACCCAATCCGTTTTCCCTGGTTGCGGCCGCTATCAAGAGCGTGGTATCGGCGACACTTGGATTGAACCGGCCTCCTAAGCCGGCTAAAGTGGCTCCCTACGTGAGGCCGGCAGAGATCGATGACGACGATCCCTTTGCCAATGCCCCAACCAGCCATCCCACCATGCTTCAACGCCAGCCGACTCCGGAAGCAGAACCGCTCTTCTCAGCATCCGCCATGGCGACCGCAAACATCCCCCCGGGCGCTTTCCAGGCAGCCATCGCCACCGGAGAACTGCACGCCCCCGCTCCGCCAAGCTCCGAAGTGTGGCCAAGCCTTGAAGGCAACATCCCCGATCCGAGCAAAACGCCCTCCTGGCTGACCACCAGCGTGGAGCAACCGGCGGCCCAACACGAAACTCTCATCATGCGGGCCGATCAAATCATGGCACAAATGAAGGGGACGCCTCCTCCTCCACCAGCCGGCAGCTCCAGCGTGGCACGTGAGCTTCAAGAAGAAAAGCAGCGAAACCAACAACTTTTGCTGCAGCTCCAAGATCAGCGACGCGCCGAACTCGAAGTTCAAGATGAGGTCGAAACTCTAAAGCAGCGTCTGGAACTCAGCCTGACCAGCGAGCGCGAAGTGCGCTCCCAGCTCAAGCGCTCTCGCCAGGAGCTGCAAACCGCGCTAGAGGAAATGGAACAACGTCCCCCTGCCGGTGGAGCGGATCCAGAAGCTTTGCGTATGCTGCAAGAACGCGAGGCCCAATGGGCCTCCGAGAAAGCCCTTCTCGAGCAGCAACGAACACAACTCGATCAACGGCGCACCCTGCTGGAGCAACAAATCGAACGCTTGCGTGCACAAGCCGAAGAGATCCGTCAACACGGCCTGCAATGGCATCAATTGGCCACTCAACAGGATCAGCAACTACGAAATCTTCGCCAGCAACACAACGAATTGGAGATCGAAGCCGGCAAAGCACTGGGTGAACTAGAAAAGAAAGTTCGGGAAGCCGAGGCTCAAAAAGCTCGCGCGGAAATCGCGGCCGAACAGAGTCTATCACGCCTTACCCAGCTGGAAGAGATGACCAAGAACACCGAAACCGGGGGACTTCAGCAAGAACTGAAGGCGCGAGAGCGCACAATCGTCCAACTGCAGCAGACGCACGACCAGATGCAAGCCCGCCTGACCATGCTTGAAGGTCAGCAGCGTACTCAGATGCAGCGCTGGGAGCAAGAACTGCAAGCCTCGGCCAGTTGGGTTCAGAAACTCACCGAAGCAGTGGCGGTAAGAGACCGGCGAATTCAGGAGTTGGAAGCCCAGGTTGCCCAGAGCGCCACACGCCCTCATAGTGTTGGCGAGGAGGAGCTCAAGTCCCAAGTCATGTCGCTACGGGTGGAATTGACGTCTTTGCGTCGTAACTACGAGATCGTCAGCCTGCAGGCCAAGAATCTTGAGAATCAATTGACGGAGAGTCGCCGCGCTCAACCCGCCGCTCTCCAGCCCACCGTGGGGGCGACTGCCTCGCCCGTTCTAAGCCTGGAAATTCCAGGAACCGCCCTGGCTGCTCCACCAGGCGGCAGCGGAGAGGAGGAGGGTGGGTTTCGACGCCGTTTGAAACAGCGCCTTGGTACGCTGGGCCCCTCGTTCGAGGAAGACTCCAAAAAACGAGGCCTGGAACCGCCACCCTTTCTCGAGCTAGATATTCCCGAAAGCTAGCCGGGTCCCCAGGAATGGGATTCCACAATTCGAACCGAACTGCCAGTATTTCCTGGAGGCAAGGAGTAACCTAAACCGATCCATGTCCGACTCGATCTCCGGTGTTATCATTCCATTGATCATTCCAGTGGATGCGCCTCCGTCTCTTGCCTCCGGCGTGCAAGCATTAGCTGCCTCCTTAGAGACGACCGAATTCAGCAGCGCCTGCCTCCAACTTCAGCAGTCCTTCTGTTACCTCACCTGGCACTTCGCCGACTACAGCGCTCGTCACTTGCAGCACCTGGGACTTGAAGGCATGACCTCCAGCGCATTTGGCCATTCTCGCCTTGAGCAGCACCTCGAGGCTCTCCAAGGCAATTTGGAACGATTGGCTGAAGCCGCCGAGAAACACCCTGAAGTGGGTGATGTGTTTCGCGTGTTTTATGTGGGCGGACTTCGGGCTCGCCACAGTTCTCCGCGCCGCCATACCCGTTTGCTGGGCCTGGGTGGACAGTCCATTCGCGGCTATCGAAGCGTTCTGGAATGGTGCCGTCTGGAACTCGGTGATGAGGAGTTTTCGGGAGAACTGCGCTGTCAACGAGAGCTCAGGCGTTACCTGCCCATTCTAAGAGAGTGGCTCGACTCATCCTCCGGACACTTCCGCCAGATAAAGACCTATGACTGGTTCGGTTCCTCCAGTCCCGAAGCACCAGAGGAAACGGAAGCCCCCGACAGTCCAACTCCGGCTGCCACCACAGCCACCGATGCACTGGCCTCCCTGAAATCCGCGGCCACCGAGGCTCCGGCAGTCGTTTCCCTGAACAGTTTTCCTACGCCTCCGCTGCTGGCCCGCCATCAAGCGCTTTTCGAGGAGCAAGCCGCCGCTCAAGATCCCGCCGCTTTTGTTACTCTAGGACGACTGTCTGGGCTTGCCGTACAATATTTATTTGCCATAACGGGGGCGGCCCTCCGTTCCATTGGTCAGCTAGACCCGGCTTTGGAAAAGCGCATGGAAACCGGACTGACCCTTCGCCAAAAACAAACCAGCCTGACCTTCCTGTTCAAGTCCCTGGCGCAGCATCAAAACGAGAACCCGATGCTAGAGCAGGTGGCCCGTGCGGTTCAAGCTCCCAGCGGCGGCAAACTGGCGGACTTTTTGACGAGCACCTGGGGGGGAGGCCATACCTTTGCCGAGTTCTGCGCAGAAACCGCCAAACCAGAACCTCCCCCTTTGTGGCAAGAACGGTTTCTGCCGGGCATAAGGGCCTGGCTACAACAGTCTGCCTCCTGGTTTGCCCACGCCGAGCATTACTTTCAGCCTCCTAACGAGCAGGGCTTCGTCAGCTTCACTCTGCAACTGGGCGATGAACACTTGGAAGTCGATCGCAAGGCCCTCCAACTCGATACCGCCGCTCTCCGAATCGGCGCAGCTGAGCTCAAGCAATTGCTGACTCCCACTCGCAGCGAGGTGAGTGGGGAAGGAATCCCGGCCGACGCCGAACTGGCCGAGCCAACTAAGGTTGAAGCCGCCCAAACCGTTCCTGCTAAGGACGAACCCGCGAGTAACAAGGCCGAGCCTGTCGAGGTTCAGCATGCAACCGCCCAAGCCGAGGCCGCTAAGGCAGAGACCGCCAGAGCGGAAGAAGCAGAGGCCGCCAAAGCGGAAGAAGCCAGAGCCGAGGCCGCTAAGGCAGAGGCCGCCAAAGCGGAAGAAGCCAGAGCCGAGGCCGCTAAGGCAGAGAACGCCAAAGCGGAAGAAGCCAGAGCCGAGGCCGCTAAGGCAGAGAACGCCAAAGCGGAAGAAGCCAGAGCCGAGGCCGCCAGGGCAGAGGCCGCCCAAGCGGATGAAGCCAGAGCCGAGGCCGCCAGGGCAGAGGCCGCCAAGGCGGAAGAAGCCAGAGCCGAGGCCGCTAAGGCAGAGACCGCCAAAGCGGAAGAAGCCAGAGCCGAGGCCGCCAGGGCAGAGGCCGCCCAAGCGGAGGAAGCCAGAGCCGAGGCCGCTAAGGCGGAGACCGCCAAAGCGGAAGAAGCCGAAGCAGCTAAATCAGAAGAAGCCAGTGCCGAGGCCGCTAAGGCAGAGACCCAAGCGGAAGCTCCCCCAACCAAGCCAGCCAAGGCCGAGCCTGTCCAATCGGATGCCGACGATGCCAGGGACGACGAACCCGAGGCCCCGCCCAAAGCCGAAGAAGCCAGGCCCTTTACAGATGAATCCGTCGAAACGAAAAACGAAGCCAAGAATCCGAAGGGAAAAAGCGCGGAGCCGGTAGTCGCAGAAATTCCTAGTACGCCCATCCAAGAGGAACTCCAGAAAGCTTCCGCTCAGGATTGGGCCGGCCCTACATTGGCGCTCGATCTATGGGACCAAAGCCTCGAGACAGGCCGGACCGAGCCTCTGCTCACCCTGATATCCTTCCTGATTCAGTACACCAGTGGCGTAACCGCCGAGTGGCGCGACTTGGAGGACAAGACCGCTCCATCCACGATCGCCTCCGCCCTGGATCAACTGCTGGGCCGCTTGAAAATCGAAGATGACACTCCTGTCCTCGGTCCGCTGGGAGCTGCCATCGATGCGGGAAGCCTGCACAACCAACTCCAGCAGCCCGAGTTCAAGTTGTGGCTTACCGAGCAACGAGACGAACGACCAGCTATGCTGCGATTTGCTGCTGCCTGGCTAGAAGCCCTCCAGCCATTCTTTAAAGACTCCGAGCAACTTTTTGAGGAACCCATGGAGGGCGGCAAACTAGAAGGGGTCGTCGTGTATCAGGAACGCTTTCTTGAGTTCGTTGATCACCCCATCTACGTAGGCCCCATCCAGGGAAATTTCTGGGAAACTGC
>JALHOV010000220.1 GCA_022842865.1 Vulcanimicrobiota bacterium | reverse complement strand
TTGGTGGCCCTGGGAGTCGCCTTGTGGGGGCGGGTCTATCTTGACAACACCAGCGTGCCCGCCAGGCGGCGTATCGCTTTTGCGCGTCTGGGCTTTTGGGTTTTGTCCGCTTGCGTGGCTTTCCAGGAATGCTACTACTGGAGCGGCGCTCAGACCGCGGGCATCTCCAGAGTCGGTCTCATTGCCAGCCTGACTCCGGTGCTGATTCCAGACTCGCTGTGGCGTAGCATGGCGTTTTCGGTGCTGCTGGTCCTGACCATCCCGCTGGCTCACTGGTTCAGCCTGGTTGTGGGACTGCCCGGGTTGGAGTTCAGTGAGTTACTGCTGTTGCTGCTGCGCCATCTGGTAGCGGTGGGTGCGGCCTGGATGGCGGCGGCGACGGTGCATCAACTGCGCGATGCCCTTTCCTCCGAATATGGCAGCTACAGGCTGATCCGTAAGCTGGGTCAAGGAGGGTTCGGCGAAGTATGGCAGGCGATGCATCGGCATGCCAGGCGGCCGGCCGCCATTAAGCTGATTCGTCACGACTGCGACGAGGCTGCGGCCGGGCGCTTCTTGCGGGAAGCCGAGACTCTCAGTCAGCTCGAGTGTCCTCATACCGTTCGTCTTTTTGATTATGGGCAGAGCGAGTCCGGTCAGCTCTACCTGGTTATGGAACTTCTTGAGGGAGTCGATCTGGAGCAATTGGTCAAGCGTTACGGTCCGCAGCCGCCGGAACGAGTCGCCTCCATTCTGGCTCAAACCTGTCTGTCGCTGGAGGAAGCCCACAACCGGCAATTGATTCACCGCGACATCAAGCCCGCCAATCTTTTTCTGTGCCGCATCGGGGTCGAGCTTGATTTCGTCAAACTATTGGATTTCGGCCTGGTGAAGCCGGGCAGCGAGGGTGCCAACCTGACCCGTTCCAATGCCTTGATCGGTACTCCGGATTTTATGTCGCCGGAACAGATTCAGGGAGAGCCGCTCGATGGGCGCTCCGATCTCTACAGCCTGGGAGCGGTCGGATATTTTTTGCTGACGGGAAGGCATCTATTTGAGGCAAACGAGAATCCCATGAACGTATTGATGGGGCACCTTTCCAAGATTCCTGAACCTCTGGGGCCATCCGTTCCGACGGAGTTACGGCGCATCGTCGAAACTTGTCTGCAAAAAGAGAGGTTTCAGCGATATGCTAGCGCCCGCGACCTGTATGAGGAATTGATGGCGCTACCCGTCTGGAATCGAACCCAGGCGGCCGCCTGGTGGGCGGAGCGTGGGGGTCCTGGCTGACCTTCCGGAGTCTCTTGTCGCCGAACAGGGTCCGGGTGGCCGGGTTGAGCAACTGCATTGCGCGTTGTACGGCTGGCGAAGCGGCCACAATTCGCAACTGTCCCTTACGCTCTCGCATAACGGTCTCGGCCCGCAGCAGCCAGCTCAATCCGCTCAGGTCAATTTCGCGAACTTCGGACAGGTCCAGGATCAAGACCTTCTCTGTTTTCCAACGGCATTCGATGATTTCGGCCAACAGAGGGCGCGTCCCCAGGTCCAGGCTTCCTGACAGTTTATAGCAGGTTTGGTCGTGGCGGTTTTCTGTAGTGATGTGAAGTCTCGGCATGCAACCCCCCCTGAATCGGCATGAATAACCTTACACCCGCTCTTCACATCCCGACTATGATCCAGGTCACATCCCCTCACCCGACGGTCAGGCAGACCCGGCCCCCGGTGGGAAGACCAGCACGGGGCAGGGAGACTGGCGGGCCACCTGGTCAGTCACGCTTCCAAGATAGAGATTTTCAAATCCACCGGCTCCATGGGTCGACATCGCCACCAGGTCGCAGTCGGATTTTTTCAGCCACTGCAGAATCCCATCGGGAGCGTGCGAATCCACCAGGGCCAGTTGATGCCGGTCGCGGCCGGCCACCTGTCTTTCCAGATCTTCGCGCAGCCTGGCCAAGTAGGTTCCGGTTGCTTCATTCCTGCCCGCCTCTTCCTGCGACACGCCGCAGCAATGCAGAACGGTGACACGGGTTTCCGCTGTGATTAAGGGGGCCAGATGGTCCAGGACCGCGACGGAAAGCTGCGAACCATCGACAGGAACAACTACATGTTTGGGTTCCGGAGAGTGATCTCCGCGCACCAACAGGACCGGGCAGGGCGCCATGTGGGCCACCCCCTCGGCCACGCTGCCGATCATCCAGCGCACGATTGCTCCGTAGGCATACGGTGCCATGATAATCAGGTCGGCCTTTTCCTGAAGGGCCTGGGCACGAATACTCTCGCGTGCCGGACCGACCACACACAAGTTGCGAACGCGTCCAACCGAGAAACGCTCTGAGACGTTGTCGAGGTAGGCTTGGGCCGCGCCCATCAGTTCGTGCTCGAGGCGCTTGGTGGCCAGCGAAGCAAAGCCCTCGCCGGCGAAGGCCATCGGGTCGATAGCGCGCATCAGCACCACCTCCGCCTGGCGGAGTTCGGCCAACTTGCTGGCGTAGGGCAAGACTTTGTGAGAATGGTTGGTCCCGTTTAGAGGAAGCAAAATTTTCATAAGGCTGACGTCTAGAGTAGCCTGAAGGGGGAGGCGTTGGCGCCCGGCCAAGGGGCGATCTTCTCTCCGTCTTTAGGCGGAGGCCCGCTTTGCATTAGAGCAGTTCACTCTGGGAAATAGTGCCGATCAATCCGTCCTCGATGCGCAGGATGCGGTCGGCGGCGCGGGCCAGCCGGTCATCGTGGGTGACCATTACGAAGGCTACCCGTTGAGCCCTGGTGATTTCGCGCATTAGCTCAAAGACTTGTTGACCGGATCGAGAATCCAGGTTGCCGGTGGGCTCATCGGCCAGCACCAGACTGGGCTGGTGGGCCAGGGCGCGCACGATGGCCACGCGTTGCTGCTGGCCACCGGAGATCTTGCCCGGTAGTTTGTGGAGCTGGTCGCTCAATCCCACCCGTTCCAGCAGTGCCCGCACCCGCGCCATTTCCTCGGGAGTGGCCCGGCCGCGTTGCACCAAAATGGGCATCAGCGCGTTCTCCAGACAGGTAAACTCGTCGAGCAGGTAGTGGAACTGAAAGACAAAGCCGATGCGGCGCGCCCGCACGTCGGCCAGGGCGTCTGATCCCAGCCCAAAAATCTCCTGTCCCTCGATGGACAGATTTCCCCCCGAGGGTGTATCCAGGGCGCCGAGAAGATTCAGCAGGGTAGATTTGCCCGAGCCGCTCTGACCGACAATGGCCACAAACTCGCCAGAGCGCACCTCGATGTCTATGCCTTTCAGCACCTGCACTTCCAGGGGCGTTCCGGGGCTGTAGACTTTGCGCAGGTTGCTCCCGCGCACGATCACGCCTTCAGCCGCCACGAATGACATCCACCGGGTTCATCCGGGCAGCCCGCCAGGCCGGCAAAATAGAGGCAATGAGCGTGGCCAGCACGGCCGCGCCCATCGCGCCCAGAAAGACGCTGGGGTCAAAAGTCACCGGGAAAAGCGTGTTGGCTTTGCTAAAACGGGCCACCTGCTTGATGCCCATCAGGGCCTTGAGAAGCAGCGAGCCCCCCACCGCCCCCAGAGAAGCTCCCAGTATAGCGATGAAAAGACCTTCCAAGGTAAAGACCAGCATCAGCTGCCGATCACGCGCTCCGATGCTCTTGAGAATCCCGATTTGCTTGGACTTCTGCAATACCGAGACGATCAGCACCGAGGCGATGCCAAAAGCCGAGGCCAGCAGACTAAAGCCGCTGATCATCAAGCGCGAGGAATTCTGGGCGTTGAAAGCGTTGACGATCTGAGCCTGCTCACGCATCCAGCTTTCACTCTTGTAGCCTAAAGCTCCGGCAATCCGGTCGGCGGTGTCATTGGCCAAGAACGGCTTGGCCAGCTTCAGGTTGACCGAAGAAACGTCGCGACCCGTGGCGAACAGATCTTGGGCGGCGCGCAGGGTCACAAAAACCTGGCCCTGATCCAGGCTGTTGAGGCCGGTATCAAACATTCCGGCGATCAGAAAGGTCTGGCTGACTCCTTCGCTGGACTGCAGGCGAATGCGATCGCCTACCTTCACCCCCAGGTCGTCGGCCAGACGAAAGCCGAGCACCACTTCTTCCGAGGTCAAATCCAGCCAGCGACCCGAGATCATATTCTCCTGTAGCGAAACAATGCGCTCGTAGCGATAGGGAACGCTACCGGAAACCCCCACGCCATAGCGCTTCTGGCCACGTATCACGAAGGCCTGACCACGCACGGCCGAGACGGCCACAGTCACTCCCGGAAACTTCATCAATTGCTCTTCCAGCAGGTCCGGCTGTTGGATGTCCACCCGCTGGATGGCCTGCTTCTCGATAGACGAACCCCGGAATCCGGAGCCTGGCAGATCTTCTAATGCGGTGGGCTCGCGTTCGGCCATTTTGACGGTCACATGCGCCAGGGAGCCGATCTGGTCTTTGAGGATGCGATTTTGCAGTCCCAGGATGAGCGAGTTGATGAAAATCATCACCGTCACGGCCACCGCCACGGTCAGAATGGTCAGTAGCGACTGGCCCGGGCTGTAGCGTAAGTGGCGATAGGCCAGGTTGGCTTCAAAACGCATCAGCGGGCGCGGGCCTTCTGGCCGGGTAGGCGATTGGTGCGGTCCAGTACCACCCAGTCGCCGCTTTCGACGCCGGACAGCACCGGAAAGCCGTCTCGGCTGGGTGAGCCCAGCTCCACTTCGCGTTCCTCCAGCCGACCTTCTTTCAGCACCAGCAGAGTGCTTCGCCGCCCCGCCACGGTCACGCTGGTGAGGGGGACCACCGGCCGCTCCTTGCCCGTTTCGAAAACGATATTGACCGACACGGTCAGGCCGGGTCGCAGCCATGCCGGAGGTTTTTGCGGGTCCAGCTTGAGCAAAATGGTGCCTCGTTCCGAGACGACCTGAGGGGAAATTTCGCGCACTCGGGCCTGGAAGGTTTCCGGATAGGCGTCGTTAGAGATCACAGCCGACTGGCCCACGCGCAGTCGGCCCAGGTTGAGTTCGTCGACGTTCACCTGAATCTCGTAGGCGTTACTGCGCACCAGATGCAAAACCGGAGCATTGGCTCCGGTCAACTGGCCGGCTTTCAGGAAGATCTCGGTGACCGTGCCGTCGTAAGGAGCGCGAATCTGCGCCTGCAGCAACCGCTCCCTGGCCACTTTCAGGCTTTCTTGGGCTTCCCGGAGGCGAGCCTGGGCGACGCGCACGTCTTCGATTCTTGGCTGGTCTTTCAGGTTTTGCATGCGAGCCAGGCCCCCGGCCTGAGCCCCCTGCAAACTGGCCAGACTCTGGGCCACCTGGTCCCTGGCCTGCTGCACCACCTCGGCGCGGGTGCCGATTTGTTGCTGGCGCAGGCGATTGTAATTGGTCACATAGGTGTTCTCGGCTATGCGCGCTTGAGTACGCGCTCGCTCCAGGTCCTGCAGCGTGACGTAGCCATCCTCGTAGAGCTGCGCGAAGCGAGCCGCCTCGCGCCGATTCTGGTCGCGTAGCGCCAGGGACTGCATGGCCGAACCGCGTGCTTGCTCCAGTTCCTCGCGGGTGGGACCTTCTTGTAGCTCTTGCAGACGGTGGCGGGCGGATTCCAGCTGGGCCTTAGCGACGTCGCGGGCCTGGTCCACCTCGGCCTGAGCCCTCTCCACCTCGGAAGCCAACGGCCGCCTGGAGGCCTGCGTCAGTTGAGTCTGAGCGGTGGTTACAGCGGCACTGGCCTGGTCCAATTGGGCCTGCAATAGGGAAGTCTCCAACTCGGCCAGCAGCTGCCCCTGACGCACTCGCTGGCCTTCCTTGACGCGCAGGTGGGCCAGGCGTCCGCCCAGCTCGGCGGCGACGTCGCTCTCGTCCGTCCCGGCCACTGAACCCGAGGCGGAGACGGATTGGATCACCGTTTGCAGCGAAGGATGGGCGACCAACACGGCCGGTGGGCGGCTGCGGAGCCAGCCCAGTCCCAAAGCCAGCGCGACCAGTCCGGCCGCCAGGTAAATTTTCTTCATCCCCCCTGTTTACCACGTTAGCGGCGCCAACGGAAGCAGCTGGGGCTCGCTCCGGGACCACCGCGTCGGCCGGGAGGGTTCTCCCAGTTGGTTCCGCGACCGCCCAATCTACCTGGCGGATTGTTGTCGTTGTCGCCCCAGCGATTTCCGTAGCCGGGTCCGCCGATCGGGCCGCGGGGGTTCTCCCAGTTGGTGCCACGGCCGCCCACTCTGCCGGGCGGATTGTTGTCGTTATCGCCCCAACGGTTTCCGTATCCGGGCCCGCCCACCGGTCCACGGGGATTGGTGGGATGGGCAACAGCCACTCCGTTGAGGGCAACCAGTGCCAGAAAAAGAAAAAGCTCTTTTGTCATTTCGACCTCCTGTGGATGAATGGATGGGTAGAACCGACGAGGCCGGGCCGGGTTGCGGGGGTAAGTAAAAAATATATGATCCAGGTCATACGGTCACCCCTCTCTAGCGTGGAGAATGGTGTTAGCAATGGGAGGTGTAGATGTTTGATCGAATTCTGGTTCCGCTGGACGGGTCGCCCGTCGCCGAAGTGGCCGTGTCTTTCGCGCTGGGACTACGGGCTGACCCGAGCTCGGAGATCACGCTGGTAAGAATGCAAGAATTGGGAAACGAGCTGGGCTATCCGGTCGGTTTCCCGGTCGCCACCGATACCCTGGAAGCTGAGCGCCTGCGCTGTGACACCTACCTGCTCACGGTTCGAGCCCGCCTGACCCGGGCTCTGGACACGATTCGATGCAAGGTATTGCCTCATCACGAGGAGGTCGCGGCCGAGCTGGCCGCAACCGCACGGACGGAAAGGTCCCAGGTGATCGTGATGACCGCTCATGGCTGGGAAGGATTGGGACGCACCCTGCGCGGCAGCGTGGCCGAAGAGTTGGCCCGAATCGCTCCTTGCCCGGTGCTCATCCTAGGACCTCACACCGAGATGGTCCAGGATTCGAAAGAACACGTGGGTTCCGGAAAGTAGGCGGAGGTGTGCTATTCCCCCGCAGGTGCTTTCTCTGACCTGTGCACAATCATCACGGGACAGGGAGCGTGGCGAGTCAGTCTCTCCGCTACGCTGCCCAGGAAGATGCGAGAGAGACCGGTCCGGCCGTGGGAGAACAAAACGATCAGGTCGGCTTTGCACTCGCGAGCCTCCTCCAGGATGCGGGGGGCGGCTGGTCCCAGCGGTAGCACCGCAGTGCTCACCTTGAGCTCGTCGCCGCTCAGACTCTTTGCCAGCCTGTCGAGATTTTGCTGGACGAGCTCGCGTCTTTTGTCCATTAAGCTACCCACCGTCAGGTCCCACTCGCCAGGTGTCGGCTCGTTGGGCATCTCCTCGACGGTGACCAGGCGCAGTTCGGCCCGAAAGGCCACGGCCACCGCCCGGGCGGTTCTCAGGGCCTGCTCGGCCTCATCCGAGCCATCGAGAGGAACCAGAATTTTTTGAAACATAGCTAGATTTCTCCAATCTGTTGGTCCAGGGGCACGACCATCACCGGACAACCCGCGCGCCGGTTCATTTCTTCTGCCGTTGAGCCCAAGACCAGGCGAGACCAACCCGAGCGCCCGTGCGAGCAGAGCACCAGCAGGTCGGCGTTATAATGCTCGATCTCTTGTCGCAGGCGAGAGACTGTGGAGCCCAGGGGCAGGACGGCGGTACTTACGCTCAGCCCCTCTGCCTTGAGCTTTTCCGCCCAACGGTCCAGATAGTGCTGCAACTCCTGTTTCCTCTTGTCCAGGTAGGCGGACTGGCTGAGCTTCCACTCGAGCCCTTGCGGTGAGCGGGGAAATTCGACCGAAACAAGGTGGATTTCCGCTTGGAAGGCCCGAGCCATGGCCCGGGCCGGTTCTATGGCGGCCAGAGCTTCCGGTGAGCCATCCAGGGCGACCATGACTTTTTTGAACATCGTTTGATTGTACACGATATGGGCTCAGGCGGCGTTGCCCAGAAAGTGCAGCTGCTGCACATTGGTTAAGGTAAGAGTGTGGCGGTCCCACTCGATGAAAGCGCGGCGCTTCCAGTCACTGCAGAGGCGAATGACGGTCTCGGTGCTGGTGCCGATCCATTCCGCCAGCTCTTGTCGGGTCAATTGCAGCTGAAAGGATACGCGCTGGCCCACTTTTTCCCCCAGGCTCTCGGCCAGCCACAGCAGGGCTCGGGAGAGTCGCACTTCTACGCGATCGGCGGGCGAGGCCACCGGGGTGCTGCGCTGACGGCGCAGTTGCTGAACCATACGGCTCTGACAGCGCCAGGCCAGCTGTGGGTCTTCGAGCAACATCCCGCGGGACACGACGGCTACTTTGGCGGTCGTATTCGAGGGAGCTTTGCAAGAGAAAGGATAGGGCGAGCCGTCCAGGCAGCTGGGTAGGTCGAATACGTCGCCGGGCAGGAGCAGTTCGGAGATGGTCTCGCGTCCGCAGGGGCTGGCCCAGGTCAGTTTGACAAACCCTTCCAGCACCTGGTAGACGGCGGTCGGGGAGTCGCCCTGCCAGAAGAGGGCCTCACCCGGCTGCAGCGTCTTGCTCGAGGCGCGGTCTCCCAGGATGCAGACGGTGACTTCACGTTCGGCGACGGCGATACTCATGGTCTTGGAAATCCTCCCTGGCTGCTCTGTCCTGAGCGCATCCTTAGCTTAACCGCAAGGAGGAGGCGACCGCACCCGGCCAAGGGGAGATCCTTTCTCCGCCTTCTGGGAAGCTTTCCAATCCGACTTTAGGCGGAGGCGGGGCGAACAACCAGGACCGGGCAGGGTGCGTGCCGTCCCACCTGCTCCATAATGCTCCCCTTCCAAAGATGATGGAGCCCACCGCGTCCGTGAGTGGACATAGCGATAAGATCGCAATCAGAATCCAGGGCCCAATCGAGAATTCCCTGGGGTGCCGGACTTTGCGGGGGGAGGAAATAGCTATTCGGCCTCCCCTCCACCAGTTTGGACACGCGAGCTCGCAATGGTTCCGGCACTTGCTTGCCATCGCTGCAATGGAGAATGGTAAGCCGGGTCTCCGGCCGGAGGAACGCCTGCAGACCGTGCACCAAACGCTCCGGGTCGTCATCCTGCGCGACCGGCATCAGGATGTGATGGTAGGTGGCGTAGGCTTCACCGCGCACCAGCAGAACCGGACAGGGTGCATCGCGGACGACTTTCTCGGCCACGCTGCCGTAGAGCCAGCGTTTCAACCCTCCGTGCCCGCGTGGAGCAAAGGCGATCAAGTCGCAGTGGTCCCGAGCAGCCCGCTCGCGAATGACCTCTACCACCGGTCCCAGGCCGCAGGCCGTCGCCACCGAGAGCTCGCTGCTGTCACGGCCCAGTTGGCGCAAATATTTGCGGGCCTCATCCACTCGTTCGCTATCGTTTCGGGCCGGTTTGTCGCCGGCGAAGGCCACTGGATCGACCACGTGCAAAAGCTCCAGATGAGCTTTGTGGGCCAGCGCAAGTCTTTCGACATAAGGCAGAATGCCTTCTGAGCGCTTGGTGCCGTCCAGTGGCACCAGGATTTTTCGCAGTCGTGCATCGCCCATCGCTTGATTATGCATGGAAAGCTGAGGCCTGGCTATGATCCAGGTCATCCCAAATCATACATAGGTCCGTTGCATTGGCGCCAACTCTTCGAAAAGGAGCTCTTCTCGATGCAAGGTCGGCGCCTGCCCCGGCCCATTGCAGGCCCAGGCGGACACGTGGGCAAAGCGTGAGTCGTCCCGAACCGGATCTCCCGAGGCGGTCTGACATTCCTGGCGAAAGTGAGCGCCACACGATTCCTCCCGCTGCAAAGCGTCCACGCACATCAGGTCGGCTAACTCCAGAAAATCCTGGACGCGGCCCGCGCGTTCCAGTTCGTCATCGAGAGAGTGCCCATCACCCGTCAAGCGTAGATTTTGATGGAATTCGTCTTGCAGTTGCGCAATCTCTGCTCGGGCCGTCACCAACCCGGCGCGCGACCGGGAGACTCCCACATGTTTGAGCAGAATTTGGCCCAGGCGAATATGGATTTCGCGAGCACTGACCTGTCCCTTGCCGCCCTGCAAACCACGAATTCGATCGGCACATTCCGAGCTGCAAGCGATAAAGGCCGGATCTTCAGAACCCGTCTGGGAACGACCACTTTCCGCCAGTCCATGAGTTAGCGTGCGCGGAAGCACAAAGGCTCCGTCGACCATGGTCTGGAGCAGCGAGTTGGCACCCAGGCGGTTGGCGCCGTGGTCGGCGCAGTTGGCCTCCCCGATCACGAAAAGACCTTCCAGGTTGGAACGCAAGTGATAGTCGACCCAGAGACCGCCCATGGTGAAGTGCGGTGCGGGTGAGATTTGCATAGGCAGCTCGCAGGGGTTATCGCCGGTGATTTCTTGATACATGGCAAACAGGTTGCCGTAGCGCTCACTTAAAATGGGCTCGCCCACGCGCCGCAGGGCCTCCGCGAAGTCGAGGTAGACGGCGGTGGCGGTGGGGCCGACGCCCAGGCCCGCTTCCACCATCGTTCGGGTGGCCCGGGAGGCGACGTCGCGGGGGACCAGATTGCCGTAAGCCGGGTAGAGTCGTTCCAGAAAGTAGTCCCTTTCCTCTTCCCCTATCTGGTTGGGGCCGCGTGGGTCGCCTGCCTGTCGGGGCACCCAGACTCTGGCGTCATTGCGCAGGCTTTCACTCATCAGGGTCAGCTTGCTTTGAGCCTCATGAAACTGGGGAATGCAGGTGGGATGGAATTGCGTGAAGCAGGGGTTAGCGAACCAGGCGCCCCGCCGGTGGCATCGCCAAATGGCGCTGGCGTTGGAGCGGATGGCATTGGTGGAGAGATGAAAGACGGAGGAGTAACCCCCGGTCGCAATCACGACCGCATCGGCCGCGTGGCTCTCCAGACGGCCGTTCAGAAGATTGCGGGCGATCAGGCCGACGGCCCGTCCTTTCACCACCACCAGGTCCAGCATTTCCCGGCGCGTCAGCAGTTCGACCTGGCCCTGGTGCACCTGACGCAACAGCGAACCGTGCACCCCCAGCAGCAACTGCTGCCCTGTCTGTCCCCGCGCATAGAAGGTGCGCGACACCTGCACGCCGCCGAAGCTGCGATTGCGCAGGGCGCCGCCATATTCGCGGGCAAAGGGAACACCCTGGGAGACCAGCATATCGATCACCCGGCCGCTGACCTCTGCCAGGCGATAGACACTGGCTTCGCGGGCCCGAAAGTCGCCGCCGCGCAGAGTATCGGCAAACATTCGGTAAACGCCGTCCCCGTCATTGCAGTAGTTTTTGGCACCATTGACCCCGCCTTGCGCGGCCACGCTGTGAGAGCGGCGAGGACTGTCCAGCAAGGTCATCACGGTGACCCGGTAGCCCTGTTCCGCCAAAGTCGCCGCCGCGCTGGCGCCGGCCAGTCCGGCTCCTACCACCAGAATGTGGTAGCGGCTTCGCTGGGATGGTGAAATGAGGCGCAACTCGCGTTGGCAGCGGGACCATTTCTCCCTCAGAGGGCCGGAGGGGACCTTGTTATCGATCGGCACCTATCTAGAGTATACCAATTGGCCGCTCACTGGACCTGACCAGGATCATATCGCTGGCGAGGCGGGGTCTCTCATCCTGCTCTCATAGTGAAAGCCTAGACTGGGTTGGCCATGAACAAATTGTTTCTAACCGTCTGGCTTCTTCTGGTCTTCTTTCGCCTGGCCGGCGCCCAGGAGAGC
This sequence comes from Vulcanimicrobiota bacterium, assembly GCA_022842865.1. GTDB lineage: Bacteria > Vulcanimicrobiota > Xenobia > Xenobiales > JADMJV01 > JADMJV01. The sequence continues at coordinate 747 of JALHOV010000220.1, read as the reverse complement.
GTGCGCCTGGAGGACTTGCCCCCGGCTCCGGGCTTGCTCCCGGAGCTTCCAAATTCTGCGGTGGCTTTCACCTTGGAGGAGGCCTTGACGCGAAGCCAGACTTACCATCCCAACCTGCTGGCCGCCCAGGCCCGGCTGCGTTCGGCCTACTGGGCCTATCAGCGAGCTTCTTCCCCTCTCTCCACCCAGATTACGGCGGCGACCCTGGCCGGAACCAATGTAGCGGGCTCGGTGGCGGGGGGCAACAATCCAAGTGGAGCGGGAGCCGGTTTTGCCACTTTTGCCGCCAACGGCCGGACGGATACCTATGTGCAAGTCAGCCAACCCTTTCTGCCTTTGGGAGCGGCCGGGAGCCTCCGGCAAGAGGCTTTTCAGGACTACCAGATGGCTCGCGCCAACTGGAAAGAAAAGGAAGTGACCCAGCGGCAGCTGGTCAAAGACGCCTTTTATCGACTGCAGGCGGCCCAAGAAATTCTGCGCGTGAGTCAAGAGAATTTCCAACTGGCTCAGGAGGGCTTCCAGATTGCCGACAGGCGTTTTCAAATGGGAGCGGGACCCAGGCTCGATCGGATGGATGCCGGGGTGCTTCTTTCTCGGGCCGGTCAGGACCAGATCCAGGCTGAGGCGGGCTTGCTCCAGGCCCAGGCTGTTTTGGCGAGCCTGGCGCTGTTGCCGGCTAGCGCCCCGGTCCATGCGGCGGGGTGCCTGGGGCTCCCCGCTGAGCTGGCCGAGACCGATCGCTTCCTG
>JALHOV010000219.1 GCA_022842865.1 Vulcanimicrobiota bacterium | reverse complement strand
AATCGGACGGTTCCTCAAAAGTGATGTCCACCGCCCGCTTCGGCATAAAAAAAATCAAACTTGAGGCCAGAGCTTTCAACCCTCTGATGGCTACCGCTTTCAGGTCCGGGTCGGTCGAATGGTAGAGGCTGGTGCTACTACCCCACAGTCCGCGCGTCTTGACGAGCACGATGCGCACCTCGGGATAGGCTTTCACGATGGTCTCCACGGCGCTGTTGCCGCTCACCGATTCCAGTTTGCCGCGCAGCATGCGGCCGGCCGGATACAAAATCACGTTGTCGCCGTTGCGCAACGCCGCGATGCTCTCTTGAATCACTGCTTCGATCTTGGCGGTGGCCGATTGTCCGTGTTTGGCCACGGTGGGGATTTTAAAGGCGCGCACCAGCCTGGTGAGCAGCCCGAAGACCGGTCCCTTAACGCCATCCTGGTCTGCAAAAGGTCGGACTTTAAAGTCTTTCCAGAGCGTCCCCACTACGATCAGCGGTTCCACATTGGCGGGGTGGGTGGGGAGGAAGAGAATGCCGCCCTGGCCCTTCTCCGAGATTTGCTCCAGGTTGTAGGTGGTCACGCGGTAGCGCAGCCCCAAACCCTTGAGTAGTATCGCGCGAAAGGCATTTAGCATCGGATCAGACCTCCTGAAATGAAAAAACCACCCGATTGCTCGAGTGGTTTTTCTTGTCTCACGTCCATCGGCACTTCTCATTGCTGAGCTGCCTTCGTGGTCATCTCGGTCGGGCGTGCGTTTCCTCAGCTTTCACTGATTCCCCGCGCGTCCGGCTCCGCTACGATGACGTGAGCCTTGCGACACTGCTTTCGATTCACTGGATGCCGGTGTCGCCCGACTGCATCCTCAAGTCTGGATGCTACCTCTGTCTCAGTCCACGAAACAGTGTGTCCTGGTCTCCCTGCCCGAACCAGGCTCCTAATTTGTTCTCCGAGTGCCGCCAACTTGTGCCGGGGCGAACCGGTTACCGTTGGCGGGGCTTTCACCTCGCGGGTCTCAGAGGCCAATCTAGGCCCAGAAGCCATTGTGCGCTGCTTCGCTCGCTCTATGCTCGGTTGCATAGACCCCTGACAATTTGGTCTGTCAGAACCTCCTGAGCGCCTAGTGTCGAACGTCTGTTCGGGCGAACGCTCGAACGGATGTTTTGCACCCTACCATCCATCTCAGGGACCTCGACTTACTCAGCGATTTCGGGAATTTCGCTCCGCCTATCAGATTCGAGAGAACCTGCCTGACGAAGCTGCGTCCTCGCGGACACCCGCACTGTGTCGAGCCTCATTCCAATTTTCACGAAGCTGGAACGCTTCGGCCTGCTCAGTCTGCAGGCTACCTCTGGTTCTACGTTTACCAGGACGCCGAATCTATCGCTTGTCGGTGCGCTTTCGGCCTCGCTACTGGCTTCGAGGTCCGCAATGTATACCGGCTGAACGGAGCCGTCAAGCCCATGTCAGAATGTTCACAACCTGTTCACTCAGATGTTACAGATTGGTCTGTTCGTTCGGTCTTCCAGGACTAACTTCCCCGGCGCTGAACCCGGCGCCCATGAAACATCTCATCGCAGCACTTCTCTTGACGCTGGCCGTGTTCATGGTGCCGGCTTCATTCCAGCAGAGCGCGGCCGCCAAGCCCGCCGCTAAGGAAAAGATTGCGATCGTGGACATTAACACGGCCAATGCTGGGGCTTTGCAAGCGGTGCCTGGCATCGGCCCGACATACGCTAAGAAGATCATTGAGGGCCGTCCCTACACGTCCAAAGCGGACTTGTGGCGTAAAAAGATTCTGCCCAAGGGTGTATACGACAACGTGAAGGATTACTTGATCGCTAAGACGGTCAAATAGCGCTTCCCAACCAACTGGCGGCCCCGGTCGCCCTTAGCCCGCCAAGGCGTTCCACTGGAAAGGATGGTCCCACCAATGCCCAACGATTTCAACGAAGATGAATTCGAATACAAGTCCTTCGAGGAAGAAGAAGACGAGGAAGACGAGGAAGACGAGGACGAGGATGACCTCGACGACGACGACGACGACCTCGATGATGAAGACGACGACCTCGACGACGAAGACGACGACCTGGACGACGACGATGACGACCTCGATGAGGACGATGATCTAGACGACGACGATCTGGATGACGACGACGACGACGACGAGGACGACGAGGAAGACGAAGAAGACTAAGGCAAGGTCCGCGGTGACCCCCGCCTCTGGTTGGGGTCACTGCGCGTCAAGTATGTCCATACGGTCTGAGCCCGTCTTCGCGAGCCTAGACTGTTTCTATGTCGAAAATACTCTGTTTCTCTCAGCTTATGGTTCTCTCGGCCTGGGCAAAGCTGCCCCCGGTGGTCGGCCAGGACGTCATCTACAACGCAAAGCCTGGCCAGAATCTCTCTCGATTGGCCGAACAACGGGGCCTTGGCCTGGAGCACATCACCTTTGCCAATCATTTGCGCCTGGAGCCGGAGGTGCGCAAAAAGCAGCGACTGGTGCTGCCGGGACGGCGCATCCTCCCGCGCGAACGTCCGGCTACCGGAGTTCTCATTAACCTGCCCGAGCGCGGTGGTTACCTTTTCTTGAAGGATGAATACGTCGGCTTCTTTCCGATTGCCATTGGAACTCTGAACCACAAGACCCCGCTGGGCCGCTTCAAAATCAACAGTATGATGAAGAATCCCACCTGGTTTCCCCCCGAGTGGGCAGAGGAGGAAGCTCCGGTTCTACCCGGGCCGGCCAATCCTTTGGGGGATCGTTGGATGGGCCTGAATTCGCCTGGTCTGGGCATGCACGCCACCAACCAGCCCGATTCCGTGGGAGGCAGCGTCAGCCACGGCTGTATGCGCACCTATCCGAAGACGGCGCACCATCTTTTCGAGTTCGTAAAGAAGGGAATGCCTGTCTGGATCGTTTATGAACCGGTCAAGTTCGGAACGGACCGCCAGGGCCGGCTGAACATGCAGGTGTTTCCGGATGTCTATCTCCACAATAATTCCCAGTCTCGGGCCTTAAAGTTGCTTGAGAGAGAACAGATCCGCGTTTCCCAGATTACGTTGAAGCAGCGGATCTCCAAGCCCGACGGAATCACTCGAGTGGTGGCCAGCGGAGGCTAGTGCTAGAAGGCCTTGGGGCCGAGCCATTCGAAACAAAATAAGTGTTTTCCGAGCGGGGTCCAGGAGAGCCGCCGGAGGCATCGCCGCGACTCTCTCTACAGTCCTATAATCTGCGGGTAGACCTGGAGGTTGTAGGCAACCAGTGGCATGACCAGGTTTTTACCAGAGAAGAGGACGAGCCCACGGTCTGGGCGGTCTGGCTTGACCGGCCGAGTTACCTGGCCGGACAGCAGGTCACCGTGTGCGGCTGGATGAGCCCTCCGCCATCCCAACGCTTTCTCATTTGCGAGCTACTTGGGCAACAGGGCCGGGTCGAACTCGCGCCCGAGGGTGCTTTCCTGCTGCGTTTTCCAGCGCCCGCCCGTTCAGCCTCCTTGAAGCTGGCCACGACCAGTAGCACTCGAGAGATCTTTTTAAACGTGACCGCAGGCAGAGCAGATTTCACCCATGAAGGTCCGACCCTTCGAATCCTGGCTCCGGCGCTGGCGGGCAAGGCAGCTGAGCTGCAGCTCCAGCGACTGCCAATCCATTCGTCCCTGGACGGAGCCTACGAAGACTTCGAGTTTGTCGCAGCCGCGCCGGTCCGCGTCCAGGTGCGTGAGATCTTCGATGGTCAGGGGCGCCTGAGCGTGCAATGCAACTCCAAGACGGCCGGCATTTTTGAAGTGGCCGGCACGGTGGGTGACACCCGGCTCTATCACCGCTGGCTGCATCTCCCCGAGGGCAGCCGGGTGGGACGGCGCTTTTGCCGCACTCTGGCCGCCTTCGATGAGGTCACCCTCTCGCGCTTTGGGCAGGCCCTGGCAGGTATCGAGCGCGCTGACATGCGAGGAGGCTCTGAAGAACCGGCGCTAGGAATGGACCTGGACCCCCCCGGGCCCTTTCTTCCCGGTGAGGAAGCGGTGCTGCGTATCGGACTGAACGGCAGTTCTTCGGGGGTCGGCTTCCTGTGCTGGAGCGAAGGCGCCCGTCTGATTTCCTGGGGTATCGTGTCGCTTGACGAGGGACTCAACGGCCTGAGGGCCCAAATTCCGGCTGATTCCCGCTGGGGACAACTGAGCCTGAGCCTGCATTTGCTGGCTTCGGGGCGGCGCTTGGAAACTCGCTTGGGAGTCGTGCTGAGGCCTGGAGTCCACTTCGCCCTGGATTGGAACGAGTCACTGACGGTGCGGCTTACCGACGTACAGGGAGTACCCTTAGCGCAGAACACCGTGCTGGCCCGGGTGGTCAGTACGCCCTGGGCCGAAAGGCAGCCGGGCTGGGTCTTTGAGCCGCCTTTCCAGGTGCTGCCGTTGCTCGAGGAATCGCTGGCCGAGTCGGCTTCGATTCAGCCGGAGTGCGCCGCCAGCAGCGAGCCGACCTGGACTTTCGTCGGACGGACGGATGGGGAAGGCAAAGTCGTCTGGCAGGCGCCGCACGTGCCAGGCTCGACTCTGCATTTGAGCGCTCGCGATCCCCGAGGGGCCTGGGTAGAGGCCTATTTTGAGGGCCGCATCAGCGGTTTCTAAGAAAAGACGACGCTTTCTTCGTCCACACGGAGGGCCCGCCTTCGTCGTAGCCATAATGCCCGAGCACTTTGCCCGAGTGGTTGGCGAAGATGATGGTGGGGTAGCCCCGCACCCCAAATTTTTGCGCTAATTCCTGGTTCTGCTGCTTGATGGCGGGGCTCTGGGAGGTGCGACGGGGGAAGTCCAGTTCCAGTAACACCACGTTGCTGGTGGCCCATTGCTTGAATTCTGAGGTCTCGAAAACTTCGGCTTTGAGTTTCTTGCACCAGCCGCACCAGTCGCTACCGGTAAAATCCATAAGGATCGGTTTGCCGCTAACCTTCGACTGGGCTACCGCATCCGTGTAGGAGGTAAGCCAACCACTGCCATAGCTCGGGGCGGGCGGCCGGGCGGTCTTGTCGCCCGGGGCCGCGGCGGTTTGCGCGGCGGGAGCGTAGTTAACATCGACCGTGCCCAAGGAGCGGTTCTGCATAATTTTGAGACCAAGCAAAGGCGAAACTTCTTCTAGAGCAATCATTGCCTGGCCGTTGACTTCGCGAGCTTCCAGTAGTTTGTCTCCAACTGCCACCTTGCCGGCGGCCACCGGGGCCGCTTCGACGGGCTCTCGGGAAAGTTGGAAGCCGCCGCCCTCGGCGGGCACAAGCCTGGCTTCCAGCACCGTGGCCAGAGTTTGCAATTCGACCCAGGTCACTTTGCCCTCGCGGACCACTGCGCCCTTAAAAGGACGATTGCGCACGTAGAGCTGGTCGGCCGCCGCCGGAAAAATCAGGGCCAGGAATAATCCGAAGTGGACAAATCGGCGAAAAAACATGAGCAACCCTCCTTAAAACACTGGAAGTGCCTTTCTATTTGGGTGTGGCCGGACCTTCAGGGGTAGAATGGATCAAATTAGATTCCATAAAGGGACTCTAAATGGATCGGCCCGTCCTCCAGGAACCGTAGTTTCCCTTTGGGAGCGCGCAGTGGATGGCATCTTTAAAGCACTTCCGCCCTGGTTACAAAGGGGCTGGGGTCGGGCAGCGAAAAAGCCGGACCAAAGGTATGAAGAATCAGCATCAGCGCCCGTCGAACCAGGCTTTCCATTGTGGCACGGCGGTGGCGAAGGTGCCGCGGTGCGTCGTCTTGCCGGTGGAGACGGCCTTGATCACCGGATTGCCGGCGCCCTGCGCCTGGGCATAGTTCTCTGCCATACGGCCCACGCCGATGGTGATGGCTTCGTCTGTCTCGCCGTAGTAGTTGCGAACCGGCGACTTGACGACCCAGCGGTAGGAATGGGTTGCGGCAATCAGCTTGCCGAAGGCCGAATCGGCAAAATATTGAGGATCGAAATATTCAGGCTTGAGCAGTTTGTGCAGATCGGTCGGTATTTCTGAGGCCTTGTAGGGCTTGCGCTCGTAGGCCTTTTTGACGAGTTCGTAATAGGGCTCGTTGAATAACGAGCGGGCCAGCCCGGGCACGCCGTAATAATTTTCGTAGGAGAAGGCGGACAGAATGAAGATGCTATTGAGCCAGTCGGCATCGAAGGATCTCGGAAAATTCAGAAACCCACTCATGGCCACGCCCAGGTCCAACGGTGCGCTGGCAGTGGCCGCGCCCTGGACGACAATGCCCGCCTTCTCCAGCTTTTCCAGCAGGGCCATGGTCACGAAACCGCCCTGCGACCAACCGGCCAGGTAAAGCTTGTCGGAACGACGGCCCAGATCTGCCATGACGCCCCGTGCCGCCGTCAAAAAGTCGAAGCAGGCCTGCTGGTGGCTGGCCTTGACGAGATAGCCTTCGGGCTCGGTCGAGATGCCCATCCCGAAATAATCCGCTCCGATCAGGGCATAACCTTGACCCGCAAATTGAGCGATCATCAATTGGGTCTCGGGCGATTGATCGGCGAAGGAGGGCACCTCCTGGCGGCCGTACACCGTGCCGTGTTGATAGGAAACCAATGGCAGCGTGGCCGCCCCTCCGTCGGGCAAGGCGAGCAGCCCCGAGGCTCGGATCGGCTGGTTGCCCTTCTCGGGAATGACCGAAGAATAGTGGATGCGGTAGAGCGTGACCCCATTGCGTGCCGGGCTGTAGGCCACCGTAACGCCCGCGAATTTGGGAATGTCGCTGGTTAGAATGGCATTGAGCCTGGCCACGTCCCATTGGGCCACCAGTTCATATTGGGTGTCGCTGGCAATGGTCTCCGGCCTGGCGGATTGACCATTTGCTGGCAACGTTATTACGGCGTACGTAAGCAGCAAGATCTGCAGAAATTTGAACACAAGCTTCTCCTTTTGGAAGTCGTCGGACGGTTTGCTCCGCAGTGTAGCCAGCCGCCGGATTCTCGGCAAGGTGCTAACGACGGGACTTTGTTGACTAAGTCTTGCGCCTTAGCTAAGCTTTGGCTATGAAAATCGTCACGATTCACGAAGCCAAGACCCATCTTTCCCGGCTGATCCAGGAGACGCTAAATGGCGAAGAAATCTGGATTGCTAAAGGCAAAACGCCTTTGGTCAAGATGATTGCTCTGGAGGCTGCCAAGCCTGCCCGAGTCCCGGGCTGTCTTCCGGGCCTCATCGTTCACATGGCTGACGACTTTGACTCACCTCTCGAGGATTTTGCCGAGTACATGCCTTGAGATATCTCCTGGATTCGCACACCTGGCTTTGGTGGCTCAGCGCCGACCCCCGCCTCGGTGCCGGAGCCGCGCGAATTCTCGCAGATCCCCAGGCAGAGCTGCACCTGAGTGCTGCAACCGGCTGGGAACTGACCATCAAAATCAGTGTGGGCAAGCTCGTGCTGCACTATTCGCTAGACGAAGTTTTGCGTGAGCAGCGATTGCGCCATCACATCCTATGGCTTGACATTACATCCGAACACTGCAGGGCTCTTGCACCTTTACCTTTCCATCATCGCGACCCCTTTGACCGATTGCTCATTGCCCAGGCACTGAGGGAAGGAATGGCCATCCTCTCCGCGGATCTCCAATTCGACGCTTACTCCGTGACCAGAATCTGGGATTGAGGTAGAGGGCGTGAACTGCTGAGGAAGGTTCGAGCCCTTCTGCGCCAAATTGCTCCGCATGACACTAGAAGCAGGACGGGCCTTGCGCGCCCAGGTCAGTCGTTCCAGTCACGCCGATTGGTCGCCGGCACCCAACCGACGCGATCCCATTGAGATGTTGGAGGATTCCGGCCAGGGTCGCATGCAGGACCTGCTGCCCCTGCGCTATGGGCGCATGGCCCGCTCGCCCTTCGCCTTCTTCCGCGGTGCCGCCCAGATCATGGCCTACGACCTGCAGCACACACCCGACACCGGCATTCGTGTGCAGGCCTGCGGGGATTGCCATCTTTCCAACTTCGGCGGTTTCGCCACTCCCGAACGGCGCCTGGTGTTTGACCTGAACGACTTTGATGAAACGCTGCCGGCGGCCTGGGAATGGGACGTTAAGCGTCTGGCCGCTTCCTTTGTGATGGCCGCGAGGTCGAACGGGAGCGGACGTAAGCAGGCCGACGCAGCTCAGGCCGCCGTGGCCTCTTATCGCGAGAATATCCGTAGCTTTGTGGCTCTGAGCCCACTGGAGTGCTGGTACGAGTCGGTGGATGTGCAGTCCGTCGTAGCCGAAATGCAAGATTCCGAATGGCGTAAGCAAGTGAGCAAGGAGGTGCAAAAGCAGGTCAAGCGCACGGTCGCCGACCATTACTTTCCCAAGCTGACTCACGAGCAAGACGGCAAATTCCGCATCCGCGACAATCCCCCGGTCCTGTATCACCTGCCCGAGCATACCGACGCGGAGGCCCTGGCCGAGCGCCTGCCCGTGATGCTCGACAGTTATCGGCAGAGTATGGCCGAGGAGCGCCGAGATTTGCTCAATCGCTACCGCTTTGTGGACTGTGCCGTTAAGGTCGTAGGCGTCGGCAGCGTCGGCACTCGCTGCCTGGTGGTGCTGATGATGTGTGACGACCGCCATCCGCTTCTTTTGCAGATCAAACAGGCCAATCAGTCGGTGCTGGAGCCTTATTTCGGATCCGACCACCCGCATCACGGTCAGCGTGTGGTGGTTGGCCAGCGTCGCACTCAGGCCGCCAGTGACCTGTTTCTGGGCTGGACCCAGGATCTGGTGGGCCGCCACTACTATGTGCGCCAGCTGCGCGACGTCAAGATTTCCGCTGACGTCTCCCTGATGACTGCCCGTCGCCTCAGGGGTTACGCGCAATTGTGTGGTCGGGTGCTGGCCAGAGCTCACGCCCGCCTGGGTGCCGCCCCGATGATCGCCGGCTACCTGGGCCGCGGCGAGAGCTTTGACCTGGCTGTGGCCCAATTTGCTTTGCGCTACGCCGACCAGACCGAAGCCGATCACTCAGCCCTGCTGCGGGCCATCAAGGACGAACGACTCCCGGTTCTCTGGGAAGAAGACTAGATTCGGCCGTAGCCCGTCCTTGGAGTGGGTGGCGACCTGAGCGCACAGCAGCAGGATGGGAAAGATCCAGCCAAAGCCGGCGGCCAGCAACGACCACCGGGGCCCACTTCCAGGCTTTGCGAGCGGGCGCGGGGTGCCGCCGCGGGGAGGGACGCCATTCCGGTCCCCAAGCAGGGTGACCTGCCCGAGAAGGGGACCCTCGCGCCGGTCGCAAACCAGGTCGGATGATATCATCCGAACTTATTCGTGCCCTTCCCAAGACTGATTTGCATGTGCACCTGGACGGCTCGCTGCGCGAGCAGACCCTGATCGAGCTGGCTAAGGAGCGCAATGTCTCTCTTCCTTCCAACACCGTGGAGGGACTGAACGAAACCGTCTTCCGCGCCCAATATGCCAACCTGGCCGAGTATCTGCACGGCTTCCAGTACACCTGCGCGGTGCTCCAGGACGGGGAGGCTCTCGAGCGGGCGGCCTACGAACTGGCCTGGGACAATATCAACGAAGGCGTGCGCTACATCGAGGTGCGCTTCGCTCCGCAGTTGCACACCCATCGCGGCTTCTCCATCAAGGAAGTGTTGCAGGCCGTCAATCGCGGCCTGCAGCGGGCTGAAAAAGAGCACGCCTCCTCACCGGCCGTGCTTGAGCACGGCGAGCCGCCGTTTCATTACGGTATCATCGTCTGCGCTATGCGCTTTTTTACGGCCGGATTCTCTTCCTGGTTCTCCCATCTCTTCGATCTATTTCAGGATGCCCCAGAAGAGACGTATCTCAGTCTGGCTTCCCAGGAGTTGGCTCGCGCCTGCGTGCGCATCCGGGATAAAGACGCTATTCCTATCGTCGGATTTGACCTGGCAGGCCGCGAGGACGGTTATCCGGCCAGCGCGCACAAGGAAGCCTACGCCTACGCGCACCGCAACTTCATGCAGAAAACCGTGCATGCCGGCGAGGCTTATGGCCCGGAGAGCATCTTCCAGGCCATTACCGACCTGCACGCCGATCGCATCGGCCACGGTTACCATCTCTTTTCGCCCGAGCTGTGCGGACCTCATATCGCCGACCCCCACGCCTACGTCGACCGATTGGCCAGCTACGTGGCCGATCGGCGCATCACCATTGAAGTCTGCATTACCTCCAACTTGCAAACCATGCCCAACCTGAAGAGCGCCCAGGAGCACGCCTTCGGCAAGATGCTGGAACGCAAACTTTCGGCCAGCCTGTGCACCGACAATCGCCTGGTCAGCCACACCACCGTCACCCGCGAAGTGGAGCTGGCGGTGGAGGCCTTTCAAATGACTCCTAGCCAGTTGCGCCAAACCCTGATTTATGGCTTTAAACGTAGTTTCTTCCACGGCGCCTACACCGAGCGTCGCACCTACGTGCGCTCTATCATCGATTATTATGACAAGCTGGTCGCCAATGGCTAATCTGGTGGCCGTGCTCACCCTCAAAATGGAGAAAGACTGGCTGTGTCTGGACCGGCGCACGCGCCAGAGCTACCGCACGGAGTTGGACGAAGTGATCGCGCTCCATCCCCGTGTTCGCTGGCGCTATTGCGACTCGGAAGCTCTTTCGGGTAAGTATCAGGACTTTGTCATCATCGAGTTCAGCGACCTCCTGGACTATCATAATTTGTGGGAGAGCTTGCGGGACCATCCGGTCTTTTCGAAGCCCCATTTCAGCGTTGTCAGCGTTCAGTTAGGGGTGGAGCGCCCACCCAGCCTTGAGGAGGCCCTATGATCATCCTGATTTTCACCATGATCTCGTTGCTTTTAGGCGGTCTGCTGCTGGGACTGGCTATTTATCCCAGCGTGCTGTTGCTGGCGCCGCTGGCCCAGCAGGGGCCGCTCGGCTTGAGCATGGCTCTGGGAATGGGCTATTTCCTCTCGGGAGCTGCCTTGCTTTTCTGGTGCGCCGTCTTTCACCATTTGCTCTTCATGCATCTCAAACCCGGTCGCCACAAACTCACCTCGCTGCAGGCTTTCCGCTGGGCCAGCGCTTCTTCTTTGTATATGCTGGTCAAGTTCACCGTGGGCGACTTCTTCATGATCACCCCGCTGGGCGCCCTTTACCTGAAAGTGCTGGGCGCCAAAATCGGCAAAAACGTCATGATCAATAGCAAGTATCTGCACGACCACGGCCTGCTGGAGATTGGAGAAGGCACTTTGATCGGTGGGGACGCGGTGCTTTCGGCCCACGTGGCCGAAGGCGGCCACCTGGTGCTGGCTCCCATCAAGCTGGGCAGCAATGTGCTCATCAGCCAGAAAGCCGTGCTCATGCCAGGCGTGGAGGTTGGCGACAACTCCATCGTGGCCGCCGGCGCGATTGTGCTCAAGGACACCAAGATTCCCGCCAATGAAGTCTGGGGCGGCGTTCCCGCCCGCTTCCTCAAGGCCCGCACCCCCAAGTAATGCAAGAGCTGCTGGAAGAACTCCATCAACGCTATCTTCCGCTCCAAGAAGGGAAGCTGGCCGATTACATTCCGGAATTAGCCAAGGCCAATCCAAACCACTTCGCCATCAGTCTGGTGACGGCGGAGGGTCAGGTCTACCAGGTCGGCAACTTCGATCGCAGGTTCACCATCCAGTCCATTTCCAAGCCCTTTGTCTACGGCATCGCGCTGGAGGATTACGGTCGCGAGGAGGTTCTGCGCAGGGTGGGGGTGGAGCCCACCGGAGATCCTTTCAATTCCATTACTTTAGACGAGAAGTCTAAACGTCCGTTCAATCCGATGGTGAATGCGGGAGCCATCGCCACCAGCAATCTGATTCGAGGCTCCGGCCCGGCCGATCGTTTGAATCGTTTGATGCAGGTGTTCTCCACCTACGTCGGCCGGGAAGTGAGCGCCGACATGTCCGTCTTTCTCTCGGAGCGCAGCACCGGCCACCGCAATCGCGCCATGGCCCACCTGATGCTCAACTTCCAGATGATCGGAAGCAACGTGGAGGAGATTCTCGACCTCTACTTTCAGCAGTGTTCCTTGCTGGTTACCTCCACCGACCTGGCCAGCATGGCCGCCACCCTGGCCAACGGAGGAGTGAATCCGCTCACCGGCCAGCGAGCTCTGAGCAATGACTTCGTGCGCGATCTGCTGTCGGTGATGTTCACCTGCGGATTGTATGATTTTTCCGGCGAGTGGGCTTACCGCGTGGGCATGCCGGCCAAGAGTGGAGTGGGGGGCGGTATGCTGGCGGTCGCCCCCGGAAAGCTGGGCATCGGAATCTACAGTCCCTTGCTAGATGAGCGCGGCACCAGTGTGCGCGCCATCCAGGTCTGCCAGGAGCTCTCCTCCACACTGGGATTGCACCTCTTTGACGTTCCGTTCACGCCCCGGTCACACCCTGGAGGTCGCCAGGCCTTAAGTTAGACAGGTCATGATCGGAGCGATACACACAC
>JALHOV010000218.1 GCA_022842865.1 Vulcanimicrobiota bacterium | reverse complement strand
ACGAAGGGCGTGGTGCGAGAAGAAATGCGGTCGGGACAGCAGAAGTGGCCTGTCTGTAAAGGTTTTGGCCAATAGCCAGGCTGGGCTGAAGCCTGGTCAGGCTGCTTCCCAGTCGTCCCATTCGGTCGGGACCTGGCTTTCACAGTCTGAGAACTGCGATTCTTCCAGGTCCTGACCGAGGGGAGGTGGTGGTGGCGATCGAGGCCTGCTGGGGTAAAGTCCGATGTCCAGGTGGCGAAGCGCGTCCTGAATGGATTCGGCTCGATCATTTCTTTTGACGTGCGGGGCGGCGCCGCGGAAGCGAAGGCGGTTTGCGAACATGTTCGGCTGATCCGTCACGCCACCAGTCTGGGGGTCTGTGGAGGGATCTCGACACGGCTCTTGGGCACGGTGGAATCTGAAGCCGGAGGGCGCATGCGCCCGGGTGGTGGCTTGGCCGCGGAGATTGTCGGACCGTGCAGATTCGGCATTCAGTAGTACTTTCGTAGAAATGCCCGCCCTAGACTGTGGCCATGAAAGCCAGAGCCGACTACGACTCCCCCTGGAAAGAAGCAATAAGGCTGCATTTCTACGACTTCCTGGTATTTTTCTTTCCTGAAATACACGCAGACATCGATTGGGAACGTGGCTATGAACAGCTCGAGAGTGAATTGCAGGCTATCACTCGCGACGCCAAGCACCGACGGCGCCACGTGGACGCGCTGGTGCGCGTTTACCGCCGCAACGGATCGTCCCAACTGGTGCTGATCCATGTCGAAGTTCAGTCTCGCGAGGACCCCAGGTTTACAGCGCGGATGTTGCTTTATCACACCCGCATCGCGGACCGTTTCGGCGAAAGCGTCTGCAGTCTCGCCATTCTAGCTGACGGCAAGGACGGTTGGCGACCCTCGGAACACAAGAATTCCCTCTGGGGCTGTGAGTTGCAGCTAAGATTCCCGATGAAGAAGCTGCTGGATTATCCGGCCTGGGCCAGCCAGACCAAGAACCCTTTCAGTTGGCTCACGGCGGCGCAACTGCAAGCTCAGGCCACGCGGGGCCGGCCGGAAAAGCGGTCGGAAATTAAGTTCAGGTTGTTTCGCGGCCTCTACGGGTGTGGCCTGAACCGCCCTCAGATGTTGGGCTTGTTTCGGCTGCTGGACTGGGTTCTGGCGTTACCTGAGCCGCTGGAGTATAATTTCAAACAAGACTTGGCCCGATTCGAAAGGGAGAACAACATGCCTTACATCACCAGCTTTGAACGTATCGCGCGCAAAGAAGGCCGGGAGGAGGAACGGGAACGGTCCTGCCAGACACTGCGGGATGCGATCTTGAAGCACCACCAGCAGCGCTGGGGTGAACTGGATGCGGCCTCCCGGACCCGTTTGCAAGAGCTTGCTGACCACCCTCGGCTGGTTGATTTGCTGGCCGAGCTGATGGCCGCCCAGTCTAGCGGAGAATGGACCAGGACCTTCTAGTTACCCTTGGCCTGCCCATAATCCAGCACGCGGTAATCGTCATACAGATGACCTTCCGGGAGTCTACGGCGTTTTTTGGGCTGGCCGTGGAACAGTGCTCACCAGAGACAACTGCTACCAACTCCGGGCAACTGGAGCTCGATGTCCAGGGTCGGAAACCCCTGGCCGGGTCGGGGGCGGAGCCCCACGCCCGCAAGGAAGGCCTGCAGGAGGAACGTGAGCGGTCCTGCCAGACGCTGGACCAGAACCTTTTAGTGACCCTCACAATGTCAGCGACCGGGCGCATTGGATGCTAATCGGACTCGGAGTGTCATCTTCGAGTGGCAATTGCTAGCTGGTTGACAAGTGGCATGCCCCGAAGATACCCCGATACGAAAGGCTACTTAGCTCCAGAGATCGGGGCGCCAGTGGTCGGCCCGGCCTTTGGGGGTCCAATGGCTGCCGTCGGCCAGCACGCTGCTCCAGGCGTATTGGCCATTCTCAGCGTTGAGGATGTAAAGCTTGCCGCCTTTGGGCACGCGCTCGTGGCCGTAGCCGGCGTGGCCGGTGGCTCTGCCGTAGATGAGCTCGATGTTCTCCCAGGGAACGCTGTAGTCGTTGACGTGGTCGTGACCGGCAATGCAGGCGCGCACGTTCAGGGTTTGTAGCTGCTTGAGGGTGGCGCCGTTCTCCACGCCAAATCCACACGGTTCCAGTTTGACCCCCTGGCCTTTGCCTTCTTCCCAGAGCTGGCTGTGTTGCATCAGGGGGATGTGGAAGACGGCGAAAGCGGGGGGACCGTCGGTCGGGACGGTGTTCAGCCAACGCTGCTGAGGAAAGGCCAGGCCGGCGCCGCTGGAGTTGATGCAGATCAGGTTCCACAGGGTCTTGTTTTCAGAGTTCTGGATGTGGACCTGGTAACATCCGCTGTTTTTGCCTCCCCGGTAGAGCGAGTGGGGGCAGGCGGCCAGAGCCCGATGGCCGGCTACATAATCGTCCAGGCGGTCGTGGTTGCCCCAGGTAAAGAGCCAGGGCCGTCCCAGACTTTCGATCAAGGCCAGGCAATCCTGGAGATAGTGGTTGCCGATGTGCATCGGATTGTTGTTCCACAGGTCGCCGGTGATGAGCAGCAGGTCGGGAGCGTGCCGATCGACCAGGCGATGCATTTCGTCGCGGGTTCGTCGATCCAGTTGCGGGCGCCAGGGCCATTGGTAAAAATGCAGGTCGGTCAACTGCAGCATCTTGATATGGGAAGGGTCTTTGAAGCGGATGGTGGCGATGTCTTCCAAGGCCTCGGGATCGGGAGTCATACCCGTGTGGTGGGGGCCGTGGGCCGCCTTGTATTGATCGACGGCCAGCCCGGTCAAGGCCAGGCCCGCGGCGGCTTTCAGGAGAGTGCGTCGTCGCATCTGCCCAGTTGTGGCTACTTCTGCAGCGGGGTGAAGGTCTGGCGGAACTTCATGTCGCCGTATTCACCTTCGAGCTGCCAGCCGTCGCCCTGGCGGGTAAGCATGCCGTCGATATTGTGAACACCCATATTGCCCATCAGGTGAAAGTTTTCGCCTTCCTGGTAGTAGGCGGTGGACATGCGGGCGCAGGCAAAGTTACCCATGGATTCGATGGCGGGGTCGCCGGGCTTGGGATCTTGTACGCGCCAGAGCGAGTGGTTGACGGGCATGCGATTGGGCCCGGCCAGGCCGGTGACCTGGGTGCTGCCGTCCGGATTGAGGTAGAAGTTGCCTTCGAATTCGCCGGGTTCGCTGTGGCCGGTGAGGGCCAGCGAGCCGTCTTGGGCGGGAGCGGTGGTCATGATGAACGGTTTGCCGTTGAGGTTGGCCTCGATAGTGGCGTTGGGGTCTTCAGTGACCACATATTCGATGACCTGATTCTCGGCTTCCAGGCGCACCTGCATGGGCTTGTGGGACTCGGAGGCCAGCAACGCGGCCAGGCGGTCCATTTGCGGCAGAAAATACATCTCGCGACCGGTGTCCAGCACGGAGAGTTCAAAAGGGAACTCGCTGCGGACTTCATCCGGGCAGGCCGATTGGACGGGCCGCTGCTGCGGCGCCCGTGCGGGTTGGGTGGCAAGGGAGTGAATCACACTCTCGTTTTATCAACAGTTTGCTGCTGAGGCGTGTCCGGTTTGTTGCTATCGCGCTAAGTGGGAGGCGTCGTCAGCGTTCCCCGGCCAGAACGTAGTCGGGGGTGTCGGGCCATTCAAAGATCTTTGACTCGCTGGGCAGCATTTCTCGATATTTCGCGTCCCAGGTGGAGTGGGCATCGGAGGCGTCCGGGCCAACGCTCCACACCAGGCCATTCCGGTAGTGATAGGGTTGGTCCGGAAGGTAGGGGTCGCCGGGCATAAAGGCGAGGTAGCCAGGGACCAACTCGTCCAATGAGGGGGGATACTTTTGATGGTCTCGACGGTAGAGTTCCAGAGCCATGTCGAGCCGAATCCCCGCGAATCGGGCCTCATTGAGAATGGCCGCCTGCCAGAGGTGAGCATCCACCGACCTTTTGGAAAAGACCTCGATCGCGCGGCCCTGGATCGGATGGAAGAGGCCGTAAACAGGATTTTCTTGGAATTTGAGGATGGTCTCGAAGAGTTCCGACTTATCTCTGGGGGTTTTTCTGGTGGCTTCGAAGAGGAGCCGCGAGTAGAAAGCGTCCAGGTAAGGTTTGATCGGGTCCTTCCGATAGGGTTCCACGGCTTCGAAGTAATCAGCCATCAAGAGTTGGCCTACGCGAGGACGGTCCTTGACCACACGTTCCAGCGCGGCGATGGCTCTTTTCAAAGCGGGTGTGGAACAGCGATGATAAAGTGCCCGGTCGTGTCGATACATTTCCAGCGGGAAATAGCATTTCGCCCTGGGCAACAAGACATCTGTCGCATTGGTGGCGGGAGGGTAGGAAAGGTAGAGAGAGTCGAGCAGATAGTTCAATGCTGCGTCTGGCTCCGCGCGCTCGAAGCTGTAGTGACTGGCCAGGCCGAATAGTTGCTGCAGGGCCAGCAATTGAGTCCAGGAATAGATGTGGGGTTTGGCATAAGGCTGCTGGGCCAATCGGGCTTTGCGCGTCAGCGAAAGAATGGGCTGCATGTGGTCGAGGTAAGCCCTTGCTCTGATTATTTCTGTTTTAGGAATCGGAAGTTGCGAATAGGTGTGGCGGAAGTCCCGGGAGAAATCAAACTGATCTTGCTGCCCGTCTTTCTCGGCATCTTTTCTCATCAGGATGGTTAACAAGCTTTTGTGAAGCTCTTCGGCCGCAACGGCGGGAGGAAGAACCGGACGTTCGATTTCAGTGAAGTCCAACGCTTCGGGGATGTGGGACTGAGTGAGATAGTAGCCGCCGGCCAGCAATGCGGCGGTCAAGACCGTGGCCGTAAGGCCGCCCAGGATGGGGACCATCGGATTGCGTTGCATCCAGCGTTTGACCACGTAATAGGTCCAGGAGGGGCGGCACTGCAAAGGGATTTTTTTTTGGCGGCGTTCCAGTTCGTCGAGGAGATGG
Organism: Vulcanimicrobiota bacterium; assembly: GCA_022842865.1. GTDB lineage: Bacteria > Vulcanimicrobiota > Xenobia > Xenobiales > JADMJV01 > JADMJV01. The sequence continues at coordinate 7,570 of JALHOV010000218.1, read as the reverse complement.
CCGGCCGATTGCATTCGTTTGGAGATTTTGGGTTCCAGGCATTTCTCGATGATGGCGGCCAGGTCGCGGTCGACCTTGGGGTTGAGCTTACGGATCGGGACGAGTTTTTTCTCCCAGGCGTTGCGCGAGTAGCTTTGCAAAGAGCTGGTGACCGAACTGCGGTCGATCCCTTCGAGGCGGGGGTAAATGCCGGTGAGCAGGCGGTAGAAGGTGGCGCCCAGGCCGTAGACGTCCCAGCTGACGTCGGGGGAGGAGCCGGGCCATTCGGCGCCTTCGTGGCCGGGGGGAGGTCCGGCTTGTTCCGGGGCCATGGTGCCGAGAGTCCCCCAGAAGGTGCCGCGCTCGCCGCTCTGGGCGGATTGCCCGAAGTCGGCTACGCGCACGTGCTTTTCTTGATCCAGCAGTAGATTGGCGGGCTTGAGGTCGCAGTGCAGGATGCCTTTACTATGGGTGTAGCGCAGAGCTTCGGCGGTTTCTTTCATCCAGGCGGCGACTTGCTGGGGTGGGGCCTTTTCCTGCGCGCTCAACGAGCCGGTGAGCAGCGGCATCACGAAGTAAGGCGGTTGATGCTGGAGTCCGGCGTCCAGCAAGGTGACGATGTTGGGATGCTCGGCCACGGTGGAGAGGCGCTGGACTTCGCGCAGAAAGGGTTCCCATTCGCCAGCGTTGCGAGCGCGCAGCACCTTGACGGCTACGACCTGACCGGTCGCGATTTGGGTGGCCCGCCACACTTCTCCGAAGTTGCCCTCTCCCAGGCGGAACTCCAGATTGTAGCCGGGGATGGCGATGGGCTGGCTGGCCAGGAACGAGCGCTCCTGGGCGTCGCGCGCCTGTTCTTCCCCCTGCAGCAGCGTGCCGTCGAGATCGTCATTCATCGGGGCGGGGCTTCTGCGCTCCGGGGCGGGACCCTGGGACGGGCGAGATTTTGGCTCCGACAGGCCCTTGCCCGGCTCGGATCGAAGCGGCTTCGATGACATCGCATGAAGTAGACTACACCATCCTTGGCGACGACATGCAGATGGTCGAGATCGAGCTCGACCAGGGCGAAACCGTCATCGCCGAAGCCGGCGCCATGAACTACATGGAAGACGGCATCACTTTCGAGACAAAAATGGGCGACGGCGCCAAACCGGCCGGCGGTTTCTGGGACCAGCTGAAGACGGCGGGCAAGCGACTGGTCAGCGGCACCAGCGTGTTCATGACCCACTTTACCAACAGTCATCCGGCCAAGCGCAAGGTGGCCTTTGCGGCCGCCTTTCCCGGCAAAATCGTGTCCGTCAATTTGCGCGACGTGGAAGGCACCCTGCTGGCGCAAAAATCCTCGTTTCTGTGCGCCGCTTTGGGGACAAGTCTGGACATTGCCTTTACCAAAAAAATGGGAGCCGGCTTCTTTGGCGGGGAAGGCTTCATTCTGCAAAAACTGACCGGCGACGGAATGACCTTTCTGCACGTGTGCGGCACCATTATCAAGCGAGAATTGAAACCCGGCGAAGTGCTGCGGGTGGACACCGGCTGTCTGGTGGCCATGACCCAGGGCGTGGACTACGACATTCAGCAGGCCGGCAACCTCAAGTCCATGTTCTTTGGCGGCGAAGGCCTGTTTTTGGCCACGCTTACAGGTCCCGGCACCATCTGGCTGCAGAGTCTGCCCTTCTCGCGCCTGTGCGACCAGATCATCGCACGCGTACCCAATCGAGGCGGTAGCTCCGGCTTCAGCTTCGGTTCCTCGGAGAGCTAACTGCAGCGAATTCGCGACTTTCTCGACCGGCAGGCGGCCCATCGGCCCCTGCTGGTCGTCTCTCCCAGTCGGGCTATTTCTGAGGAATTGACCCGACCGCGTGGGGCCACCTTCGGCTGGTATCGCCTGTCCTGGCAGCAGTTGCTGGAGCGGCTGACCCACAAGCGTAGTCTGTCCCGACTGGCGCGCTGGGCCAGTTTGCAGAAGCTGCTGCGTCTCCATCCGCCCGAACCCTATCGCGAGTTGGCTCGCTTTCCGGGGTTTACGGTGTGTTTGGAGAGGTCGCTGCGCCAGGCTCGCCTTTATGATCTCGAGATGCCCCTGCAGCTGGACCTTCCCGCTGATTATGACGAGGTGGACTTGCTGGGGTCCGCTTGGGATGAAGCATGGTTGCAGAGCATGGGAGCGCTGCTGGTGGTCGGACTCCGTCTGGACAGTCCGCATCAGCAGCGGTTGTTGTGCAGGTTGCAGGAGCTGATTCCCAATCACCTGGTCGTTCCGCCCGAGCCGGTCCATCGACCGGCGGTGCATATTTTATCCGCTCCCGATGAGGGCCTGGAATGTCAGGAGGTTGCTCGCCAGTTATTGAGGGCGGCCGAGCAGGGGACGCGCTGGGAGAATATGGCGGTGCTGCTGCGCCAGCCCGAAGTCTATCGGGCCAGTTTGCAGTCGGCTCTGCGCCGGGCCCGCATTCCCGCCTTTTTTGCCGAGACGGCCCGGTTGCCGAATGCGCAGGGCCGGGCTCTTTTGAGTCTTTTGGAATGCGCGCGCGAAAATTTGTCGGCTCAGCGGTTTGCTGAATACCTCAGTCTGGCCCGCCAACTGAAGACGCCCTATCGCTGGGAGGAGCTGTTGGGGGCGGCCTGGGTGATTCGCACTCCGGAGCGTTGGCGCAAGCGTTTGCGGGGTTTGGGACAGGAGCGCCGGCAGCAGATTGCCCAGCTGCAACGAGACGAGCCCGATTCCCCGAAGATTCATTACTACCAGGATGAGGTAGAGCAGTTGCGGGAGCTGGAGCAGTTCGCGCTGCCCTTGATCGAGCGAATGGCGGGCTGGCAGAAAGCGCGTTCCTGGGGAGAATGGCTTTTGGAAATTGGGGCTCTGGCGCGTCAGACTTTAAGCGATCCGGAAGTGATCGAGGAGAAGCTGGAGGAACTCCATCCGCTAAAGGACATTCCTGACGTCTCGTTGACTGAGGTGGTCTCGGTGCTGGCTCCGGAATTGAGTCAACTGGCCGTGCCTCCTAAGGGGCATCGCTATGGAAAAGTACTCATTGGCGGTCTTGAGGAGGCGCGCGGCCGGGAATTTGAGCTGGTCATTCTGCCGGGAATGGCGGAACGTCGCTTCCCGCCGCCCATTCAGCCAGACCCTTTGCTGGGGGACCAGTTGCTCCAGCATGCCTTGCGGGAGGAGCGATTGGCCATCGAGCTGGCTTTGGGAGCCGGGCGCCAGGTCTGCGCCAGCTATCCCCGCCAGGATCAGCAGAACGGCCGACCACTGCTGCCTTCCGCTACCTTTTTGGAATTGAGCGGGGCGCCCACCTACCAGCAGGCCATTCAGGAAGCGGCTGCCAACGGCTGCCTGACCCCGGCCTGGCCGGCGCCGCAGGATCCAGCCCTGGCGGTGGATCGCGAAGAGCACGCCCTGGCCTGGTTTCTGCGCCTGCGCCAGCAGCCGGTGCGGGGTGCCGGGCATTTCTTGTTGCGCTTGTCTCCCTTTCTCGCTCAGGCCATGCGCAGTCGTCTGCGGATGGATCGTCCTGGTTGGACTCGTGCCGATGGGCGCGTGAATCAACCCTGCCCGAAGCCGACCTGGCCCGGTGAGCGTTCTTTTAGCCCTTCGACCCTGCAAAAATTTGCGGTCTGCCCCTATCAGTTTTGGCTTTACAGTGCCTATCGGTTGGGTCCGCGTGACCGGCCTCAGGAATTGGAGGAAATGGACCCGCTCACTCGCGGGAATTTTGTGCATGCGGTGCACGCACGGCTGGTCTGGCGGGGGCCCGCTGATTTGCCCACGCAACTGGGATACCTGCGTGAGGAAAGCCGCAAAGTGGCCGAGGAATACGCCGATTTGTTGTGTCCCCTGGTGCCGCGTATCTTTCAGGATGAAGTGCAGCAATTGACTCACGAAATGGAGGAATGGATCCGCTCCAATTACGATCCGCGCTGGCAGGCACGCTACGCGGAGCTGGCTTTTCAGTTGAGCGATGATTTGGAGCGCGACCCGGCCAGCCGTCCCCAAGCGGCGGATTTGGGGCGGGGCTATCGCATGCGGGGCTCGATCGACCGGGTCGAGGTGAATGCGCAGGGGCAGTTCAAGGTGGTGGATTTGAAGACGGGTCGCTGCAAGATTCCTCAAATCTACCGACTGGCGCGAGGGGAAGCGCTGCAGCCGATTCTTTATGCGCTGGCCGTGCAAAATGCTTTGGGCGGCCCGGTTCAGGAGTCGCGGCTGGATTTTATGACTCTGCGCGGAAACTTCTCCCGTTCCAGTCTGAGCGACATTGGCGAGGCGCGCGACCTGCTTTATGAGGCCTTGGAGGGGTTGCAGAAAGCCATGCAATTGGGTCATCTGCCGGCTCATCCCAAGCTGGACGGTTGTCGTTATTGTGATTACCAGGCCGTGTGTGGGCCTCAGGCGGCTCAGCGGGCCCGTTCCAAGGGGTTGGGGCCGGTGACGGCGGCGGTCGAGGAGTGGAGGCAGATGCCTTGAGATTGTGGGTAGAGGCCTCGGCGGGCAGCGGCAAGACGACCGATCTGATTCGGACCGTCACGGAATTGCTGGGAAGCGGCCAGGCGCAGCTAACCGAGATTGTGGCCATCACGTTCACCGAGAAGGCCGCCGGGGAATTGAAGCTGCGCCTGCGCGAGGCCCTGGAGGCGGCCGGTTTGCAAGAGCCTCTGAAGCAGTTGGAGCTGGCTCAGTTTTCCACCGTGCACGGGTTTTGTCAGCATTTGCTTCAGGAGAATCCGGTGGAGGCCCGAGTGGACCCGTTGTTTACGGTGTTGGACCCGGGTGCGGCCGGCAAGATTTTCGGCGAGTGTTTTAACGATTGGTTCCAAACAGGTCTCCAGGATCCGAGGGATTTTCCGGCGTTGGCTCGCTTGCAGCGCCGTCGCTTTCATCCGCTCGATTACCAGGGACGGGCGGCCGGGCTGCGTCCCAGTCTGCAGAGGTTCGCTCAGCGGCTGGTGGACCACCGCCACTGTCCGGGGGATTGGACGGCCCCGCCAGCGGGCTGGCAGGGCGAGATGCCGGCTTTGCTGGTGCAACTACTGGAGCTGTCGGGGCGCTATCACGACGAGCTGTCCGATTGGCTGCGCAGGTTGTATCGCCCGGTCGGGCTGGCTTTGCACAGCTATCAAGTGCAGCAGGATGGGCGGGAACAGGAAGCCTGCTTGTGTGTTTGCCAGAAGGCATTGCGCGGCATGAGCGAGCCCAGCGCTCGGATGCAGAAGCAAAACCGGGCTTTTGCGGCCGAGCTCTATGCCTGCAAGCTGCGTCTGGATGCCTGGAAAGAGCAGGCCGATGGGGATTTGATGGCCCGGCTGTATTGGGAATTACAACCGCTGCTGGACGAATTCGCTTCGCGTAAGGCCCGGATGGGACGGCTGGATTTTCTCGATTTGTTATTACGCACTCGGGAATTGCTGCAACGGGGTCTGAAGACACGCTATCGATATCTGTTCGTGGATGAATTCCAGGACACCGACCCGGTCCAGGCCGATATCGTGCACTTGTTAGGGCAACACGGTTTGTATTTGGTGGGCGATCCGAAGCAGGCGATCTATCGTTTCCGCCGGGGCGACCCGGCCGTATACAGCAAGTTTCAGCGCGAGCATCAGCTGGAGGAACGGCATCTGGATAACAATTATCGGAGTCGCGCCGGCCTGGTTGAGTTCTTGAATCAGGCGTTCGAGCCAGTCTTTCAGGCCGATGCTTATCGATTGCAGGCGGGTTATCGTCCGATGCAGGCGCAGCGCCAGGATGATCGAGAGCAACCGGCCTTGCTGGCTTTACCTTTTGAGGAGCGCCCCAATACGCCCTCGGTGCAGACGATTCGCGAGGAAATGGCCCGCCTGACCGGGGAGTTTCTGGACTGGTTGCTGCGCCGTTCCGGCTACCAGGTTTGTGAGCGCGGGCGCTGGCGGCCGGTGCAGGATCGAGATGTGTGTTTGCTCTTTCGGGCAGCGGCCCACAATCTGGAGCCGATTCTGGCCGAGCTGGACGCGCGCTCGATTACGCATTTAAGCCTGAGTGGGCGTGCCTTGCATCAGCGCGAGGAAGTGGGCGCCGTGCGCACGGCCTTGGAGGCTATCGAGTGGCCTCAAGACCGGCTCAGCGTGTTCGCCACTTTGCGCGGTCCGCTGTTTGGCATGGATGAGCCGCTGCTGGACGGGTATTTTACCCGGCACCAGCACTTCGATCCGCTGCAGGCCCCCGAGGAGGAGGATGAGGTGGCGCGTGCGCTGCGCTTCCTTGGAGAGCTGCATCGCGAGCGCAACGGGCGGCCGGCCGGGACCACCCTGGAGCTTTTGTTGGAGCGGACCGGGGCGCGTCTGCATTTCGCGCAGTGGGCTCAGGGCCATCAGTGTCTGGCCAATTTGAGCCGGATCGTACGCCTGGCCTGGAACTTTGAGGCGCGCGGCGCGACCTCGTTTCGGGCTTTTGTGGAGCACCTCTTGGAGCTGGCCGAGGAGGACATGGGAAGCGAGGGCCTGGCTCCCGATGAGGGGTTGCCCGGGGTTCGGTTGCTGACGGTGCATTCGTCCAAGGGGCTGGAATTTCCGGTGGTAATTCTGGCCGATCCGGCTACCACGCCGGTGTTTGCCGTGAGCGAGGCCAGTTGTCCCGAGTCCCAGCGCTTTGCCTGCGGGCTGGAGGACATCTATCCTGCTCACTTCCACGCCTTAAAGGATCGCGAGGAGGCCATTTTGCGGGCCGAGAGCGATCGTCTGGCCTACGTGGCCGCCACCCGGGCCCGCGATTTGCTGGTGGTGCCTCGCTTTTCGGACCGGGAGAGCTGGTTGGCCCCGCTGGTGCGGGCTTTACGCAATGAGCAGGTGTGGAGGGGGAGAGGGGAGTCGCCGGTTGCGGCCGCTGTTACGGACCCGGCGCTGCTGTTTGCTCCCGGGGGGTCGTCGGAGGCGGCCGTTTTGTCGGAGCAGTGGGTGGAGCGCCAGCGCCAGATTCGAGCGGGTGCTGGCGGTGGACTGAAGGTGGTGAATCGGCACCCGTTTGATGAGATCGCGGTGGAAGTAGTTTTCTTGGGGCCCGGTGGGGGAGGTCGCGATCTGGGACGCCGCCTGCACGAGGCGCTGGCTCTGGGGGTGGCTGTCGAGGACGCGGATCAGGATTTGCAGGAGAGACTGGGGCGCGTGTATGGGAGCTGGTTATGGCAACCGGGTTGGCGCGAGGTGCCCCTTACGGCTCCGGTGGCCGAGGGAGTGGTGTTGGAGGGCGTGGCCGATCTGGTGTTTGAGTCCGAGGGTGGGTATACGGTGGTGGATTTCAAGAGCGACGGCGATCGGCCTGAGTATCACCAGCAGCTGGCCGGCTACGCCTATGCGCTGGGCCTGGCCACCGGGGCTCGGGTGCGGGCCGTGCTAGCGGTGGTTTAGGGGGCGCACGTGTGCGGGTGCGCGAGTTGATGCTCGCATTTGCGTGAGCTGGCGCACGTGTGGGGGGTGCGCGAATTGTTGCTCGCATGTGCGCGAGTGGGCGCACGTGTGGGGGGTGCGCGAGTTGGTGCTCGCATGTGCGCGAGCTGGCGCACGTGTGGTGGGTGCGCGAATTGTTGCTCGCATGTGCGCGAGTGGGCGCACGTGTGGG
>JALHOV010000217.1 GCA_022842865.1 Vulcanimicrobiota bacterium | reverse complement strand
GCTCTTCCGATCTCCGTGGCCAAAATATTGGCCAAAGCCTGGGGGAAACAGGCAATGGCAGCAGCCATCCAAAGCCGAATACCCTGCAGCCGCGAGCGTAGCAGCGCTTGGTAGATGGCCAGATTGTAGCCTCCTTTGGCACGCCAGTAGAACAAAATCTTGGGAGACTTCCAAGGCTCTTTCGCGGCAACTTGTTGGCGCGCGGCCAAGGGTAAATGCTGAAAAGACCAGACCAGTTGAGGCCACTTGATCAACCAAATTTCAAACGCCCGTGAGGTCCACATCGCGTTGCCGGAGCGAATGTGAATGAGAGGCTGGCTGACGAACCGGACACTGCGCAGCTGCGGTGGCTGGCAGATCACGCCGGCGTGAATAAAGCAGCTGCCGAAGTAGAGGGCTCGCTCTCGGCTCAGCCACAAGTCCCTTCGGATGCATACACTTCCGATGTAGGTGAGCAAACTCCCGACCGTGCAAAACAGTTCCGGCCAATCTTCGACGCCGTAATCTCTGTCTTCCTCGACATTCACCACGCGCGGAACAATCACAGTTCGCATATCTGGCGCGAGCATATCCGCGTTGACCAGAACCAGCTCGGGAGAGGGGCTTAAAGAATCCAGGACCCTGGCAACCGCGCCGTCGCACACCAGGTCATCGTCGCTCATTAACCAGCAATACTCCCCACGAGCATTCAGCACCGCTTTGTCAAAGTCGATGTCCACTCCGGAATTGATGTCTTCTCGAACGTAGCGCAGTTGAGGATAGCGAGCCGCATAGCCTGTGACCAACTCGGCGGTGTTGTCTGGCGAGGCTCCATCCAGAATCACGACTTCCACGCCAGGAAGAAGCTGGGGCAGCAAGCTTTCCAGGGTAGCCGGCAGGTAGGCCGCCCGATTGAATGTGGCAATGCAAATCGAGAGCCTCAAAGAGTCGCAGGCCTCCAATCCTTTGGGCCGTGTTTCTCTGGAATCATGGGCTCTACCTGTAGGCACTCAGTGCAGGAATCAAACGGGAGAAGCGGAGAAACTCGGCCGCCGAGGGCGCAGAGCAGCCGCCCGCGAAGAGGAGGGAGCTTGCACGGAAGAAGCGCGTGCCCGGCAGCGCAGACAGCCAGGAGTCCGCTGCCGGACTTCCTGGGCAGAGAATCCGACCCCTGTGGATAAAGTGAAGCAGATTTTCCTGCGGCGCCCCCCAAAGCGATCGCCGACCCCCGCCTGGAAGCGAGCAGCCCGCCGCATCGTAGGCTCTCTGTTGTCGCCGCTATTTTTGGGTTGGGCAAGGCTGAAGGGCTATCCAGGAGTCAGTTTTCATCTGGCCTTGAGCCGGCTTCTCCTGAGTTGGGCCGCTAGCCAGCCACTCGCTGCCTCTCGTAGATTTTATCTTGCGCGCCTGGCCACCGAGCCCATGGGCCTGACGCGCTATCAGGAGTTTGACTTTGCCTGGCAAGCGCTACCCTCGCGAGTGACTCAGTTTCTCGATGTATCCTCCCCCAGTCTTTTTCCTCTACGCCTGGCTAGCGCGCGACCCGCAGCCAAAGGCTGGCTGCTCAATCCAGACAACACAGACCTGGAAGCAACCCGCCAACTGAGCTTGGCCGGAGGACTGCAAGGGCGACTAGAACTGATGTGCTGTTCGGTAGAGCAGTTTACGCCTCCAGGGGACGTGCAATTTGACTTGATCACCTGCATCTCGGTCCTGGAGCACATTCTGGACCCGCGACCCGCCCTGAGAAGGCTGTGGAACTGGTTGGCACCGGGCGGTACTCTCATCCTGACGCTCCCTTGCGCTGCCGAGGCGGCCCAGGTTTTCGTGGACTTCGACCCTTATGGTTTATCCAACGCAGAGGCCGGCCAACCGGTCTTCTTTGAGCACTTGTTCGACGAGGCACACCTTCAATGCTGGATCTACTCGGAAATTGGGCAACCGGTGCGGCGGCAACTCTATGGGGAGCGGCACCCCGGTTATCTCCGGGAAAAGATGAGAAGTCTGTGGAGCGGCCAGGCTCCTAATTTTTGGAGTGAGCCTCTTGAGATGGGGCGCAACTTTGTTATCTGCGATAAAATTGAGGATTTGCAGGGAGAAGGAGTGCTCTGTCTGGCATTCCAGAAGCCAGTCCATTAGCGACCGCTATCCTTTGCGAGCTACAAAAATCATGCCATCCCGCAGCTCAGGCCACATTTGAACAATACGCGACCGGATCGCGCAATAAGGATACCCCCAGAGTTTCCGGATCCCCGCAAACCTCTGGCGAAATTGATACTGGCCTCGCTCATCAAAGTGGTGCCCACCGGACTGCAGCAGGAACTGGAAGTCATCCCAATACATCGCGTGCTCCGAACTCACCAGGTCCAGCTGCACCGCCGAAATCATGTCCTCCACCTCCTTCCTTGTGTACTCTCGAAAGTGGCCTCCCCAGCTGGACTTCGGCCCGATCCGTTCCAGGGGGGTGCGACCCAACATCATCTTGACGCGCTTGGACAGGCAACACAGGTTCGGGGTGGTTGTGATGAGAATCCCGTCAGGCTTGAGCAGGTCGCGAAAGTGGCGGAAAGCAATGTGAGGATTGCCTTGCAGATGCTCCAGGACCTCACTGAAGATAATGAGGTCAAACTGTGTGCTCAGCGCCGAACTTTCCTCAAGGACACTGCCTACATAGAAATCAATTCCGTGGGCTTCGGCCAAGGACTGCCGGCTCGTATCCAGATCCCAGGTCGCCACCTTGGCCTTGGGATAAAGCTGGCTCAACAACACCGAAAAATAGGACGTGCCGATTTCCAGAATCGAAGTCGGGTCGGGGGCGTTGAGATGGATGCTGCGAAGGATCTCCAGGAACTTGCCTCGCGAAGTCCGATAGTAGACCTGGTGCTCCAGGTCAGAAAGGGAGCTGAGATAGTTAGAGTAAAGCTCCGAGAAGCGGGTCAAACTCACAGCGGAACCTTTGCAAGGAAAGTTGCGAAATCCTCTGGGTCTCTCAGCCCGTCAGCGCCGGCAGGGGGGGTGGGCTGAGCCTGCGAAGCGCCGCCCATGGCGAACGAATATATTTTCACAATGCACGATCTGCGCAAGATCGTGAACCACAAAGAACTTCTTAAGGGTATCAATCTTTCTTTCTATCCGGGTGCAAAAATCGGTGTGCTGGGCAGCAATGGCGCCGGCAAATCCACCGTGATGCGCATCATGGCCGGCGAGGACAAGGACTTCCAGGGCCACGCCGCTCCTTCGGTGAGTGCCCGTATCGGCTACGTGGCTCAGGAGCCCCAGCTCGACAATGAGCTGACCGTGCTGGAGAACATCCGGCTGGGAGCCGAGGACGTGATGGGCCTGATGAAGACCTATGACGAAGTCAGCGAGAAGCTGTGCGATCCCGATGTCTCGGAAGAACAGATGGAAAAACTGCTCAACCGGCAGAGCCGTCTCTACGACGAAATCGAGCACAAGGGCGGTTGGGACCTGGACCGCATCATCGAAGTCTTCGCACGGGCCATGTATTTGCCCCCGATGGACGCCAAGGTCGGCCCTCTCTCGGGCGGTGAGAAGCGCCGCGTGGCGCTGTGTAAAGTGCTGATGCAGGAGCCCGACTTGCTGCTGCTGGACGAGCCCACCAACCATCTGGACGCCGAATCGGTGGCCTGGTTGCAAGACCATCTGGCCGATTACCCCGGCACCGTCGTTTTCATCACCCACGACCGTTACTTCCTCGACCAGGTGGCCGCCTGGATTCTGGAGATGGAGCGTGGCCACGGCCTGCCCTGGAAGGGCAATTACAGCAGCTGGCTGCAGCAAAAAGAGAAGCAGCTGGCCGATAAGGAAAAGTCGGAGTCGGCCCGTCGTCGCAACTTGAAGCGCGAGATGGAGTGGGCCGGCATGTCACAAAAGGCTCAGCAGTCCAAAAACAAGGCTCGTATGGGAGCCTATGAGAAAATGCTGGCCGAAGCCCAGGCGGACCGCAGCGACACCGCCGAAATCATCATCCCCCCCGGACCTCCGCTGGGCGCGGTGGTGGTGGAAGCCACCAATCTCTGCAAGTCCTATGGCAACAAGGTGCTCTTCAAAGACCTCACTTTCCAGTTACCGCGCGGCGGCATCGTAGGCATCGTGGGACCGAACGGCGCCGGGAAAACCACCCTTTTCCGCATGATCATCGGTCAGGAGACTCCCGATTCGGGCACCCTGGTGGTGGGCGAATCGGTCAAGATCTCGCACGTCGATCAGCACCGCGACCACCTCAACGACGACCTGCAGGTCTGGCAGGAAATCACCGACAGTCAGGACCCGGTCAAGGTGGGCACCCGCGAAATCAACGCGCGCGCCTACGCGGCCCGCTTCAACTTCACCGGTCAGGACCAGCAAAAGCGAGTCGGCGACCTGTCCGGCGGTGAACGCAACCGCGTCCATCTGGGCAAATTGCTGCGCAGCGACGGCAACCTGCTGCTGCTAGACGAGCCCTCCAACGATCTGGACGTGGACACCCTGCGCGCCCTGGAGCAGGGCCTCAACGACTTCCCCGGCTGTGCCGTGGTCATCAGCCACGACCGCTGGTTCTTGGATCGCATCTGCACCCATACGCTAGCCTGGGAAAAAGAAGGCGGCGACGGCAACTGGGTCTGGTTCCCCGGTAGCTACAGCGAATACGAGGAAAACAAGAAACAACGCCTCGGCGACCCCGGCTCCTCCACCCATAACTACCGAGTGCTGGCCAAAGCCTAACTCTCTACTGCTTCCGCGATTGAGGACGTCAGCTCATCGGCCGGCGTTCTTTTTTTTGTTCACGTCCGGAAGGGGGATTGAGGGGACTGGGGGCGTCGCCGCTACAGTATCTCCAAAATCCAGAAATCCCCCGAATCCCCTAAAAGCGAAAAGACTTAGCGGCGGGAGTGCTTCCAGAGGTAGATCCAGAAGCCGATGGCCAGGGCGGCCAGGAGCAGGCCCCAGTTGCCGAGCTGGGTGTAGAGCAGGTAGAAGTTGAGGGTGGAGATGGCGGTGCCGATCAGGTAGGCCAGGCTGCGGGTGGCCGTGGAGTTGGCGTATTCACCCATGCGCTCGGGGTCCGAGGTGAACTGCACCAGCGGGAAGATGGCGAAGGGCAACTGCATCGACAGCACCACCTGCGAAATCACCAGCATCTGCACGGTGTGACTGCCGCCCGTCGCGGTGATGGCCCAGAGGGCCGGACCGATGGCCAGCAAGCGGGTGATCAGGCGGCGAATCCAGGCCCGGACTTTGATGTGCAGGAATCCTTCCATCACGATCTGGCCAGCCAAGGTGCCGGTGATGGTGGAGGACTGACCCGAGCACAGCAAGGCCACCGCGAACAAGGTGGCGGCCGTGCCGCCCAGCATTGGAGTTAACAGTTGGTGGGCCTGCTGCAACTCGTCCACCACAATGCCCTTCGGATAAAAGACGGCGGCGGCTAGAATCAAAATACCCGCGTTCACGAAAAAAGCGCCGCCCAGGGCGATGATGGTGTCCCATTTATTGGCCCTCAGACTGGTGGGAATGTCGTGAGTTTCCCGCGTCTGGACCAGCGCCGAATGCAGGTAGAGATTGTGAGGCATCACGGTGGCGCCCAGGATACCCAACGAAATCGCCAGTGCCTCCAAGTTCGGCATCTTCGGATGCAGCAAACCGGTTGTGACCGCCAGCCAGTCTGGTTGAGCGTGGAAAATCTGCACCGCGAAGCACAAGCCGATGGTCAGCACCAGCGTGATCACCAGTGCTTCCAGCTTGCGAAAGCCAAAATGCATCAATCCCAGCAGCAGCAACACATCAGCGCCCGTGAGCAGCACGCCCATGACCAAAGGAATCCCAAAAAGCAGGTTCAGGCCGATGGCCGAACCGATGACCTCGGCCAGGTCGCAGGCGATAATGGCCACCTCGCAGAGCAGCCAGAGGATGATGGCGGCCGGCCGCGGATAGTAGTCCCGACAGGCTTGAGCCAGATCCAAGCGGGCCACGACCCCCATGCGCACGCATAAATTCTGCAGGAAGATGGCCATCAAATTGGAGAGCAACACCACCCAGAGCAGCTGGTATCCAAATTTGGAGCCACCGGCCAGATCGGTGGCCCAGTTGCCGGGATCCATGTAGCCCACGCTGACCAGATAGGCCGGGCCCGAAATCGTCATGAACTTGCGCAGCCACGAGCCTCCCTTCGGCACGCTAACCGAACGATGCACCTCAGGCAGGCTGGGGGAATTCTGGGTGGTCAAACTGGCGATGGGCAACATGGGTCCTTCAACATTTTAGATGGGTCTAAATTTTTTTAGCACAGTCTAAACCGGCTGGCAAGTCACGCTTATGTTAAGGTATCGCGATTTTAGAAGCGAGAGCCGATAAATTCGACGACGCGATCGAGAGAATCCTCGACTCCGGCCACACCATAACCGTTAAAGCCGTGGGGAGCGCCCGGGTACAGGGCCAGTTCCACGTGATTGCGTTCCGCCCAGCGCCGCGAGAGCTGCAGGCTGTCGTCGACCAGAATGTCGGCCCCGCCCACCAAAAAAAGCGTGTCCGGCAAGTCGCCGGTGGGCGCATAGAGCGGAGAGATGGCCGCCACCTGGCGCTGCTCGCGGCGCAAACCGGGTGTGAACCAGCCAATCATGCGGCTGAGGGCGGTGGTGGTCAGGTCGGGATGCTCTTCGTCTCTAGCCATGCGGGCGAACGGGGTCAAGCCCAGATCAAAGACCCCGTAATAAAGAGCCGCTGCCCGCAAGCGCCGTCCCAACTTGAGCATCGTCATGGCGGCCAGGTGGGCGCCCGCCGAGCAGCCCATGATGGCTAGTCGATCGGTGCCGAACTGCTCTTTGGAGTGCACCGCCAACCATTCGGCGGCCCGCAAACAATCCTCGACGGGGATCGGGTAGGGATGCTCGGGAGCCAATCGATAGTCGACGCTGGCTACCGTCACCCCGGCACGGTCGGCCAGTTCTTGACAAAGCTTGTGGTCGCTTTGGGCGTTGCCACAGATCCAGCCGCCTCCGTGAACGTGCATCACCACGCCCCGGGACCCGCTGCCAAAAATCTTCAGGGGCACGCCGTTGGCCATTCGCCACTCCGGACCGCTACGGTCCAGGTCTGGCCCACCCAACCAGGCTCGTGATTGGGTGATGAACTGGTTGTCATCCACCGGATCGGGCTTGCGCATAGCCGCCAATGCCCTGCGCGTCTCTTCAAAAGCTCGCTCGGGGCACTCCACTTCGAGCATCTTTAGCTGGTCGGCCGAGGCGGGAAAGGCACACGTGGCCAGCAAGGCGGTCAGAAAGGCGCGACGGTTCACGCCAGCCGCACCAGCAACGATTTGGCTTGCACCACCTCGCCCGCCTCACAGAAAACCTCGGCCACGGTGCCGTCGCGCGGGCTGAGCAGGCGATGATCCATCTTCATGGCCTCCAGACGCAGCAGCAAATCCCCGGCACAGACCGCCTGGCCGGGCGCGACCGCCACTTCCACGATGCTACCGGTCAGGGGAGCATGCACTTGATTGCCGGCCGCCGCTCCCGCCTTGGAAACCTGGACGGGCAGGGCCAAACGCGAAATCTGCTGGCTTGATGCGACCCACACTTCACTCTCGCCCCACAGGACGCGGAAGGAACGCCTTTGGCCCGAGCGCTCCAACCAGAGACGTCCATCCGGCAGCCAGCCGCACGGATCGTTCTCCCAACGAATTTCTGCCCCCTCAAAACACCAGCGCGGCGGCAGACCGGGCATATTCCGCCAATTTTCCCCCGTCCAGCGCAGCCACTGGGCGGCCGCGGCGGCCCAGGGAGCCCACTCATCCTTCTCGACCGTCCAGGGATGGCGGTCCAGGGTATCGATGAAAAACCGCTCCTGATGGGCCCGCTCCAACCAATGCTTGAGAAAATCGCGGTTGCATTCGATTCCGAAGAGCACGGTGTTCTCCAGAGCTCGGCGCAACTTACGTAGGGCTTCGTCGCGAGTGCTTCCGTAAGCGATGAGCTTGGCCACCATGGGGTCGTATTGGGAAGAAATCTCGTCCTGCGTCTGCAGAGCCGACTCCACCCGAATGCCGAGGGGCGGGCGCCATTCCAGCACGGGACCGGCGCAGGGACGGTGATTTTCAGCCGGTTCTTCTGCGTAAAGACGCACCTCGACCGCGTGCCCGCGCGGCTTCAAGTCCAGAGCAAGCCGCTCGCCCTGAGCCACGCGCAACTGCCATTCCACCAGGTCCAGGCCGTAGACCAGCTCGGTGACCGGGTGCTCGACCTGCAGGCGCGTGTTCATCTCCAGGAAGTAGAAGCGTTCACCACTGACCAAAAACTCGACCGTGCCGGCGTTGCTGTAGCCGGCCGCCCGGGCCAGGCGCACGGCCGCTTCGTGCAACGGTAACCTTATCGGCAAGTCCGGGGCGGGGCACTCTTCCATCACCTTTTGATGGCGCCGTTGCAGAGAGCAGTCGCGCTCCCCCAGGTGGATGACGGTGCCGTGCTGATCGCCCAACACCTGCACTTCTACGTGACGAGCCTGTTGCAGCAGCGGCTCCAGAATGTAACGGTCGTCACCGAAGGACCGGGCCGCCTCGGACGCAGCCGACTGGGTGGCCGCCAGCAGGTCTTCGCGACGGTCCACCCGGCGCATTCCCTTCCCTCCCCCGCCGGCCACCGCCTTGACCATCAAGGGAAACTCGGCGTTCTCCAGCGTGTAGTTGGGCAACACCGGCACCTCGGCCAATCGAGCCAGCTCTTTGGCGCCCTCCTTGCTGGCCAGTTGCTCCATACTTTCGGGGCTCGGACCCACCCAGATCAGACCGGCCGCCAGAACGGCTCGCGCAAACTCCACATTCTCGGCCAAAAATCCAAAGCCCGGGTGAACCGCCTGGGCGCCCGCCCGGCCAGCCTTATCCATCAGACTCTCTACGTCCAGATAGGATTCGACCCGAAAGGCTTGATCCGCCTCGCGCACCCACAGGCCGTTGTGGTCGGCTTCGGTGAAAACGCAAACGACGGCGATGCCCAAGGCCCGGCAGGTGCGCGCAATGCGACAGGCAATCTCGCCGCGGTTGGCAATGAACAGGCGATCGATCAAATGAAGCCTTCCAGGCGGGCCAGAATGGTCAGCATCACCTCGTCGGCGCCGGCTCCGATGGAAAGCAGGCGCGCATCCCTATAGTATCGAGCCATCGGGTACTCCTCGGCATAGCCCATGCCGCCGTGAAACTGGATACACGAGTCAGCCACCTCGCGACAGAGCCGGCCCGCTTTGAGCTTGGCCATGCTGACCTCGCGGGTGCAGTCCTTGCCGGCGATAATCTGGTTGGTACAAAAATGAGCCATCTGGCGCAGGCACTCGATCTCGGTGCGCAGCTCGGCCAGCCGAAAATGCACCACCTGATTCTCGAGGATGGGCTTGCCGAAGGTCTTGCGCTCCCTACAATACTGGGCCGTCATGCGAATGCAGCGATCCATGCCCCCCAGGGCCAGGGCGGTGCCCACCAGGCGCTCTTTCTGGAACTGCTGCATCTGCAGTTGGAAACCGCGGCCTTCCTCACCGATGCAAAAGGACTTGGGCACGCGCACGTTCTCGTAGGTCAAAGCGGCGGTGTCGCTGCTGTGGTTACCCATCTTATCAATGGTGCGGCTGACTTTAAAGCCCTCCGTATCGGTGGGTACCACCACCAGTGACATGCCCCTGGCCGTATTGCCCGGCGTGGTGCGCATCAGCGTGACCACGAAATCCGCCTGAGTGCCGTTGGTAATCCACATCTTGGACCCATTGATGACGTAGTGGTCTCCGTCGCTGACCGCGCTGGTAGTCAGCGAGGCCACGTCCGAGCCGGCGTCCGGTTCCGAGACAGCGATGGCTGAAATGAGCTTGCCCTCGATGGCCGGCACCAGAAATTTCTGCTTCAGCTCTTCTGAGCCAAACTGAGCCAGCGCCGGTGTGGCCATATCGGTGTGCACCATAATCCCCATGGGCACGCCCAAAGCCCCGGCCTGACCCAACTCCTCGGCCATCAGGTAGTTGAAGGCGTAGTCCCCTCCCCCGCCGCCGTATTCGACCGGATAGGAAGGACCGAGCGCACCCAGTTCTCCTAGCTTGGGGAAGAGTTCGCGGCCCGGATAGACTTTGTCGGCTTCCCATTGGTCGATGTGCGGATTGATCTCGCGCTCGACAAAGCGGCGCACACTCTGGCGAAACATCTCATGTTCCGGTGTCAGGGTTAACAAGGTGACCTCCTCACATTCGAAAGACCCCATAGTGCGGGGCTTTTTCTAGAGCAAAACCACTTTGGGCCACCGTCTGCAGGGCCAAAATCAGTGCCTGTCGCGTATCTCTCGGGTCCAGGATGCCGTCGTCCCAGAGGCGGGCGGTGGCGTAGAAGGCCGACGACTCCTTTTCGAACATGGCCCGGGTGGCCTGGGCGCGGTTCTCGATGACCGCCTGGTCCGGCTCCTGACCTCGCGAGCGGGCCTGTTCTTCGGCCAGCATAGACATGACCCCGGCGGCCTGGTCGCCGCCCATCACGGCAATGCGCGAGTTGGGCCAGGTAAAGAGGAAGCGGGGATCATAGGCGCGCCCACACATCCCGTAGTTTCCGGCGCCATAGGAACCACCCACGATCAAAGTCAAATGAGGGACATTGGAAGTGGCCACGGCGTTCACCAGCTTGGAACCGTGCTTGACGATGCCTTCGCGCTCCACTTGTGAGCCCACCATAAAACCGGTGATGTTCTGCACGAAGAGCAGCGGAATGCGCGACTGGTTGCAGAGCTGAATGAACTGGGCGCCCTTGTTGGCGGACTCTGAGAAAAGCACCCCGTTGTTGGCCAGAATGCCGACCGCGAAGCCACCCAGGCGAGCGTGTCCGCACACCAGGCTGGACCCGTAGTCGGCCTTAAATTCCAAGAATTCGGAATCGTCTAAAAGCCGGGCCAGCACTTCGCGGATTTCCAGCGGTTGTTTGGGATCGGCCGGAATCACGGAAATCAGCTCTTGCGGATCGAGTCTCGGGGGGCTGCCGGCAGCCCATTTGGCGGGTTCTTGCGGCAAGGAAGCCACGATCTGGCGCCCAATCTGCAAGGCGTGGTGGTCGTTCTCGGCCGTGTAATCGCTGACACCCGAAACACGGGCGTGCATATCCGCTCCGCCCAGGCTCTCCTCATCCACCACTTCACCGGTGGCCATCTTTACCAGCGGCGGTCCGCCCAGAAAAACCCGCGCCTGATGGCGCACCATCACCACATAGTCGCTCATGCCCGGCATATAGGCCCCGCCGGCCGTGGAAGACCCGAACACAAGGGCGATCTGGGGAATGCCCTGAGCCGACATGCGAGCCTGGTTGGCAAAAACCCGCCCGCCCGTTTCAGCAAACAGTTCGGCCTGGTACAGCAAGTTGGCCCCGGCCGATTCCACCAGGTTGAAACAGAGCAGCCGGTTCTCTTCGGCAATGCGCTGAGCGCGCAGGTGCTTTTTGAGAGTCATCGGGTAGATGGCGCCGCCTTTCACAGAGGCGTCACTGGCCACGATCATACAGAGCCGGCCGCTCACCGTGCCGATACCGGCCACCAGCGAAGCTCCCGGGGATTCGTCCTGATACATGCCGTTGGCGGCCAGACTGGACAGCTCCAGGAAGGGCGTCTTGGGATCGATCAGAGCTTCCACTCGCTCGCGCGGCAGCATTTTGCCCCGCTCTTTCATGCGTTGCTGGGACCTGGCGCCGCCGCCTTGCAGCACTTGATCTTGCAGCCTGTGTAACTGGTCCAACAACGGTTGCATGGCTTGGCGATTGTGGGCCAGTTCGGTTTTGCTCAGGCGGCTCTCAAGCCGAGGCAATGGAGTGAATCCCCAACATCTCGCGAGCCTCCTCGGGAGTGGCCACGCGCCCGCCAGCGTCTTCCACCATGCGCCGGGCTTTCTCCACCAATTCGCCGTTGGATTTGGCCATCTGGTTTTCTGTGAGGTAAAAGTTGTCTTCCAAACCGACGCGCACGCCCCCGCCCAGCGAAACGGCCACGGGTAAGAGGCTCCACTGCTGCTGCCCGATGCTGATGCACTGCCACGAGCAATCGGCTGGCAGAGATTCCACCTGATGCAGAAGGTTGCGAGCAGTGGCCGGAATGCCGCCGAGCACGCCCATGACCAGTGAGAACATTAATTGGTTGGGCAGCAGCCCCAGCTGCCGGAAAGGCTCGGCATTGTGAATATGACCGCAGTCGAAGCATTCCATTTCGGGGAGGGTACCGGCTTGGTTCATGGCTTCAAGATAATACTGGATGTCGCTGAAAGGGTTGAGGAAGACGTGGTCATGCAAGAACTGCTTCTTGCTGTTGGAGAAAATAGCGTAATTCATCGAACCCATGTTGAGAGCCGCCATGGCCGGGCGCAGGGCCCGCACGTGGGCCACGCGCGTCTCGCGGTTAACTCCAACGGCTCCGGTGGAGTAGTTGATGATGGCGCGCGGGCAAACACTCTTCAGCTGCTCGTCAATTTTCCGGTAGCTCTCGATATCGTAAGCCGGCTTGCCGTCGTCCTGGCGGGCGTGCACGTGCACGATGCTGGCTCCGGCCTCCAGGCTGCGGCGCGCTTCGGCGGCAATCTCGGCGGCG
>JALHOV010000216.1 GCA_022842865.1 Vulcanimicrobiota bacterium | reverse complement strand
CCGCTGGCCAGCGAAGTCGCCCTTTCCGGCAGGCCGGTCCCCAGTCCGCGCCGGATCAATCCGCTGATTCTTTCTCCTCTGGAGGACATGATCATTCGCCTGCTGGCCCTGCGCAAAGAAGACCGCTACGCCAACGTGGGCCAGGTACGCGGGGCCTTATTCAAGGTCGAATCCAGCTACGATCGGCCCAAGCCCTCGCAGGCCGCCGTAGTCGAAAAGCCGCCCTCCTCAGCGCGGGCCAAAAAAGGCCAGGGCAGCCCTCAAGGACTGCTACTCGGCGGACTGACCCTCCTGATGGTGGGCCTGCTGGTCTGGCTGATCCTGCAGATGAAAAGTCACTGATCTCCATCGAGGAACAACTCCGCCGCCAGGGAAACACCTGGGCTATGACAGGGACGATGCGCAAGTTGAATGCCGGTGAGATTGTTTGGGAAGCCGGCGAAGCCAGCACTTTCGTAGTCTGGGTGGAAGAAGGCATCCTGGAGGTGGTACAACACTCGCTGCAGGGCGAGGACGCGGTCCTGAACCGATTGGGAGCAGGAGAGCTGGCGGGCGAGATGTCTTGCCTGGACGGCAATCCTCACTCGGCCACGCTACGGGCGGCCGGTCCCGTGTTGGTGCGGGTCATGGACCGTCAGGCTTTCCTGGAATGGCTGCGCGAGCATCCGGAGCGCTTGGAAAAGCTTTTTCACCGACAATCTCAGCGTATCCGCGGCCTGAGCGCCCGCCTGGCCGAAGTGAGCTTCGACCCCGTGCAGCTGCGCCTGGCCCGCTTTCTGCTATCCCAGAGCACGCCCGAGCTGACCATCACCCAGCAGCAACTGGCCGAGTATCTGGCCGCTACCCGAGAAAGCGTATCCAAAGCCCTGAGTGCCATGGGCAGAAGCGGCTGGGTTAAAACCGGCCGAGGCAAGCTGGCCATATTGGACCGCCCGGCCCTGGAGCAGTTGGTCGCCGACTTCGGCAGCTAAATAAGAAGAAAGGAGAGGGCTGGTGCCCTCTCCTTCTATCCAAAAACACCCCATCTCCCCCGAAGGGCTAGAAGTTGCGTTCGCTAGACGAGTGCTTGCGGCGGAAGATGGCAGGTTCCAGGTCCATATCGCGCAACGGGCTGCCGAAGGAAATCTCTTCCTTGAGAGCGCCCAGCGAGAAGCCGCCTTCTTCCGATTCCAGTGAGGAAGAAGGAGTGGACGTAAAGCCCGTGGCTACCACCGTGATGCGAACCTCCCCTTCCATCCTTTCATCGATCACCGAGCCGAAGATGATCTGAGCGTCGGGGTCGACCGCCTCGTAGATGATCTTGGCGGCTTCGTTGAGCTCGAGCAAGGTCAGGTCGGGTCCGCCGGTGATATTGAAGAGCACACCGGTGGCTCCATCGATGGAGGCTTCCAGCAGCGGGCTGGAGATCGCAGCGCGAGCCGCTTCCACCGCCCGGTTTTCACCGGAAGCGATACCGATACCGAGCAGCGCAGAGCCAGCGTCGGCCATAATGGCCTGCACATCGGCAAAGTCTACGTTGATGCGGCCCGGCACGGTGATGATCTCGGAGATGCCCTGCACACCATTGCGCAGCACGTCGTCGGCCAGACGGAAGGCGTCAGCGATGAACTCCTTATCCGAGACGATTTTGAGCAATCGATCGTTAGGAATCGTAATGATGGTATCCACCTTGGACTTCAACTGAGCGATGCCCTCTTCCGCGATCTGCATGCGGCGACGGCCTTCAAAGCCAAAGGGTTTGGTGACCACAGCCACCGTCAGCGCGCCGGCCTTGCGAGCCAGCTCCGCGACCACAGGCGAAGCACCGGTTCCGGTGCCACCGCCCATGCCAGCGGTGATAAAGACCATGTCGGCGCCTTCGATCGCTCGCAGCACTTCTTCTTGATTTTCCTCGACGGCCCGGCGTCCGATCTCGGGATTGCTGCCGGCGCCCAGGCCCCGCGTGGCGGCCGAGCCGATGTGGATGCGCTGGTCCGCGTCGCACAGGAAGAGAGCCTGAGCATCCGTATTGATGGCGATGAATTCCACACCACCCAGTCCCTCTTGAATCATACGGCTGACGGCGTTACAGCCGGCGCCACCGACACCAACGACCTTGATCCCGGCAAAATGCTCTAACTGTCCGCGACCGTCCGCGCGCTGAGGATTCTTGGGAGTGGCCGGTAGGGAGGCCAGACCGGGCACGGTGGCGGCGGGCGGCGGACCCAACTTGGAGGCAGCTGGAGCCGAAGGGGTGGCTGAGAGGGCCGGGCGCACACCCGAGCCGCTGGCCTGAGAGGCAACCGGACGGGGCGCCGCCGGGGGGGCGGCCAGCGGCGCGGCGAGCGGGGAAGCCGATGGCGCCGGCGGCGGTGGCGGGGGAACGGCGGGACGCTGACCCGAAGCGGAAGGAGCCATCGGCTCTAAACTGGGCTCGAGCGAGGGTTCTAACGAATTGCCCTCGGGTTTGAAGTTTCTTGTGGGGTCCATAGGAACGCGTCCCCTACTTTCTTGCAAAATTTTCTTTTTCGAGAAGAGTGCACCGGTCCCGGCGCATCGAACGAGATATGACCTGTCTTACACTGTTTCCTTCCAAACAGTCTATCGAAAACTTGGTGAAAATTCATCAAGCTCCAGCAAATTTCCCGTCTTTTCCCTCAGTCCCTGCTGGTATTACCAGATGTGGCGCCCGAGCATCTGCCAGCTTCCCAGGCTTTCGCTCAGCAACCAGAAGGCCAGCGCCGCTGTCAACGCTACCGTGGCAAGCCCCAGACTGGCAGCGGTGGCGGCGGTGTTGTAGCGGTATCCCAGCGTCATGAACCACTGGCCGGCCGCGCCTGATAGTCCCATGCCCAAAATCAAAGCGGTCTGGTTGTGGTCAGGCCGCTGAAGGAAAGGCTCAGATCCGGGCCAGTGCCAAAAAGGCCATCGCCGGGATCTCCGGCGGAAGTTCACGCAATTTTCGCAGCAAGGCGTAGGCGCTACCGGCCAGGGCCGCCGAAGCCAGTCCGGCCAGGTATCCCCAACCATCTCCACCGGTGTGGCTGTCCGCCACCAGAGCCACTCCTAGAAAGGAAATGGGGAAAGCCCACATCAGCCGAGAGCTCAGGCGCTCCCCGAGAGTCCACCAGGCGGCCAGGGCGTTGGTGGTCACCGCCAGGTCGGCCAGCGGAATGAGCCGGATAGCCACCAGATAGAAGTATAGGGAAAGCGTCCCGCACATCCAGCCGGCTTCTGAAAGAAGCGTACGCTCCCCCTTTACTATCTCTGGATAGGTGGGAAATAACCCGTGAGGGCCGCAACCTGTCCGCCCGTTCACACTCATGTAACCTCTTGTTACATCTTGTTAACCCAGTTCACTCACTGTCTGTTTTCTCGCCTCCTAAACACCGTCTCCGAGCGCTAAGATAAATCCAACGAAGAACTTGGAGGACAGGCAAATGGCGATGGGAATCGGACCTTCTTTTGGACAGAACCCTATGATGGGTGGTGGAATCCCCGGCGGTGGAATTCCGGGCGGCGGCATCCCCGGTGGAGGAATCCCCGGCACGCAGGGCGGTGGCGGCACTTTCCAGGGCGGTGCGCCCGGCATGCAGGGCGGCGGCGGCGGCCAAATGACCCCCGAGCAAATCATGCAGCTCATCCAGCAGTTGATGCAGCAGCAAAACCCGCAGGATTCGGCCCAGACCAGCCCGGAAGCTCAACAGCAGGCTCAGGAAGCCGGCGGAGCCGAAGGCGGCGGTAAAGGCGGCGGCGGTATCGACCCCAGTCAGATTATGGACATGGTCAAGGGCCTGGCAGAGAACCTGGGCAAAGGCGGCGGCGGTGGCGGCGGCGGTGAACAGGCCGGCGGCGGTGACAGCAAGGTGGGGGGCGCACAACCTTCGAGCGCCAGCAAGCCCTCTAAAAGCACGGCCACCAAGGGCAGCAAGCCTGCAAGCAAACCCAAGACACAAAAGAAGGCTGCACCTGCCAAGAAGCCCGTCAAGGCCGCTTAAGCCGAAGAGGCCAAAAGCAGCAGAAAGGGCCGTGGAGCGAGAACGCTCCACGGCCTTTTGACGTTCACTCGCTAGTTAGGGCACAGGGGCGGTCGCGCCGGGTGTAGAACTGCCCGGCCGGTGTCGCAAGAACAAGAACCCCTGGGCATTCAACTTCACTGGGCAGACAAGCGGATCCACTTTGAATTTGTCGGCCACAACCCCATACTGCACGAGACCCCCCGCCTCGAAACCTATCGACAGGCCGTCGATTTGTGCGGCGAGGGGGAGTGGGAATCCGGCCTGAGCCTGTATGAGGAAATCCTACACAGTCTGGCACCGGAGGAATTTTTGCTGGCCCAACTGGCCTGTTGGGGCCGGTCCCAAGCGCTGCAACATCTGGAACGCTACGAGGAAGCCTGGACGGGACTGACCACCCTGTTCGCGCCCGGGCGCGACTGGGTGGTTCCCTTGCCTTTGTGCCTGAACTGGCTCCAGACCGCCACAGTGGTGGCCGCCCATTGTAACCAGGGTCCGGCCTCGGCCGCCCTGCTCAACCTGTGGTTTGAGTTGGCCTCCGACTATCCCGATTGGGAACTCAAGCCACGCCTGGAAGAACTGGTCACCGAGGCTTATCACGCCATGGCGGGCCACGACCTGGATGAAGCGGTGGATTGGCTGGACGAAATTCGACTGCCCTGGGAAAAACGCGGACTGCTGCCGTTCGTTCGACTTTTGCTGGTGGAGGGCCTGAGCGAGCTGCTGGAGTTTGAGGAAGCCGTCGAGGAAGCCGAGGGCGCTTTCGTCTGGGCTCGCAGCCAGGGCGACGAGGACGCCATGGCGGAGTGGAAGGATCGCCTAGAAAACCTGCGCGCCGATGCCATAGATCCCTACAATTTAGCGCGCCGAGGCGATCGGCGCGGTCTGCTACGACTGGGCAAAGTCAATCAGTTGGGCCGAAGCGGACGCAACGCGCTGATGGGAGCGGCCGTGACCAACGATTTGGAGCTGGCCGAGTGGCTGCTGGAACGCAATGCCCACCCCAATCTGATCGCAAGCGATGGCTGGAATCCCCTGCTGCTGGCGGCCGATCATAATCACACCGAAATGGTGGCGCTGCTGGCCCGCTGGAAAGCCGACCTGGGCGCCACCAACGACCTCGATCAGAACAGCCTGCACGTAGCCGCCTGGCAAAATCACCTGGACACCGCCCGCCTGCTGTTAGAGCTGGGTATCGACGTCAACTATTGTGATTCCGACGGCAACAGTCCCTTGCATTTGGCAGCCGGCGAGCCAGTCCCGGAAATGATCGAGCTGCTGGTGACGGTTCTACCCGTGGACGCGCGCAACGAATTCACCGAGGCGACTCCACTGATGGTCGCCGCCGAATCAGACATGGTCGACAACCTGGAATTGTTCGTCCGACTCGGAGCCGACCCAGCCGCCCGCGACATGGATGGCAAACGCGCTCTGGATTACGCCAAACTCCACGAAGCCAAAGCCGCCGCCAAGTTTCTCCGAAAACTAGCTAAGGAGAGCTGAAGCGGCCTGACGCCGACCCTCCAGACCGACCGTGGTCAGATCAATTTCCGCGCACAGGTCGATTTCCACGCCTTTGGTGCCGCCGCTGCTGACCTTGTAAGAATCCGCCAACTTGTCCTTGCAGACCACCAGGCCTTCGAAAGGGTCCGAGTCGCCGATGGAGCCAAGCGCCACCAGGCGCTGACCCACCTTAGAATCGCGGTGCAGCCAGGAGAGGGAGACTCCCTGGGGCTCGCTGATGGCCTCGAATTTGGCCTGCCATTCCGCCAGTAAGGCGGTCCCCCGAGCGATCACCTCGTCGATGCCGGTCAAACCTTTGCCCTGAAAGCGTGTCCAGGCCTGACGGGCTAAGGCTACATCAGGTCGCGCCGCTTTCAGTTCGCGCCAGAGGGGCACGTTCTCATCCCGGTTGCGCTGCATTCGCTCGGTGCACTGGTCATCCATCGTCTCGAAGGCGACGACGTCTTGAATCAAAAGGTCGAGCGCGGCCGCCAGGGCGTCGCGGCGAGCGATGTTTCTCGACAGAGTGGCCTGACCGCGTTCGCCGCAGAACTCAAGAAAAGCC
Source organism: Vulcanimicrobiota bacterium (assembly GCA_022842865.1). Lineage (GTDB taxonomy): Bacteria > Vulcanimicrobiota > Xenobia > Xenobiales > JADMJV01 > JADMJV01. The sequence continues at coordinate 6,572 of JALHOV010000216.1, read as the reverse complement.
TTAAGATGCTTACGATCTCGGCCTGAAGCATACTTCTTCTGGCGGTCCACGGTGCGCGTGAACCATCCGATCTGAACTTGCTCGGCCTGGGTGGCGGCCCGCTGAGCCTCTTCCAGGTGCACGTTCAGACTCTCCAGCAGAGCCGCCAACTCGGGATTGGGAGGGGCTTTGGCGGCCGCTTTGGGACGGACGGGACTGGCTCGCGTGGGCAAAACTTCCACCTGAGCGCGCGGCGTCACTTCCCCGGCAGGACGAGCACCTGCGATCACGGCCAGCAACTCTTGCCAGGCCTGCTCGGCAGTGGCCGGGGGCCAGATATCGATCAGAGCCGTGCGCAATCCGGCCAGCGTGTCGCCAGGGTCGGCCAACCCTTCTCCCGCGCGCCAACCGGCCACCCTGGCTTCGGTAACGCCCAGCGCATTGGCGATCTGCGCGTTGGAAAGTCCGCCAGAGATGCGGCACCACTTATCAAAACCGGGTAAAACTAAATCTGACACAAAAATCTCCTCACCAGCCCCAGAGGAAGAGTCGAGAAGCGGGCTCAACCTTCCTTTCCTCCGGCTCACCAGGGGAAAGCCCAGAAACGTGCAAATCAGCCCCATGATTGATGCGGGCCTGATTTTGCACGGCCGGTTCAAGGTGATCAAGCACCTTGGCGCCGGCGGCATGGGCGAGGTCTACCTGGGCGAAGACCTGGAGCAGCCGCAAAACGTGGCCATCAAACGCATGCTCATCGAGCAAGACCATATGGACAAGGATCTGTTCGACCGCCGTTTTCGCGAGGAAATCAGCATCCTGCGGCGACTGAATTGTCCGGGCATTCCCGCTTTCGTAGACGCTTTCTCCGAGGACGGACACTCCTTTCTGGTCATGGAGTTTATTCAGGGATACAGCCTGGAGCGACTGCTGCGGGTCAGCCGCCTGGAAAATCAAGGGCTCAATGCCGAGCAAGTGGCCACGGTAGCCCTGCACGTCAGTCGAGTGCTGGAATACCTGCACTCTCAAACCCCTCCCCTGGTGCATCGCGACATCAAGCCTTCGAACATGATTATCCGCGAAAGCGACCAGCGCATCTTCCTGGTGGACTTCGGTCTGGCCCGAGAAATTCACAGCAAGAGTTCAGCCAAAACCCAGGTGGGCACCTGGAGCTACGCTCCCATCGAGCAGATTCGAGGCTGGGTGGAGCCCAGATCCGATTTCTATTCTTTGGGCGTCACCATGCTGGAGCTGCTCAGCGGCGAAGTCCCGGCCGCGCTTGCCATTCCACCGGCACGCAAAATCATGCCCGACCTCAGCGAAGAACTGGCCCGGGTCATCGATCGTTGCACCCGGGCCGAAGTTACCCAACGCTATCCGGAAGCCTGCCTGTTGCGCCAGGATTTGGAAGCCGTCATCGCCAGCCTGACCCGTCCCACCGCCGAGACCTACCCCAGCCCGATCAGTCGTGAAGACACGATCGCCCAACTGGTCCGCTACTGGGGACAAGGTCGCGCCCCCCAACCCCCTCCGCCGTCAGCCGATTCCGGCCCCATTCCCCTGGGCGGAACTCCGGAAGTAAAGAAGGCCGTTGACCGCGCTCGTCGGCGGCTGATCTATAACAGCCCCGGAATGCGCCGGCTTCGCCTGTTCATTAGCCTGCTTCTGGCCATGCTGTTGGCCGGGGCGGCCTGGTCGGCCTATCAGAACAAACTGCAAAAAGAACAGGCAACGGCGCTAACTCCCGGGTCAGGCTGGAAATGCTTGGAGGCGCGGGGACTCTCCCCCACCGGCATCGCCAGGAATGGAGGGGCTCTCTTTGAACGAGCGGAGAACCTGCCGGTACGAGAATTGAGTTTCCAATTTCGCACGGGACGCGGCAAAACGGACATACTGGTCTTCGCCGGCATCTACGGCCTGCATATTACACCTGGCCCCAAGGGCTATCAGGCGGAGTTGGTTCAGCTAACGCCCTCGCGCGCACTGGAAATGCCCGGCTATCGACCGCTAGGCCCCAAGGCGAATGCTTCCGCACCTTTCTCGCTGGTGTTGATCCAGAAGAAAAATCAGCTCATTCTCACGCGGGATGGTCGAGAAGTCGGCCGTTGCGCGGTAGGTGCCTCGGGCGAATGGCGAGGCGCACTGGCGGGAGTGCTGCAGCGAAGTGACGGACCCGAAGCCCAAAACAGCCTGACCTCGTTCGTCATCCGATAATTAGACTTCGGGAAATAATGCGTTCCCTCCCGCGACTCGGCCGGAATGAAAATCTGCACGTTCTTTCTCGCCTTGTTGCTGAGCTTCCAGGCGTCGGCTCAGCATGTCAGTGCCCCGGCTATGCAAGGCTGGCAGCCCATTCGCTCCAGCTCCGGTGACCTGGATGGGGATGGCACCGACGACCTGGTGGTCGTCTACCGCGCTGTTGACGCCAGCAAAAAAGTGCCCACTCACCTTCCCTTCTGTGATGAGATCGACTTGACGGCCGCACGGGGCCGCTTTCTGGTCGACCAGAACCCCCGGAAACTGGTCGTCTTCCTGCAGCGCCCCCAAGGGCTCACTTCCATAGCTACCGCCCCGTTTCTCATTCCCGCCTCGACGGTGACCGAAGGCGAGCATCTCGACCACCTCGTCCTACGACCGCGAGAACTCGAACTTGGACTCCTGTTTATGAATCGGCGCCATGGAGAAGTCGTGCATCGACTCTACTACCGATTCGTTTGGGATGGAACGAATTTGAAGCTAGCCCATCTTTTCGCTTCCCATTTCGATCGTTATCTGGACCGGCAGGAGCAGCGCCGCCACTATGACCTGAACAAAGGCCAACTTTCACTGCAAAGATTCCAATTCTCAGACCAGACCCTCCTGTCCGAGCAACACAGCCAGATCGCCAGGCATGCCCCTGGAGTGGAGGAGTTGACTCCAGAGTGGCGGCCAACAGAACGTTAGCTAGCCAGCCGGGTCAGCGAGTCTTCTCTCAAGGACGTTTTGGCGGGTCGGGAAAACGCTCGTTCTGCTCCCGCATAGCCTGCGAAAAATCGCTATACTTTCTAAACAGGAAGCCCAGCAAGTCACAGACCAGTCCGAGGCCCACTCCAAAACAACCCAGAAAAAACCCCGCCGCCAGACACTGACCGGCTTGCTCTAAAAAACTCCAATGGGGATCCGGCCCGTCTCCTCGCATGAACAAAGCCAGGACAGCCCCGGCTGCCGAGGCCAAAATACCGAGACGGAACGTCCAAAGCGAAGAAAAAGTGCCTCTCATGCCATCAGGACGCGGGCTAGAGCTTGCCCACGTCGTCCAATCGGAAGACGAGGAACTTGGAGCCGTCCCAAAAGAGGGCTACCTCGGCGGGGTCCTTGCTCAGCGCATAACATTGGGCGGCGGGGACCTTCGCTCGCTCGGTCCAGCGGGCTCCCTTATCTCCGAAGACTTCCTGCAAACTACCCCACTTGGCGTCCTTGGCCAATTTCTCGACGCCGGCGCTGGAGATTTCCTTTTTCTCGATCAGCTTGGCCAGTTCTTCAGCAATCCTGTCGGGCGGAGCGCCCTCAGGAAGCTTGAAATAGACAGCGGCCTCTTCATAGTTCTTGGCTTCCAACGCGGCTGCGGCTTTGCGCAGGTGGGCCAGGGCCGCCTCCCGGTCGGGAACGCTGGCTACCGGGGTGGCGCTGGCCGTGGTGTTGACGCTGGTCGTCGCCGTGCCAGAGGGGCCAGACTGGGAGCAACCGCCGAGAACGACCGATGCGAACAGTAAAGCTACGAGTTTCTTCATGCCACCCGCTTCGCGCCCGCTCCAGACTTGCCTTTCACTTCAGCCTGTATTCCCAAAGAGTAACTGGTTCGGGAACAACGACCCCCCGAGTAAAGAGAGCGCTTCTGAGAGGCGCTCTTTTTCTTTCAGTCCACTTGCAGGCGGCTACCCTTAAAAGGAGACCGAGTAGTAGAGCACATCCTGCGCTTGACCATGACCGTCCACGAAGTCGTTTCGCAACAATCCCTCGGGTTGGAACCCGCATTTCGCGGCCACCCGCTGGCTACCCAGATTCTCCGGATGGATGCGTAGATACAGCCTGCGCAGGCCCAACTGATGGCGCGCGAAGCCCAAGGCCAGCCTCAGCGCCTCACTGCCCAGGCCCCGTCCTTCCCAGGCTGCCCCCAGGCTATAGCCTGCATCCCCCTTAGGAACGCTCCAGTCAAAGTGCTTCAGGGTGAGTGTGCCGACGAACTCGCCCTGAAAGTGAATTCCAAAGGAGAAGCTAACCCGCCGATACCATTCCAAGATTTTGTTTTGCACGAAAGCAGCCGCCGAGTGTCCATCGGTGACGGATTTTGTCAATACCGGGAACGCAGACTGTAGTCGTAGCTTCTCCCTGGACACATAGGCGAGCAGTGCTTCCTCGTCCCCGAGACCTATGGGCCTCAGTTCCAGCCGCTCCGAATGCTGCGAGGCCCGCCGCCAGTTATCCGGGTCGACCTCTGGCAACCAGAGTGGACGTCCGGGCGGATCCGTTCCCTGAAATTGCCGGGCTAACCATAAGACTGAACGCCATTCTCCGGCTTTGAATCCCACCGCGCGATAGATGCCCACCGTCTCGAAGCCCATTCGCTCATGAATCGACTGGCTGGCCGGATTGGGCAAACAGATGCCAGCCAATACGGTGCGAAACCCTTGCCGCTGCAGTAGATCCAGCAGTTCGTGATAGAGCCGACTGCCCAGCCCTTTCCGCTGGGATTGGGCCCGCAGGTAGATGGTCGATTCCACCGACCAGGCGTAGGCCGGCCGCTGCCGATGCGGTCCTGCGTAAGCGTAGCCCAGCAGCCGTCCGTCTTCCTCGGCCACCAGCCATGGATGGGTCGGCCACAGTGCTCGTAGCCGAGCTTCCATCTCCAGAGCATCCGGAGCGTCCGTCTCCAAGGATACGGTTGTAGCGCAATAGGGAGCGTAAATTTCTGCCAGTTGGGGGCAATCTTCCAGTCGGGCCGGTCGAATCTGCATCACCGACGTGTTCTTCCGGGTTTGGCGTTACGGGTCCTCGCTGCGAGGCCTAAAATCCGATGTCCCCACCCTCAACGCGATCCTCAGGTTTCCGCCCGGGAGTTCCGAGCTTGCTTAGCCATACGACAAAGCCGAGTCCACCCAGAATAACCGTCCAAATCCCGCAGACGAAGACCGTCGACCCGATCAACTCGCCGGTTGCTCCTTGAGGGGACTTGCCCTGGTTGAGATAGGGGCGTTGGGTGCAGTAGAAAATGGTGATTTTTGAGCCGAGTTCCAGTGACCCCTGGGAGGCCCTGCTACCGGTGTAGCGCCGACCTCCCACCTCGAATTCGTAGTAGACATCACCGTCGTTCTCCTTGGCCCCAGGTGGGCGCCAGCCAGAGACTCGAGCCTCGATCGTCTGACTGCCGTGCTCGAGTTGGTCGGCTTCCCAGTAGCAATATCCCCATCGCAGGGCAGCCACACAGGCGATGCCGAGAAAGATTTTCTTGACACGGCCTCGGGCTGACTTTGGGGCGGCTTCATCCTCGCTCATTTCGTGCTTCCCTGGTCAACAGGCTGAAGTTCTCGCCGTGGACGGCAGTGACCGCGTAAATATCCTCCAGTTCCCGTTTCCATAGAGACTTGCCGCTGCGTAGTTGGCGAGCCTCAAGCTCCAGGGTCATTTTTCCACCGGGTGCACCGCGGCCGCGCCGCAACAAAGCCACATCCTGGCAAATGCTGATGTGCGTGCACAAAGAGTCCGACCAGAGGGTCCCCCCCGTTACCACGTCGACGGCCACGCTGGATTCGTGCAGTTCCACCAGGGCGATGCGGTTGGCGTAGCCCAAGAGCAGAGCCTGATGATCGGAGCTGGTGATCGGCTGCACCCAGACCGGCTTCATTTGATCCGGGCGAAAGGCGGCCAGCGCGATTCGACGGGTCAAGGTCAAAGTATACTCATCGTCACCGGCCAACAGAATGACGCGGTTGGGTGTGGTGGTGGTGGTCAAACTACGCACCAGCTTCCCATCTTTCAGGTCCAGCCAGCAGACGCGGCCAGCATTTCCCAGGCCCAGCACCAGGTAGGAAGGCTCTACATGCCAGCTCTTGAGGTCGGTCATTTCCAGGTTTTCCCAGCGCACCTTGCCGTCGTCCAGCGCGAAGCAACTGATTCCTTTGGGATGGCCAACGTAGACTGACTGAGTGTCGAAACCCAGAATCTGGCCGTAGCCTAGCTCTTGACTCCAAACAATGCGTCCGTCGGGAAAGTGGACGCCGCAGACCCGATAGATGTCGGAGCTGGACTTTTCGGCTGTAACCAAAAGATCGGGCCGCACCCAGCGCCCATTGTCCGGGCCGGCAATGGAACAGCTCTGGTCGGCGAAGTTGATGGCCAGTAGGGACTGGCCGTTGGCCAGCAGAAAGCCCTGCCCGTTCGAATCGAGAGGAGAGCGATTGCCTTTTGGAACCGAAACCTTCGCGGTACTCAGGGTGGCTCCGGTCTGCGGATCCAGAGTCAGCATCTCTTTCGCCTGCACAGCCGGCGGAGGAGCGCAGCCTGTGGCCAGTGCCGCCAGACTCCAGGCGGTCAGACCGATAAACTCTCGACGTTTCATT
>JALHOV010000215.1 GCA_022842865.1 Vulcanimicrobiota bacterium | reverse complement strand
CGAGCGGAGATATGACCGTCAAAGCTTCTTCGGGTCTGCGCGCAGCCCCACAGCTGGGCGTGGTGGTCAAGGCCAGGAATCTGACCATCAATCCAGCCACCGAACCGGAGCCCCAGTTGCCCGGCGAGCCGGTCAGTATGGACTATCCGATTTTCAAGGACGCGATCAATACCTTCGTTGGAGGGGACTGGACGCAGTTTGACACCTGGCTGACCCAGACTTCCGCCCAGCGCCGGACCATCACCCGTAACTTCAAGACCACCGGCCTGAGCGCGTCCCCTACAACCTACTGGAATCAGCTCAACACCGAACTCCAGACCAATTTCCCGGTGCCAGACTGGACGGCGGTGGGCTGGTCCGGCTCCACCACCATGGAACAGTATGTTCGCATGAAGGAGTATTTACAGACACTGGCGGCCCGCTACAACCACGGCCTGGGGGATCCCAGCTGGCTGAACATGAACGCTCACGTAGGCGACGCGGAAGCCAGACTTTCTAATATGGTCGGCTCGATGGCACAGTGGGCCAAAAGTTACAAGAAATCCCTGCAGGACTATCTAGCCAGCCCGACCCCCCAGGTGCCCGAGATGTTCTATCAGGGCCTGCTCTACGCAGACCAGGATCTCACCATCAACGCGCCCAATAAATCGTTTCGACTCGAGGGATCGGCCGTAGCCGGGCGGAACATTGTAGTCCAGGGAGCGAATCTGGACCTGGTCTACGACCGAGAATTGGTGGATGGACAACTCAAAACCAACCATACCGTAGGCGGACACAGGGACCACATGCGGCTTGAAAAGATTTTCTTCGTGATCCAGTAGCGTCTATCCGGAGGCCAGTTCCTCGGCTTTGCGAAGGGCGTCGGCGGCATTCTTGTCGCGTTTGAGCAGGGTGTAGGCTTCGGCCAGTTCGCGATAGCCTGCCGCTGTGGGGCGGGCGACCAGGAATTTTTGGTATTGAACCACCGCCAGAATCGGCTTGTTCTGCTTCAGGTAGCAACGCGCAAAGTTGCGGAAGTGCAACGGCTCGTCGGCATGATCGCGAATGAGCACTCGGAAGACGTTGAGCAACTCCTCGTCACGGCCTTCTCCGAGCGCCAGTGTCTTGAGAATCAATCCTTCGTTGCCGGGATAGAGTCGCAGGGCTTCGAGCGCCTGCCCCAGATCTTCCACGGGCACGTCGACCTCGACGGGCGGCGGCGGCACCGGCGTAAGTTCCTTGAGGCGACGAGCCGCTTCGGGCTGGTCCGGGAAGAGCTCGCACCAGCTCTGACAGACGTACAGGGCGGGCTCTGACTGACCCGAATGCTCCAGCCGATCGCACCACTGCCCCAGCAGCTGCTCCAACCAGGCGGCTCCGACCGTGGGTTCCCATTCCAAGGCGCGACCGAGGGTCAACACGGCTTCCCGATAGTGTCCCTGGCCAGCTAGCTTCCAGGCGAACTCTCGCAGCATCTCGGCCGGGCTGGCCAGTTCTTGGGCGCGCGGCTGAGCCCGCCATAAGTCCATCTGAGCAGAACTGACTTCCACCAACTCGCCCTCGACCCAGGGGGCAGGCACGGCGGCCAGCAGCGGGGCGGGTTCGGGCTCCGATGTCGATTCGGCCACACTCTGCGATTCAGGCGTGGGCCCGGCAACCATCGGTTGCAGCGTCGATTCGGCCTGAAGCTCCGGTTCGGAAAAGGAGTCAGCCACCAGTGGATCCGGCGTCGATTCGACCGCAATCTCCGGTTCGGGCGCAGGTTCAGCCACCACCGGGTCCGGCGTCGATTCGGCCAAAATCTCCGGTTCGGGCGCAGGTTCAGCCACCACCGGGTCCGGCGTCGATTCGGCCAAAATCTCCGGTTCGGGCGCAGGTTCAGCAACCAGCGGATCCGGCGTCGATTCGGCCAAAATCTCCGGTTCGGGCGCAGGTTCAGCAACCAGCGGATCCGGAGTCGATTCGGCCAAAATCTCCGGCTCCTGGACGGGAGCGACGGACAGGGACTCCACCGATTCCTCGGCGACAACCGCCTCCGCGGCCGGTTCAACCACAACATCCGAGGCTTCGGCAAACCCATCCGGCCCAGGCTCCACAACCTGGGCACTGTCGACGGCAGTGGCCTCCTCAAATCCATCTGGCCCCGGCTCGACCATCGGCTCCTCGGCCACCGGCTCTGCGGCCACCGGCTCCTCGGCCACTGGCTCTGCGGCCGCTCCCGGGTCAAGCTTCAGTTGCTCCCACAGGGCGCGCAGGTCGCTGTCGCTAGGAAAGCGGGAAAGCACGCCCTGCACCACCGTATCGGTCAGCAGATCCATCGCGTCGTCACCGCGCAAAGGCGCCAGCGCCTCGACAAATCCCCTCCGATGGACATTGGCCGGCATACCCAATACCAGCGCGGCCATCGTTTCGTCTCGCTCCATCTCATCGGCTCGAACCAGAAAATTCATCAGCTCGGGCAACAGGGAAAAGTCTTGGGGATTGAGTGCGTAGCCTTGCTGCAAAAGGTCCGCTCCCAGGCCCAGCATACCGCGGCGCGCGTAAAGGCGTCCGGTTTCCACCAGGCAATCACGGTCCTTGGGACGCAGGGCCAGAGCCGCGCGAAAGGACTTGAGCGCGTCGCCCTCCTGCCCCTCGGCCAGCAGAGCCCGACCCTGCTTCATGTGTCCCTCAAAGATCACCAGTTCCGGCTCTCGTTCACTCGAGTCCAGCCAAGGATTATGCTCTTCCGAAGGAGCGCTGCTTACGGTCAGGGTACGGTCGACCGGGACGGCCGAAGGGTCCAGTTCCTGAAGCAACGACCTGGTGTCCATGTGATGCGGATTGCGTGCGAAGCTGTCACGCAGTAGCTTGCCGGCCTCGGGATTCTTGCCCAGGGATAGATACACGCGGGCCAGGTCGAGGGTCACCTGCACGTCCTCGCGCATCAGCTCCAAAGCTCTCTCCAAGTAACGAGCAGCCTCGCCATTTTCGCCACGGGATGCTAGCAAGCCGCCCAAGATGTGATGGGGCTGCGCCTCTCCCGGTGATAGCTCCAGCAGCTTCCGATAGGAACCGATGGCTTCCTCGCTGTCGCCTTTCTGCTGGGCCGCCTTGGCCAGCAAGCCGTAGAGTTCAGCTCGACTGGGGTCGATCTCCAGGGCACGGCGCAAAGAATCCTGGCCCAGCTCTAGATCACCGAACTGCAGAGCCAACGAGCCTAACTCCGTCAACGCATGCAAGTTGCGTGGTTCCAACTCCACAGCCTTGCGAAGATGCTGCAGGGCCTCATCAAAGCGATAGGAGCCCTTCACGCACTCGGCCATGCATAAGTGGGCTCGAGCGCTGGGTTCCAGTTGCAGAACCTTATCCAACTGAGGCTCGGCCTGGTCAAAGCGAGCCTGCAGCACGTATATTTCGCCCAACGAAAGGCGCGGGCGCCAATCTTCAGGCTCCAACTGGACGGCCCGCTCCAGGTGGCGCAAAGCGAAGGCCAGCGAATTTTGCATCTGGAAAATGCGGCCGGCCTGATAGTGCAGTTCACCATTGTCCTGGCGCGATTCCAAAAGACCCGTCACCAGTCCCTGAGCCTGTTCCACCAGGCCCATCTTGAGCTGCAACTCGGCGGCGACCACGCCGTCCCGCCACATACTGCGGGATAATTCGGTAGAACGGATCAAACTGGTGATCGCCTCGTCAAAGCGGCCAAAAAGTCGGTAAGCTCGCCCCAAGGCGCTGTGAACGTTGGCGTCGTTAGCCTCCACCGTGGTCTCGAAATGGAAGTCGTAGAGCGCCTTGTCGACCAGGGCGGTGTGCTGTGAATGCAGAGCGGAGGCCAGCTGCAGGTCTCCGTCCAGGGCTTGCTCCCAGTCGACAATGGCCGACTGTGCGTCCTCGTTGCCCACCCTGAGACAGCCGCGCACAAAGAGGGCCACCCGCTGGTCTTCCAGGGTGGGTATGAGCTCATCCAGAAGGGCGAGTCCGTCGATGGTTTTGTCCGCACGATGAAGCTCGATGGCCTCTTGAATCTTTTGTTCTTTGTCGCTCATAGGCCCGGTCTAATCGTCCTCTTCGTCCTCATCGTCATCTTCTTCCTCGTCGTCCTCGACCAGAAGCAGCGCGTCGTCCTGGGTTCGGTCCAGCTCAAGATAGCCCGTCTCCACCTGCGCCAACCCTTCTTCTAAATCTGCGTTTTCCTGGCTCTCCAGAAAGTTCACCAGGCGTTCCAATCCTTGTTCCACTTCAAGCAAGCCCTGGCGAGTGCGCTCCCCCAGTTGACGGTTCTGCTCGTCTGCCCTGGCCAACTCTCGTTGCACCTGACCCATCTCAAAAAGGCCTAGCAATTCCGAAATCTGGAGATGCACCGTCGAGATGGCCTCATAGTATTCTTCGGGCGTAACCTCACCCTCGCGCATGCCTTCCACCGCGGCGCGCACGGCAAGCAAGTGCGGCGACTCCTCGAGTTCGCCCTTCTTGGCGGGACCGGAGCGTTTGGGGCCGCCGCCAGCCAACAGGTTGACTGGCGCACTGTCCGGCTCCACTGGCACCTGAAACGCGTTGGAAAGCGCCCCCATATCGATCGGTTTTCTTGTCACCACGCCTCCTAGCCCGCTGGCTTTTCGCCACAAAAAGAAACAAACCCGCCGGATGCCGACGAGTTTGTTGCCATTTATTAAAAATTTTCCGCGCTGCTGTTCAGACGACGGCTTAAGCTTTGCCGCCCATGAAGCCCTTGGCGATGTCCACAATCTGGCTAACACCACCGGGGATTCCAGCGCCGCCGCCTTTGTCGCCGCCACCGCCAGCGCCCTCAGCGCCTTTGGCCTGCTGGCCTTCCTGTCCCTTTTTGGCCTTCTTTTTCTTCTTCTTGCCTTTTACTTTGCCGAGCAATCCCTTGCCGGCTTCCATGAGTCCGCCGGCGCCCCCAGCTCCACCAGCTGCCCCAGCCAGTCCACTTAAAGCACTAATCATAAGGATTCGCCCCTTTCGTTTCGCGGCTTTTCACCGCTCCGTTAGGACTATCATAGAGCCAACCCGTTCCTTCAGAGCCCCGACCAGGTTGCCATCTTGTTAATCTTGTAACAAATTTCGCTACTCTTTCTACAGATTTACACCCCAGCGACTCCACTCCACCTGATAGCCTAATTTTTCGGTGGCAACCCAGAAAGCCCGCTCATTCTCGAAGGCGATGTCGCCAATCACGGTTTCGTAACCCAACGCCCAGGCGCCAGCCATGGCCGACTCGTGCAGAGCCACGGCCAGACCCTTCCCCCAACTGTCCGGACGGACCGCGATGTCGTAAAGATAAACACCCTTGCGATCCAAAAGATCGAGGGTGAAGTCCCGCTCAAGCAGCACATAGCCCTGGCGATGCTCATCCACCCAACCCAGGTAATGCTGCAAGTCCAGGCTCAAATAATTGGATAGAGCGTCAAGTGCACCCAGGTCCGCCACCTGACGATTAGAAGATCGGTAAAAGGGCGAGCACTCGATATGCAATCGGCTCATGAAGGCTCGATCGCGAGCCCGGGCCGGACGCACCTTTAGTTCGACCGGCCGCAGAGGGGCGGTGGCACGGGTGATGCGCGTCAACTCCGGCGCCATACCCAACTCCGGCAAAAGCAAGCCCAGCCCCAAATCCTCTGGATAATGACGCAAGGCCAGGAACTCATCCCCCCACTGTCGTGCGCGAGCCTTGAGCAACTGCAGCATCGAGTCGTCGAGTCCCACTTGCTCCACTACGATCGTTTCCGGTTGACCCGTCGCAAAGTCCGTCTGGGAGTGGGCGGCGATAGCAAAACTTTCGGTTCCCACCAACAGAGTGACCTGGTCATTAGCCAGCCAACCGGACCAGAACTGTTCCAAGGCTTGCAGGTCTGCCTCACGGCGCAGCTCCGCAGTGATTCCGGCAATGCGACTGGCCGGGTAAACCTTGGTGGCCAACAGCGCCCGAGCCGCTTGGTAGTCTCCCGCCTCAGCCCGCCTCAGGGGATGTCTCCCACGAAGATCTTGAGTTGAGCGGCGACTTCGCGCAAGGGCTGCGGGCTCTTTTGCACCTTGCTCAGCATCAGGGCTCCTTCATAGGCGGAGAAGACCGTTAGAGCCAGCACTCGCGCCCGCTCCTCCTCAAGGCCCTTGGCGGCCAGCCATTGGGTCAAAATCTGCAAAGCACCACCGAAGATACGCTGACACACGTCGCGGATCGTTTCTGAGTTGGAATTTGTTTCCAAGGCTACGGTGGCAATCGGACAGCCGTCCCGGTAGTCACTGGACATCAGCTCCTCGATCGAAACTTCCACCAGACGGTCGATGGCCTCTGCCGGTGATAACGAACCCAGGCCCGCCAGCTTGGTGCGCAAAGACTTGCCGGCGTTGACCATGGCCTCGGCCGCCAACTGCTCCTTGCCCTCGGGAAAGTAGTGATAGAGCGAGCCTTTGGGTGCCTGACTTTCGTCCACAATCTGGTTGAGCCCGGTGGCGTGGTATCCCTGCACGCGAAAAAGGCGCGAAGCCGTGTCCAGCAGTCGTTGCCGGCTATCCACTCCACCTTCTTCTAAGACTTTTCGAGCTCTGGCCATGACCTCACTATACCAACCGGTCTAGTTACCAAGCAAGCTACCAGATGTAGTCTTTGGCAATCTTCCGCTTCTGATGGTCACTGAGCACATGGAAGATACGGATCTTCTGGATGCTCTGAGGACTCAGACTACCAATTGGCATATACACGATCCGCTTGCCCAATCGCGCCGCCGTAGTGCGAAACTGGGAGCGAGGAGGCGATGCCGAGACGTAGACAACGTGCCGGTCCAAACCGTATTCCAGGGCGCCCATCAGCAAAATCTCCGACTTGCTGCGCAACTCATGGTAGCTGGGGTCCGCCCAAATATTCTCCAGGCGCCGATTGGGATAGGTCATGAGCAGGCCCCCGTATTCACAGCGGGAGATGCCCGGACCCACCAGCTTCACGTTGGTGGGAGTGGCGTAGAAGGCCATATCGGATTCCTGGGCGTGCTCGCCGTGCCAGGTCATGCGCCAGGGATAGCGGTCGTCATTGGAGTCTTCATCAAAGACCACGATGACCGCGCCCACGCCCCCCGTGATGCGCCGGATATCGCGCACAAAGAGCTTGCGCTCGTGCCAGTTGCGCAGTGTCTCGCGCATGTCAATGCCATCCATCAGGCTGGTGGTGAACGGTTCCACGCGGGTCTTCTCGCTGCTCATCTGCTGGATGGCCTTCTTCTGCAGGTAGCGGGCGTAATCTTCGATCACCAGATCCTCGGCGGGATAGCTACAGATGCTACCGCCCTCGAACTCCTCGGCCCAGTCGCCGGCTTCCCCCTCCTTGGCGCGCTTGCGCATGCGGCGTAAACTGGGAAAGCGCCGGCGAAACTGCCAGGAAACGACCTCACGCCCGCCCAGCCAGAGCTTGTCGTCGCTCAGATGCATCAGCGGCAAGTCGGATTCGCCCTCCGGCTCCGGGCTCCAGGGGTAAAAACTGCCCAGGTCCCACACTTCATAGGCCCAGTTGTCGTCGGCCACGCCGCGCGCTCCCATGGTCAACTCGTAAATATTCGGCAGCAAGCGGCCGTGCAGGCGCGCATAGTTGCGCACATACTGATAAAGGGTCTGGAACTGCCAGTTGGCCAGGTGGTCGCCGGTGTTCTCGGTGTAGTAATGTCCGGTGGTGCGCATCAACGCTTCCAACATCGATTGCCGGTCCAAATCCGGGCCGGCTTCGTCCAATACCGCCGCATAAAGTCCACGTAAGTCGGCGCGCCGGTCGTTGACCTCTTTGAACTTGAAGGCCTGAAAACGGGTGGAGGGAGCTTTGACCTGGGGGAACTCCACTTTTTCGGGGAGCCGTCCACTACCGAACTGATTGAGAAGTTGCATGAAGGCCCCGGGGTCTTCATTCAGGCCTTGCAAATACCGCGACAACGCCTTGCGTTCTTGTTTTTCCATCGGCTGAGGGCGCCGACGGCGCAGGCCCAGCATCATTTCTAACGAGGCGACCACCTGGGTGGGATCGACATTCTTCAGTCGATCGCGCGGGTCTTCGGGTTCGGGCTCGGGGGCCGGCGGTGGCTGCCAGTATTTGTCGTCGCCCGGCCCCCCTCGGTGAAATTCATAGAGAGCCATGACCCACGGGGCCTCGCTATGGCTCATGCGCACCGTCTCGATGTCCGGTTCGTATAACTCGACCTCGCCATGCTGAAAAGGAGGCGGAGGCTTGAGAGGGGCATCGCCCGCGCTCAGGTGCTCGAGCAAGCGGGCGGCGTGAGCCATTCCCACCACCACCAGCACCTTTTCCTCGGGATTCATGCGCTTGAGATTCAGGAGCGCGTGGGCCATGTTGGCTTCACGAGCCAGATCCTCTGGGGTGTGACCCGCCCCCATTTCACGATTCCATAGTTCGTAGAAGGCCTTCAGGCCAATCGCCGTCAGACTGGCGGGATCGGGCACCCGATCTTGATGTTGGTGCGGATAATGGATGGGAAGGTCGATGGCATGCAGCGGCAACTCGTGGGCTTGAGCCAAACGCGTCGCCTCGGCGAAAGCATCGGTCGGTTCCACGGCCAGCAGATGATGGCGCTTCACCTGCAGCTTGCCTGAGCTGGCATCCAGGCCCTCGGGCAAGGGGGACACCTCACCAAAGGTCTCCATACGCAGCAACTGGGCCTGAACCGCCTGAAGCTCAGGGCCCGACAGGTCCACGCTCGCTTCATAGGCCAGGGTGGTCAGACGGGGAAAGCGGCGCACCGCCCGCTGGAGCGGCTCCAAAAGGAAGGGAGCCAACTCGATGGCCACGCGCTGCGGCCGAACCGCCCGAAAAGCTCGCTCTACTTCGCGGGCAAACTCCATGGAATGGTGGCAAACTGGCACCACATGAAACTGGCCGATCTCCAGCCAGAAAGGCTCATGAGGCATAGCGTTCGGCTTCTTTTCCCAGTACCTGGATAATGGCTTTGCGCAGGGCCTCCTTGTCTTCACAGCCGGCAGCTTTCGCGTATTTCATCGCGTAGCGAGCGACGTTGATGCCGTCGCGGACCGAATAGCGCTCGTTGGCGGCGTGGGCGGCCTGCAAGAACTTGCCGACGTAGATCAGCACTTCTTCTTTGATGTGGGGCAGATTGGAGCGAAGAATGTTCAGTTCTTCGGCCATCTCGGGGAACTCCACCACGATCTGCGGCTGCAGGCGAGAGTGAATGTATTCAGGCAACTCAAACGTCGAGGAATCCTCGTTCATGGTGGCCACGAAGCGGAACTCCGGGTGCGCCTGGATCTTCACGCCGGCAATCACCGACTCCACGTAGCGGCGGGTATCCAGCAGCGGCGCCAACGAGGCCCAGGCTTTCTCGCTCATGCGATTGCCCTCATCGAGGATGACCACGCCACCGGCAAGCATAGCCGAAACGACGGCGCTGGCCACGTATTGAATCTGCTGATCGGGACCCACCACGGGGGCGATGATCAGGTCTTCCGGACGCGTGTCCATGGTCGCCTGGAAGAGATAGCAGGGACGTCCCAGTTGCACCGCGGCCGCGTAGGCAAGGGTGGTCTTGCCCACACCCGGCTTGCCCAGCAAGCGCGGGTTCAACGGAACGTCCCGTGGGTCCAATATCGACCAGGCGGCCAGTAGCTGCATCATCAACTCTCGCTGGCCCACCCACTGCATGTTGAGCACGTCGGGCTGCGCCACTCTCAACTTGATGCCCTGAATTTCCATCTGCTCGGTCACAATTCAACTCCAATGCGCTGATTGAGAGGCTCTTTGCCAAAAGGCTCCGCGACTCCCCCGGGCGAATGGCTAGGCGTGAAAACCTTCCTTTGCTTCCTGATGCTCACCACGTTTGCGTTCGCGCAAAAGGGCGGCCACATCAAAGTGACCTTCGTAGCGCCCAAGAGCGAGATCAGCAGAGCGGTCCACCAGGCATTCATCGAGGACAAAAGCAACGGCATCCAGGTGCTTATGGACGTCATTTCGCGCGGCTTCAAACTGCCCCGAAACATGGATGTGGTCTTCGCCGAAACGGGTAAGATCAACGCCTGGTACGATCCCGAGAACCATGCCGTGATCATGGCCTATGACTTCGTGGAATTCATGATCAAAGACGCGGTGGCCAACAAAGGCAATGGCCAGGAAGCCATCGAGTACGCCACCGGCGCCATTCTTTTCACCCTGATGCACGAGATGGGCCACGCGCTCATCGGTGAAATGGACGTGCCGGTGGTCGGTCGCGAGGAAGATGCGGCGGATGAATTCGCTACCATGATTTTGCTCGATTGCGGACCTCAGGGCCATCAAATTTTGGGGGCTGCGGCCGACTGGTTTTACGCCATGGGGCGCAATCAGAAGGAACTGGCCTTCTGGGACGAGCACTCCCTGGATCAGCAGCGTCTTTACAACATTCTGCTGCTCATGTATGGTCACAGCCCGAATTCTTATGGTTCGTTCGTGTCCACGATCGTGCCCAAGAATCGTATGGCCAAGGCCCTCTACGAATACAAAATCAAAGAACACCGTTGGGATAAGTTGCTCGCACCCTACGTCCGCGGCGGTCACTGAAATCAGGAGAATATGACGGCTACCCACACACATCTTCAGGAAGAAGTCTTGCGCCGGCGCACCTTCGCCATCATCTCCCACCCTGACGCGGGCAAGACCACTCTGACCGAGAAACTACTGCTCTACGGTGGAGCGGTGCATCAGGCCGGTGCCGTCAAAGCGCGCCGCGCCCAGCAGCACGCCGTCTCGGACTGGATGGAACTGGAAAAGCAGCGAGGCATCTCGATTACCTCCACCGTTCTTTCCTTTGAGTATCAGGGTTACCGTGTCAATCTGCTGGACACCCCGGGTCACCAGGATTTCTCCGAAGACACTTACCGGACGTTGTTGGCCGCCGACGCCGCCGTCATGATTTTGGACGCGGCCCGCGGCATCCAGGCCCAGACATTGAAGCTGTTTGACGTTTGCAAACAGCGCAAGATGCCGCTTTTCACCTTCATCAACAAAATGGACCGCCCGGCCCTCGACCCGCTCGACCTGATCACCGAAGTGGAAAATGTGCTGGGCATCAAGACGGTGGCCATGAACTGGCCGCTGGGCAACGGCATCACCTTTAAGGGCGTTTACGACCTGCACGAAAACCAGGTGCACTGGTTCGAGCGCGGCGAAGACCGGCGTCGCCGGGCCGAGCTGACTAAATTACGCCCGGATGATCCCATCATCAAAGAAACCTGCGATAGCGAGACCTACAAAAACTTCATCGACGGCGTGGAATTGCTGCAGGCCAATGAGGAATTTGATCCCAAACGGTTCGCCGTGGGTGAGCAGACGCCGGTCTATTTCGGCAGCGCCGCCAACAACTTTGGAGTGCAGCTTTTCCTGGACCAGTTCCTGACCATGGCTCCCACGCCCACCCCGCGCAAGGTTCCCGGCGACGAACCGGTGCCGCCCGACAGCCAGAAGTTCTCCGGATTCGTCTTCAAAATTCAGGCCGACATGAACCCCAAGCACCGGGACCACGTGGCTTTTGTGCGCATCGCCTCGGGACGCTTCGAGCGCGGTATGAAAGTGAAAAACACGCGCACCGGCGACACTTTGCGCCTGTCCACTCCTATGCAACTCTTTGCCCAGTCGCGCGAAACGGTGGACGAGGCCTACCCTGGCGACGTGGTCGGTCTGGTCAACGCCGGCGACCTGGCCCTGGGAGACACCCTCTATGATTCCGGCAAGGCCTTCCGCTATGAACTCATGCCCCAGTTTCCAGCCGAACACTTCATCCGCCTTACAGTAGAGGACCCTTCGCGCCGCAAACAGTTCCGCAAGGCCCTCGATCAGCTCACCCTGGAGGGCGCCGTGCAAGTATTTTGGCTGGACGACTCGGGCACCTATGACCCGATCTTGGGCGCCGTCGGCCAACTCCAGTTCGAGGTGGTGGAGCACCGGCTCAAAAGCGACTACAACGTGGAAGTCCGCATGGAGCCCATGCCCCTCAAGTTCGTGCGCTGGATCGAAAACCCGAGCGGCGCCACTCTGCAGCTCTCTCGATCCACTCGCCCGGCCAAGGACAACTGGGAACGCCCCGTGCTGCTCTTCCCCGGCCAATGGGACATGGACTACGCCCGCGAAAAGAACAAAGACCTGATCATGAACGCCCTCTCCACCCTCGGCAAGTAAGCTGGTCTTGCCTGGTTGGAGCTCAGGCAAGCGACGGCGCCGTGGGTGCGGGTGCGGCCTCGAAGGGAGATTGTGAAGATACCTGCGAGCCGCAGCCACCAGAACGTCGGCTGCGAGTTAACCTTGCTATCCAGGGGAAAGCGGGCCGGGTCGATGCACTGTCTCCACCATCTCGAGCCCGCCAATTCATGCATCTTTCAGGCCGGGAGGCTATTCTTGGGGCACACACAGAGAAGAGAGAGAGCCCTACAACGTCATGATCAGCAGCCAGGTCGCGGGCAAGCTTGCCCAGGTTTATTCCCACCCCAACGCCGCCAAGGCCACTCGCACCAGTTCCAGCTATGCCGAACATGAGGCTCACCTATTGATCGACGTATTCAACTCGGTCAAAGGTCAAGATGGCGATGGCGACGGCAAAATGGCCATGCAGAGCCAGGGTCACTGTCTGATGGTGCCGTGGAGCAGAAACGCGGAATATAACGGCTGCCCTCAGAGCGGCAGCATGCATCGCGTCGACGGCCTCTTCGTGAGCAGCACCGAAAAGCCCACTTTTGAAACTTTCGTAGAG
>JALHOV010000214.1 GCA_022842865.1 Vulcanimicrobiota bacterium | reverse complement strand
AGTGAAGCAAGGTCAGGCCGTAGCGTGGGTCCCCGCACCGCAGGAGCTTCTCCATGACCCTGGCCGACTGCAGCGGTAGAGGGCCGTGGGTTTCCTCGTAGCGAGAGTCGTAGGTGCGAAGGAATTCCTCCCCATGATCGACCAGAATTCTCCAAAGAGGACTCTGATGGAACTCCCGCTGACGATAGAGGGGTGCCTGCGCGCAAATGGACACCCATCGGGTGTACGCGAGAATCACAAGCGAGTGATGAACTGGGTCCGGCTAAAGCTTTGCCAAAGTAATTCGTCGGCCGCTCTGGGAGCGCGGCCGCAAACCCCGGTTTTGGAGACCCCTAGTTCAGAGTAGGCCCAGCAGAAGGGCAAACAGCCTGGATGGCGCGGCTGGGAAATTAGCGGAGGGGGTGTCTCCTGGGGACCCTCTGTGCCTGTTGTGGCTAAAAGGGCCCTTTGGCCACCCATCCGACCCATTCAAGCGAAACGCGATCCGTTGCGGGATAAGGGCGTGTAAAATCCGAGGGCGGCCAGGAAAAACCGATCGCCAAACGGCCACAATTCGGCAACAACGTGGACCAAGGATGGGAGCGCAAGTCCTGACGGAAACGAGCTCCTCCAAGGCCCGGCGGACCTGAGTCCTAAGGTGCGGTTTGAAGAACCTGGGTTCCTAAGGCGAATAGACACTACAGCGGCAGAAAAATCCCCACCACCAACGACCTCGCAACGCAAGGAACAGACTCGCCAGACTTTGGCCAGGATTGAGCCCGATCTAGCAGGCAGGCCTGACCAACTTGACCAACCAGGGACTGATCGATACACTAGCACCATGACCAACGTCAATGTCTATGAGGCAAAATCGCGGCTATCGCATCTACTCAATCTGGTCGCTCAAGGAGAGGAAGTGGTGATCTCGAGGGCAGGCAAGCCCATGGCTCGTCTGGTGCCTTTCGCAGAAGCTGTTCCTCGGCGCCCTGGCCGCCTCAAGGGCCAAGGACGAGTCGATCCGAGCTTTTTTGAACCGCTGCCCGACGAAATTCAGTCTGGTTTTGAGTGAAATACTTACTTGACACGCATTGCTGGCTCTGGTGGGTCTTAGAACCAGACCTGCTGGGTCCACAAACTCATAGAGCCATCGCCGAACCGAAGAACTTTGTTTACCTCTCCGCAGCCTCGACCTGGGAGGCAACGATCAAGGCGAGCATAGGGAAACTCTCCCTCCCGGGTGGCATCCAGCAGTTCGTGAAAGAGAGCTACGAACGGGATGGCTTCCAGCCACTCCCTGTGATATGGGAGCACTCGCTCGGGATTTCCGACCTGCCGGTCCTACATAAAGATCCATTCGACCGACTGCTGATCGCCCAGGCTCTTTATGAAAACGCGATTCTTGTTACGGCCGACCCCCTGGTGTCTCAGTACCCCGTCAAAGTACTGGATGCATCCGCTTGATGCCAATGGTAAGCCCAGAATTGCACCTCGGAACCCCGATCTCGGCCGCAAAAGTGGCCCTCCACATCAAAATGGATGGAGGCCTACGATCTCCTACCACTTTTTATCCTGGTCTCGATGTTCACAAGCTATCGATCAGCCTCACATCAGTGTCGCAGGGTTGTGCGAAGGCCTGCGCTTAACGCTCGTTTCCCCGCTGGCGAGGACGGGTTCAACACATTCCTCGGGCCTGCCAGCATCAGGCCACCTACGCGGGCAATTCCCTGTTCCAGAGAGTCGACATCCTTCACCACCAGGCGGTGTCGATGCCCCCAAAAGATCCGAAGCGTTTCTGTCGAAACGCTTCGCCTGAATGGATGAGGAAAGCGATCTCCTGGCCGACGCCTTCAGTGAGGCGGCGCAAAGGCTATTCTGGAAAGGCGTCCCCGAGCTAACCGAAATCCCCTGGGAAGAAGCTCTGCTTCGGCAAGAGCACCACGGGGAGGAGGCCGAAGGGTGCCCCAAGTGGCCCTCCCTCGGCTCCTGCAGCCAGAGCGCCGAACGACTGGAACTGAATTTCTCGGCGCCGGTGGCCCCCGCCCCGCTCTGGGGCCAGGTCTTGCGGGACGGTCCTTGGACGCCCCCGGTGCAGCCCGCAACCCCCGGCAGCTGGGTCTGGCAAAACGAGACGAGGCTGCACTTCTGGCCGGATCATCCGCTGGCGCCAGCCACCGACTTTCACATTCAAGGCTGGAATTTTCGGACCGAAGTGCTGCCGGTCCAGATCTCGCCTCCGCCCGAAGCCTGGGACCCCTTACGCCTGGAGTCGGCCGGGCAAGAGGTGCGGGACGAATTTCGCACCGACCTCTCGATACAGTTTAGCCTGCGTTGGAACAACCCGCTAGACCGCGATCGATTCTCCCCGAACTGGGTTCAAGTCTCGCCCGAACTGAAAGATCTGCACGTGTTCGCTTATGATGAGAGGATCTTGATCCGTGGGCGAGGGCAACCAGGGTGCTACGAAGTGGATGTGTGCGAAAAGCTACAGGATACGAGAGGACAGTTTTTGGGGGGGACTGCCTTTGCCAAATTCGAGATAGAGCGATCGCCCTGGTTCCTTTTTCCCGCCCAGCCTCTCCAGGTGCTCCCCCGCCACCATCCCCCCTATTTTCGCTGTTACTCGCTGGGCTGGAGCGAACTGTTGTGCCGAGTGATGCCGGTAGAACCGGCTGACTGGGAACGCTATCAGAGCACCCGCGAGCGTCCCGAGGGAAGAATTCAGGCCTGGCAACGCCGCTACTGGGATTTTCCAATTCGTCCTGAACGTCTCGATCGATTCGAGACCTTGGCCCTGGATCTGACGGCCTACATGGAGGGCGGAAGCGGCCACCTGTTGCTTGAAGTGACTATTCCGGCCGCCGAAAACAGCGGTAAAATCCCGCTCGGGCGCAAAAACTTTAAGTCTCCGGGCAGGGATCAATCCCATACCTATGGTTTGATCTGGCTGAGCTATCCCGAATTGGGTCTGGCCGCCTATGCCGACCCCGGGCGCACGCTGCTGCTGAGCGTTTTGGCCCAAACCGGTCGCCAACATGGCTTGCAGACCATCTCTCCCGCTGGCCCCCTGCGGGCCGAGCTGGATTCCGGCCAGGCTTTCTTGCCCTCTATGCGCACGCCGGCCTGGGACGGAACCCGGCTGTGGGCCTGGCTGGACCGGCAAAAATTTCGTCCCGGGGAAACCGTGCATGCCGTCGGCTGCTGGCGTCGCCTGGAGCGTCCTGACGGTACGCTGCAGAAGGTAGGACCGACGACCATGAGCGTGGCCTGGTGGCCATGTGCCTCCCACGAGAAAAAACGCAGCCAGAGTCCGATCTCCGAGTCGGGTCATTTTTCCTTCGAGCTGGAACTTCCGCACGATACCCCGATTGGCAAGCACCAGCTCGAGCTGGAAGTCCCGGGCGGGGCGCGGGCGGAAATCCTGTCCTTCGAGGTGGAGGAATATCCGCTTCCAGATTTTCAGGTGGAGCTATCGGCTCAACAGCGAGGTCCTCTATGGCACTTCCGGGCCGTCGCTCGCGATCGTTCGGGACGCCCTTTGGAGAGCGCCCAGATCCAGTGGAAGCTGGTCACCCAGGCGGTGGCCTGCAGGCCGCCGGGCTGGTCCGAATTCCATTTTGGAGAGGAACTCCCCCAAGACCGCTGGTCTCCTGTCGAAGCGAACCCGCCCGATGACCGCCAGCACAAACACCAGTCTCGCGGACTGCTCAGCCAGCAGGGAGAGGCCGAGTGGCAGTGGCTGGCCCAGCCTTATCCTGAGCCACCGCCGCCCAAACGCCAGCCTCCCCCCAGTCGCTGGGGTCAGGGCTGGCGGCCCCGGCGCGCTCCCCAGTTGGAATGGCGACCGGCCCTGAGCGGCCTGCGCTTGTCGCTGGAAGCCACGGTCAGTTCTACCCTGCCCAGCCTGCCCACGGCGGCCGAGCAGATCGTTAAGCTGAAATGCCTGGCCCAAACGGCCGATTTCTGCCTGGGAATGCGCTGCCAGCAGCGCGTCTATGAGCCCGACCAGGAACCCTGTGTGCAAGTGCTGGTAACGGATCGCCTGGGCAACCCCGTGCCCGGAGTTCGCGTCGAGCTGCAAGTGGAAGGCCAGAAGAAAATTTGGGAAATGACTTCCCGGGACCGTCCCCAGCAACTTGCCTTCGAAGCTCCCCCAGGACTGTTTGTGGTCCGTGCCTGGATACGCGACGCCCAGGGAAAGGTCAGCCTGACACGCCTGCATGGCTACCGTCTGGGAACTCGCCCGCGCCCCTCCAAACATTCCCAACTGGTGTGCATGTTGGCGCAGGCCGACTACGAGGTAGGAGACCAGGCCCAACTCTGGATCCAGGCCCCGGCGAGCGGCACAGCGGTGCTGCGCATCGGCAATGGAGCTTGCTGCACCGAGCAAATTCGTCACATCGATCTGGGCGAGAGCTGCTTCGGCTTTCCCGTGATCGCCACCATGCTGCCTCGAGCTACGGTACGCCTCGAGTTATTCGGCAACGAGCGTTCCGGCCGGCCCCGCTGCTGGGTGGCCGAGGAACAACTGCGGGTGGTGCCTCCCCCCGCCTTGCAGGTGGAGATTTTCCAAACGCGCCGGGACTCCCAAGTTGATGTCTTTGTGACCGTCACCGATCCAGCCGACGGTTTGCCCATGGAAGGCGCTTCGGTCTCGCTGCTGGTGGTCGAGGAGGGGCTGTTGGAGGAGGGCCTGTGTGACTGGACCGATCCGATGGAACGCTTCTACCCCACCAAACCCACCCGAATGGGCAGTCACAACAGTTGGGACCACTACCGCCAGGCCACCTTGCAGGAGTTGCTGAAAGAAGCCCAGGAGGCAGAGTTTCGGGGAAAATGCGTCACCCTGGCCGCCCCCCATCCCCGAGTATCCCGCTACTCTCGCTGGTTTGCTGCTCCCGCTCACATCGCCGGATGCCTCACCACCAGCGCTGAGGGGGTCGCTTCCACCACCTTCTCGCTCCCCAATCACCCCGGCCCGTGGCGCATTCTGGCTGCGGCGATCTACGGCATCGACCGTTGCGGCAGCTCCCGGCAAATGCTTTCCCTCCCGTCCGACTGGCGCCTGGAGGTGCGCTGGCCTGCCTTTGCGCGGGCTGGCGACGAACTGGAACTGGAATTGGAAGTGCGGAACTACGGGAGGGAAAGCCAGGTCGCCCGGATCGACCTGCGCGGTCGGGGATTTCATCTGCATGAACCGGGAGGGGTGGAACTGGATCTGCCTCCGGAGCGATCAGCGGAGTTGACCTTTCCCTTGCGTGCCGGTCGCGGTCCTTGTCTTCAGTTCCAGATCCTGCTGAAGGTGGCCGGCCAGCAGCAGCTCCTCGAGCATCGCCTTCCCTCGCTGCCTCCTCAACAGGGCTGGCGCTGGCTGCTCTGCGAAGAGCTGGCCCAGCAGATCCTGGCGGCCATTGAGCAAGACTCCCGGCCGCCGGAATTCGACCTTTGGTGTCGCCTGTTGCGGCGCCGCAAGCGCGGCAGGGATTTCGTTACTCACTGGGGGGACCTTGAAAGCGAAGCGGTGCGCAGGCTCGCCGAACATGCGCTGTTGCGTGCTGAAGGCCAAACCGCGGAACCGCTCGAGCTCATTTCTTCCCAGGGAAAGGCGCCAGCCGGCCTATGGTTAGGCCGAAAACTGCAGGCACGAGACGACTCGGAGCAGGTAGAACTACTGGCGGCGGACCATTGGCGCCTTGCTCGCGGGGCCCGAGTGAGACTGGTGCTGGAGATTTTCAGCCTGGAGCACCTCGACCGCCTTTACCTCCAAGCTCCGCTGCCCGCCGCTCTGGAGCCCCTGGTGGGCTCGCCCAGTGCTTACCCCTGGCGCAGCCTGTGGACTCGGCCGCTGCACCCCGGTCATCGGCCCATTTCTTCCCGCGAAGACGGCTGGCGCTGCGTCGAGGTAAGCCCAGGGCGCATCGAAGCCTGCGCCCTGGGCCTGCCGCCCGGGCGCAGCGAACTGCTGTGCGAATGTTGGGCCACTCAAAGCGGCCGTTTTTGGATGCCCCCTGCCCTGGTGGAAGACCAGAACGACCCGAGCTGTCGGGCATACTCCCAGGGCTGCTGGGTGGAAGTGCTGTAACCGGGCCCTGAGGCAGTCGACACGGCGAGTCATCGGGCTGCGGTTGGACATAGAGCTGAGCTTTGTCGCTGCTGCGGGCTTCTTCTAAAGCTGCCGCCTCCAGTCGGCTGTCGTCCAGCTCCCGAGAGACATAGGCCTCCGCAATGATCTCGCTACCGCCTACCCACTTAGCGTTTGTGCGGTTCTATCAATCCCTGCGCGCCGACATAGTGGGGGAAGTTGGCTGTGCCGCCATCGAAATAGTTCGGCCCACCCCTGGCGTGGTTGTTACCGCAACAGCTCAGCGTAAAGTTGTCTGGATTTCGGCTGGCCACGTAGTCGGTGTAGGTGAGCGAACCGGCTTGCGGACATGTCGGGATCGCCTGGAGGTAATTATCCCCTACGAGGTCGTTGAGACGCTCTGGATAGTGGCCGTGATGATCCGTGGCATATTTCTCCAGCCCGGTGGCCAGATTCTTCAGATTGCTTTTGCATATTGTGAGCTTACCCTGACGACGGGCCTGAAGGGTTTCTACGGAGGCATCGGGGGCCAGCCACAAGCCGGCTCCGCGCTCGCCGAAGCGCACGGCGTTGTCGTTTTGTTCCAATCGATCTATGAATAGATATCTCCGGCACCTGGTGGTGATGTTGTCGCGGGGAGCCGGGACGCCGTAAACACGTCCCTGGTGAGCCGTCTCATAGAAATTCGCGGAATAATCCCCTCTTCGAGAACGACCAGGGTGGGATGAAGAAACTTCTACTCTTGCTTGCAGTCACGGCATCCCCCGGTTGGAGCCAGCAAGCACGAGTCACTTTGAACAGCGATAAGTCCAGTTATTTTCTGGGTGAAAACGTACTGATCCACTTTAGCGTGGAGAATCTGGGCCCAGGCCCTCTCGGCGTGGACCTGGGCGGGGACTACCGCGGAGCGCCCCGCAGCCTGAGATTTAAGGTCAAAGCGTTTGACGAACACGGCCAACTGCTCGAAGACCCGCATCCCAACCCCATGTGCTTTGGAGGTCTGGGGGGAAAGACCGAGGTCAAACCGGGCAAAGCCTTCGTGACCAGCCTGGCCTTAGCTCACTATCGTAGGATCCCTCAGGCGGGCAAATACCACATCGTGGTGAGCCACGACCTGGGCTGGAAAAGTCCGGCTAGCGCCTCCACCGACTTGGAATTCAAGCACCCCAGCCCGCAACAAGCGGAAGCGATCGTGCAGGCCATGGCCGCTACCCCGCTCAACCAGGGCGTCAGTTGGGGGCAAAAGAGCCCGGACTATCGTGACTTCTGGACTCTCTCCTATCCCATCTACCTCGAACCGCTGGAAAAGCTGGCCGCCTCGCAGCCAGAGGCCCTGATTGGCATCGGGCAGACCCCAGTGATAGCAGCCGTTCCCAGCTTACGGACCCTGGCCTGCAACCCCAAGTTGAAACTGGAAGCGTCTCGGCAACTATGTCTCCGTCTACCCGAGCGGGGCCAAAAACAGCCTGGATTTGGCAGTGAAGAACGCGCTCGCCTGGCTAGATTGGGTTGGAGCCCGGCTTTTGCGTGGCCGGTGGGAGCTCTGGCCCGTGAACTCATCGGTATGTCCGATGAGTATGTCTGCCAAGGAGCCTTTATGCTGGCCCGCATTGGTCAGGCTGATGATCTCCCAGCTCTGCTGCAGTGCCTTGAGCGATACCTGCCGGCCGTCTCCAGTTACCCCCGGCCGGCCGGTCCGGGCGACCAACTGGAGCGAGCCGTTGCCGCCCTACCCTGGCCCAAGAAATTCCCAACCCCCCCCGCAATCCGCGGCGCCTGGCTGCTCAAAAGACTTCTCGAAAAACCCGGCCCTCCAATGATCCAAAAAGGATTGGTGGACTCCTCAGGCCGAGTGCGTGAACTGGCCATTTTGGCCATTCCCTCGGCCCAGGTGAGGTCCTACCGGGACCGCTTGAAGTTGCTGCTCCACGACGCCGACCCTGGGGTCCAGGTGGCGGTGTGTGACAAACTGGCCGGAGAGGCCGCTATCCTGGAGTTGGTTCGGGCCACCCCCAATGAGTGGGTGCTGCGAGCCGCCGCCGGAGCCTGCACCGCAAAGCACCGCTGGGAATGCGCCCTGGCTCTCTGCGACCGTCTGGAGGAAAAAGAGCATTGGCTGGTCGTCTTTCAGTTGCTTGCTGACCAGGTAATGACCAGGGTAAAGGGAAATTCCAGCAACGGTGTTCCCGACGACTCCGAGCTCAAAATACTGCGTTCACGTTGGCACCAATTTCTGACCGACCACAAAGGCGAACTTGAGGCAGGCAGGACCTTTGCTCAAATTCCCAGTGAGCTGATCCCCAGCAACTTTCAATTTTCCCCCTGATCAACCGGGGCTTTCCAAAACGTGATGCGACTTGCGGGTGGGGGCCACTTAGTCGGCCTGGTCGTGCTTGAGTCGTTCGGCGGCCACATAGTAGCCGATCCCGGCGCCGCTCAGGGCACCAACCAGGGTGCCGGTAAGGGCCGCGGTCAGGCCACCACCGCAAACTGCCGCGCAGCCGACTGCACCGCCCAGCAGTGCACTCCAGTTACGACCACGCTGGACCGGGTTGGGTTAGGCGGGCTGATCGGGAAACATGCGCTGCTGAAAGGTGCGCAATTTGTCGGCCTCATCCGTCTGAATGTGCCAGCGACCCCAGGGGTCAGCAAGCGCGTGCGGCCTACCTGGGAGTACTCGGCGGGAAAATCGCGCCCATGAAGAAACTTGCTGTATGCCTGTTGCTGGCCGCCCCACTGGCCATTTCCCCCGAGCTACTGGACCGCCTCGATTCCACCTCGAGGCTTCCAAAGCAGACCATTTTGAACTTATGGGTCGGCTCCGAATGATCGCGCACCTTGCAAAATCCTCCATCGGAAGAAACCAACACGACGCCCTCTTCCAGTTCGCCGTTGCGTGCTGCGGCCTGGCTGGGATTCCACATTGTTAGAGATCGTCCACCTCTTGCTGCAGCTTTCGCTCCACGTAATCGGCATCTGTGGCGGTTACAGCCTCAGCATAACGCAGGCTGACAGTTCGGCTGAGTCGGCGGTGGCAAGGGCTCGTTCGAAAACCCCCGGTCGTTCTGGGCTAGTTGCACTTCGCGTTATGGTATGGGGCGGTGCAGAGAAATTCACATCCTGTTCACGACTTTTCGGTATTGAGTTTGGGCTCTCCGGATATGGTTTGTAAACCAGGAGGACGAAATGAAAATTCAAACTTTGAACCCGCCCAATGTGCAGCCACCCGCCGTGAAGAACATCCAGACGAGTATGCTGGAGAAGAGTGTCTCCGGCCCCGTTGACTCATTCTCGCCAACAGACAAGCAAGTCGAAGGAGGCATGGACATTACCAATTTTAACCAGTCGGCCGCCGATCAACAGATGTTCTTGCTCGATATGCGGGCGGCCCAGTCTATTCAGAAAGACACCGAGCGGCTTTTGGCAAGCAAAGACCCTTCCGAAGTTGGGCGTGCCCTGACCGCCTCTCAGCAGAGATTAGCAAAAATGAACGCCCGAAAGGGTCCTCAGACTGTCACAAATTTTGCGCAGCAAGCGGTGGAGCACCAGGTAAAAGTCCTGACCCTTCATCTAAAACAGTTACAAGCAGCACCGGGCGCTCCCAAAGCCAACGCCCCCGCTCCTCATAAAGCGAATCCGCCGGTTTCCCCGAATCCGAACGCGCCAGGCCCTTCCCCTGTTGGACCGAACAATAGCCTGCCGATGTATAAGTCTTTTTCCTTCGCGGCTCGGCCAGAGCCTTCGCAAAGCGGACTGTCCTCAACCCTCTGGTAGTTTGAGCAATAATTGCGTTAACCACCTAACAGACAAGAGACACTGGCAGATCTCGGCTCTGGTCAAGTTGGCC
Organism: Vulcanimicrobiota bacterium; assembly: GCA_022842865.1. Lineage (GTDB taxonomy): Bacteria > Vulcanimicrobiota > Xenobia > Xenobiales > JADMJV01 > JADMJV01. Next base: position 2,867 of record JALHOV010000214.1, on the reverse strand, counting down.
AAGCGGCGTTCGTAGCTACCGTCAGCTCTCCCGGCATTTAAGTGGCCCAGCATTTTGGTCGTGCTTATGTAAAGCGAGGTCCGGAAACCGCCTTTCGAGCGCCCACCAGGACAAGCCGGCGCCCCTTGACTCAAAGACGGGCGCCACTTTGGACGCTTCATACCTTCGATATCGGAGCCGACCTGCGGCGGTTCACCCGCAAATTCAGGGGAGAACCACGGGGACGTCGACGCCTCGAAAATCCGAATCCAGCGTGAGCAAGTCGAGATTGCTTGTTTTGGCGAGTGCGTAAGCGAAGCAGTCTCCCAGGTTGAGCGGAAACTTCATCCGAGCCTCGGCAGCCAAGCAAGCCTGTTCGACATCCGGTGCTACGAATCGGATTCCGCTGTTCAGGAGCTGGCTTTCGAGTTGGGCCAGGTCTTGCGGTCGTCTGTCGCGCACGCGGATGAGAACTTCGGTGAGATTCACAGTGCTCATCGCAAGCCTCCCGGCATTTGCTGTAAGTTGCGCCTCGGCCCAGGGGGCGGTTGGCTCCGCGAACAGAATGGCGAGCAGCAAGGAACTGTCGACGATCACGGGGATTCCACAGCTGATCATTGTTTGTAAACTGGGGCTGTGAAGTTCCAAGCCCTTTCCCGCGGAGTGCCGCCCAATTCATCACGACCGGCTCGGGTATTCGGGCCAGGCCCTCTTCCACCGCTTGGCGGACGGCCTCGGATTTGGTTCTTATCCCGCGCGCGACCATGTATCTCCTGAGCTTGCTCTCGAACTCGGCGGTCATTTGGATGTTAAGCTGCGACATACCTGTATGCAGTTCTATATAGAAATTGGCTCTCCTGCCCTTACTCTGGTCGCGACCTTGCCTTGGAGAGTAGCCTCGAATTGTTCAACCAGGAGCACGAGGGAATCGGCGTAGTCCACGCGCGCCCGGATGCGCCCCAGGGGGAATTTTTCGGGACCCCGGACGGGAAAATCACCTGGCCATCCGCGGATTTGAAAGCGCACATTGGGCGGTTCTTCCATGAAAGTGCCGCTGGCCACCAGACGAATCTCGCCTGGCATAAATCCAGCCGTTTGTAACCGTCCACTCCCACACCCAAGACCATCGACTTCCAGCCTTTGCCGGCCACACGCGAGCCCAGCCAAAGCACGACAGCCTGGGCCGCAGCGTCAAGCATTTGGTCGACCTGTGAGCAGAGAACTGCTTCAGCAAATGGTCCAGGTGTATAGGGGGTTTGGGCTTGTCGAGGGCATCGAATTTCTGCCCGCTTCAGGTCCGTGGACACCCTCCCACTATGGCCGAGTCCGGGGATTCCCCACGCCCACTGCGCCGGCTGCGGGTCCCACCAGAGAACGCGAGGTCTCACTGGCCGTATGATGGGCCTGGTTGACCATGGCTTCCGTCTTGGACCCGTAGGAAGCGTTGAAGGTGGCCAGCGGGAGCCCCGCCTTGTGATTGGTGACCATCTTCTTGACCGCCTCGTCGATGGGGTCTCCGATTTTCTCGGCCAGGGCGATCTGACGATTCAGACCCAGAATCCAGTGAACGCTCGAGATCGGCACTTTGGCGCCATTTCGGGACAGCAGGGAGAGCAGGTGGATAAAGCAGTCCATGCGGTCTTCCCGCTCCAGGATCGGCTTGAGCATCTCGGACGTGATCACTTTTTTGCCTTCAAAGTAGCGGTCGTTCATACGGCGCGCCGCCAGCCAGCCCCAGTCGGCCTTCCCGATCACCGTGAGCAGATCCAGCCCGCCCTCCCGATCTTCGTTGGATATCGGCACCGCCTGGCCGAAGTCGAGAATGGTCACCGACTTTGAATCCTTGTCGATCAGCACCTGACCATCGTGGAAGTCGGGGTTGGCAAAAAGCGGCCGGGGCTTCCAGTTGCCGCTCGAATCAACCCCTCGCAAGACTCCGAATTCGGCGGCAGCCATGGCGTCCATGGCCTCCTGGTAAAGCTCTTTGTTCTCGTTGTAGATCTTGCGGGCCGTCTTGCCTTTGGCCTCTTCCATAAAGAGCCCCAAGTGCTCCACCTTGAAGGCATCGATGCTGCGCACTTGCCAACCGTTGGTCTGGTGGCCATAGGTCTGATTGGCCTGCTTTTGCACGGCCATGGCCTGGTCTTTCTTGAACTCCAGAGCCACCGACTCGCGAATGATGCCGAGCAGCCCCAGGATATACCCATACTTCTCGCGGTCTTCCGGGGTCTCGGTCATGTATCCGATCAGCTTGTCGAATCGATTAAAATCGTATCTTGTCGACTCTTCGATATCCTGGCGCCCCAGAGAAACCACCTCGCGTTTTCCGGTGGCCTCATTGGTGTAGCGGATGGCCACGTTCACCGAGCCGCTGCCCAGCACGCGGTCGATCTTCAGGTCCTGGGGCCATTCGTCCCCAAAGCGGTTCTGCACCAGTTTGAGCACCTGGTAGTAGTTGAGCGGCATGGACGCATCCTGAGCGCTCTCGAAAGCCTCTTTAAAGTCCGCGAACTCACTGGTGAAAGCGAGATACTGCTTCATCTTGATGCCGGGTACTCCGTAAGCGTCGAAGAGACGCGTGAGGATGGTGGCTTCGTCGAGCTTGCCCTCTTTGGCGCCTTCTTTCGGCTTCTGGCCCATGATGTAAGCGACCGCCAGAGTGTCCGCGTCACCATGGGAATAGAGCACGCCGCGGGCGATCTTGTCGGCCATGTCGCGATTCTCGGCAGAGAGGTCCTTGAGGAAATGACCGATGACCGCCTCTTTGCCCTCCTGGCTGCGCAACAGTCCCGTAGGCCCCGCCAGGAAACTGTTGGCCACCAGAACCCGGGTGTTACCGTCGGCCTCGAGCAGGTCCTGGCGAGTGGTTTGGATGGCTTCCTGCAGGG
>JALHOV010000213.1 GCA_022842865.1 Vulcanimicrobiota bacterium | reverse complement strand
GTCTGGCCGGGGCCAGTTTAGGAGCGTTGGCTTTAATGAGCGGTCTCTGGGTAGAGGCCTTGCTGGTCGTCCACTGGACGCGCCAGCAGCCCTTGCCCGATCAAGAGCCAGCTACCCGGCTGCCGACCGATCTGCCCGGAGTGAGCGTCTATTACGCTCCTTTAGCCCTCACCATGCTGTTGATGTGGGGCGGGCGGGCCGCTCTGGTGGCCGTGCTGGCCCGCGCCCATGATTCCGAGCTGGCGTTGGCGGCCTGGTCGGCTTCCTGGGGATTTGTCATCCTGATAGCCAACCTGAGCCGCATGGTTCAACAACTGGTCATCAAGTATGCTCGCCAGGTGCCTGCTGCCCGCCTGGCCGGCCTGGGTTTGCTGGCCGGCGGCGCCTGCTCTTTGATGCTGGCCACCTTGGGGCATAGCGGGCCCGGCCAGCAGCTGTTGGCGCTGCTGATCGGAGGCGACCCCAGGTTGTTGGAAGCGGCTCAGGCGGTGGTCGGCTACAGCTTGCTGGTGCCAATGTTGGTGGCCGCTCAGAACGTGCTGCAGGGCTTTTGCATCGTGGCCGGTCGCAATACCTGGGTCAATGGCGCGGGACTGGTGGGAGTGGCCCTGACATTACTGGCCGCTCGCTGGGGAGTGCAGCAGGGTTGGCCCGGCGCCAGTGTGGGCGCCGGCGCCGTAGCGCTGGGATTGATGGCGGAAGTGGCTTTGTTAGCCTCCTTCCGGCCCTGGCGATGAAACCACCTACCATCGATGAGGTCATCGGCAACACGCCGCTGGTGCGCCTGCGCCACCTGGACGCGGGGCTGGCCTGGCCGGTTTGGGTCAAATGCGAACATCTCAACCCCGGCGGCAGCGTCAAAGATCGCCTGGCCCTGGCCATCGTGAACAGTGCCGAAAGAGAGGGTAAGATCCAACCCGGCCAGACCTTGATTGAAGCCACCGCCGGCAATACCGGCATGGGCTTGGCCCTGGTGGGTTTGGCGCGCGGCTATCAAGTGGTCTGCGTGATGCCGGAGAAAATGAGCCAGGACAAGCGCGATGCTCTGGCTCTGCTAGGGGCAGAGGTTATCATTACTCCCAATGCGCCTCCTCATTCCCCAGACAACTTTCGCCAGGTGGCCGCTCGGCTGGCGAAGGAAAAGGGCTGGTTTCTCACCGAGCAGTTCGACAATCCGGCCAACCCGCGTATTCATTATGAGACCACCGGCCCGGAGATCTGGCATCAGAGTGGTGGGAAGCTGATGGCCTTCGTGGCCGGAGCCGGTACGGGTGGAAGTTTGAGCGGCGCCGGTCGTTTTCTGAAAGAACAGAATCCCACTCTGCAAGTGGTCCTGGCCGACCCGCTCGGTTCCCAACTGGGAAGCTATGCTTTAACCGGAAAATACAGCGGCGACGGTCCCTATCTGGTGGAAGGCATCGGAGCCAGTCAGGTCCCGGAGAATCTGGAATTCTCGATCATCGACGCGGTGGAAACGATCAGCGACGAGGAAAGTTTCGAAGTGACGCGCCAATTGATTCGAAGAGAAGGCCTTTGGGTAGGAGGCTCCTCGGGTACTGCGGTGGCCGCCGCACTGCGCCGCGCCGCCCTTCCCGCTACCGGCGGGCCCGTCGTAGCCTTGGTTACGGATAGTTGGGATCGTTATTTTTCGCGTGATTGGTTGAGGAGTATTTAGTGTCAGATCAAGGATGGTTGCCCGGTCAACGGGTGCGCAACGAAGGAGAGCCCGGACTCGGGCTCGGCATTGTCAGTCAACAAGGGAACTCCCGAACCGTCGCCGTCTACTTTCCGGCTGTGCAGGAAAATCGAGTCTACAGCCTTTCCAGCGCACCCCTACGCCGTTTTCACCTGGCCCCGGGGCAGGTGGCCATGCTGGCCAAGGGCGGCAGTTTCCGAGTGGAAAAACTTTTTCTCAAGAACGGACTGATTCATTACACCGGTGGCGGAAAAACCATTTGCGAAACCGACCTGGCCGATCGCAGCACTTCTTCTGGACCCACCGAGCGTCTGGCCGAAGGCGAACTCACCCACGTCAACACTTTTGACCTGCGCGTCCAGGGTTGGCAGCAGCGCGGCGACATCCTCAGCAAGCGCTATCGGGGTCTGACCGGCGCCCGCGTGGCCTTGATGCCTCACCAGTTGGCCATCGCCTGTAAAGTGGCAGCCCGCGAACTTCCGCGCGTCTTGCTGGCCGACGAAGTGGGCCTGGGTAAGACCATTGAAGCCTGCATGATCTACTCCATGCTCAAAGCAGTGGGCCGCGCCGACCGAGTGCTGGTGCTTACACCGGCCTCGTTGGTGCATCAGTGGCTTACGGAAATGTACCGCCGCTTCAACGAGCTTTTTAAGGTGGCCCACAACGAGTTGGAGGGGCTGGTCGACGAAACCCCGATGCTGGGCGGCGGCGGCGACGACGACGTAGAGAACCCCTTTGAAGATGCTTCGCGTATCATCGCTCCCATCGAGATGCTGCGCGATAAGCGATTATTGCAAATGGCTCTGGAAACCCCCTGGGATCTCTTGATCGTGGACGAGGCTCATCATCTGCGCTGGTCGCGCACCCAGGTCAGTCAGGAATACCGTTGTGTGCAGGCGCTGGCCCAACGTTCGCGCGGACTGCTCCTGTTGACGGCCACCCCGCTTCGGCAGGGCCTGGAGACGCAGTTCGCCCTGATGCACCTGGTGGATCCCGACCGCTTCGCCCGGCTGGACGACTTTCTCCAGGAAACCAAGCATCTCATGCAGGTCGGCCACGCCGCCCGGGCTTTGGCGGAAGGCTCCAAGTCCGCGGCCAAGGACTTGCGCAAGCTCTTTCCCGACGACCATGATCTGCACGATTGTCTGGACAATCCGGCCAAGGCCCTGCCGCTGCTGGTCGACCGCCACGGCACCGGCCGCGTACTGGTGCGCAATCGCCGCGAGCGTCTGACCGGCTTTCCGGGGCGTCACCTGCAGTCTTTTCCCTTGCCTTGTCCGGCCAGTTGGAAAAATGCCGAAATCTACCCCGAAGTGGCCCAGCTAGAACGGATGCTGCAGCGCACGCCGGTGGCCGTAGGTGGAGGCGAGCGCACCAAGCCGGTCCTTAAAGACGACCCTCGCTGGATGTGGACGATCGAGTGGATTCGGGCCCTTCCCGCCGGAACCAAAGTGGTGGTCATGGCCTCCAAGGTGAAAGCCGTGCTGCGTCTGGAGAAATTCTTCCGCGAGAAAACCGGCCTGAAAGTGTCCGTCTTTCACGAAGAACTCAGCCTGATCGAACGCGACCGTCAGGCCGCCTACTTCGCCGAAGACGACGGAGCCCAGGTGCTCCTGTGTAGCGAAATCGGCGGCGAGGGCCGCAATTTTCAATTCTGCAGCCATCTGCTGCTTTTCGACTTGCCGGTGCACCCTGATGCGCTCGAGCAGCGCATTGGCCGGCTCGATCGGATCGGGCAGAAGGGCACTATTCAAGTGGCCGTGCCCTACGTGGAAGGCACCCCCAGCCAGGCGCTCTTCGAATGGCACCGGCTCACCGGGGTCTTCGAGCGGCCGCTGCCCAGCGGTGATCCGCTGATGGACCGTCTTCAGGAAAGCCTGTTTACCATGTTGCAGGCCTTCACGCCCCGCAACAAGGGGCGCACGGCCGAGCTGGAAGCCTTCCTGGAGCACACCCGCGACGTGCTGGCCGAGCATCTGAAAAACGTGCAGACCAACGTGGACTTCCTGGTCGACATCAATTCCTACGACCAGGAGCTGGGCGAAGCGCTGGCGGCTGAGATTCTGGCCGCGCCGGTGGAGCCTTTGAAAAATTGCATCAGCGACATGCTCGAGCACTTCGGAGTGGTCGAGGAGGAGCTGGCTACCCCCGGCCTGCTCAAGATCAAGTCGGGCGATCTGATGAAAGTCGATCCTTATCCCGGTCTGCGAGATGGGGGCTGCCTGGCCACCTATGACCGCTCCATGGCTCTGGCTCGGGAAGAAGTGCAGTTTCTTTCCATGGATCACCCCCTGGTCGAAGGCACCCTGGGCCTTTTGCTGGACCAGTCCGAAGGCAAAGCCTGCACTGGAATTTGGGAGGGCGCGCCGGAGCAGAACTTGATGGTGCAGTTCTTGTATTTGCTCCAAGCGGTGGGCCCGGCCCGGCTGGACTTGCACCGTTATCTGGCGCCCACCCCACTGGTCGTGAACGTGGATATGAAAGGCAATGTGCGCGACGACCTGCAGCCGGGCAAGTTGCAGAGTCTGGGTAACGCGCTCTGGACCCGTCTGGCCGGGCCCACTCTGTCTCGTCTGCCGCAGATGCAGGAAACCAGTGGGGAAGAGGCCCAGGCCCGCCTGGGAGGCCTCATTCAAGAAGCCGTGCGCAAGGCCAGCGAGCAGCTGGAAGAGGAGCAGCAACGTCTGGAGTATCTGGCCCAGCACAACAACGTTTCGCCCACCGAATTGGCTGCCCAGCAGAACAAGGCAACCGAGACGTTGGAGTGCCTGAAGCAAGCCAGGGTCGAATTGGACGCTGTGCGCGTGATCGTGTTGGACCCCCGAAAGGATGCCTGAACTTCCCGAGGTCGAGAGCGTCCGACGTTCTCTGTTGCCTTATTTACCTGGCCGTGTGGTCGAAGAAGCGCTGGTTCATCATTCCAAGGTGCTTGTTTTCCCGGCTCCCCAGGAGTTCGTGGAGTCGCTGCGTGGAGCTCGCTTCGACCGACTGGAACGGCGCGGCAAACTGCTGATTTTTCAGCTGCCTCCCTGGGTTTTACTGGTCCACCTGGGGATGACTGGACAGATTACCTTTCGCGATCCGAGCCGGGCCGATACGCCCTTCGAACGCCATCCCCACACCGGCTTGCAGCGCACGCTGCAGCATCCAGTGGATCAGCATACTCATATTTCTTTGCATTTCGCGGACGGTTGCGCGCTGCTTTATCGCGATATTCGCAAATTCGGCAAGTGGCGTCTCATTCGGGAAGACAATCCCCGCCTGCAGGCGGAACTTTCGCGAGTGGGCACCGATCCTCTCACCGAAGATTGGAAGCTAGATCCGTTTTTTCAGGCGGTGACCCGCAGCGACCGGGCCGTTAAGGCGATTATTCTCGATCAGCAGGTCTCGGCGGGGGTCGGCAATATCTACGCCGATGAAGCTCTCTTTCTGGCTGGCATCCGACCGGAAGCGCGCGGCAGGTCGCTTTCCAAGAAACAAGTAAAAAAACTTTTTGAAGCGATTCCCAAAGTGTTGCGGAAGGGTCTGGAATACGGTGGTACTTCGTTTTCGGACTACGTAGACGCCGATGGCAAAAAGGGTAGCAATCAAGAGCAGTTGTTGGTCTACGGGCGCTACGGTCAGCCTTGCTATCAATGTCAGCAAACGCTCTTACGAACCACGGTGGCTCAACGAACCAGCACCTGGTGTAAGGTGTGCCAGAAGACCTAGAAGAGGTCTTTTGCAACTTGAGTAAAATTCCCCGGCAAATCGATGCTGACTAATTGAGGAGGAGCGATGGATCGTTTCAATCAGGCGAACACCCCGACAGAGGTGTATCAGGCCGGTCTGGATCTCGTTCTGGAGCGGCTCAAGCCGGAGCGCGCCTTGATTTTCTACGGATATGACGCCCAGGAGCAGTTGGCGCCCCAGGTGGGTCACAACCTCGATCCCAAGACCGTGCTCGATATGGGCGATGTTTCTCTGGGTATTCTACAGGACGCTATGGAAGCGGGCGAAGCCAAGATGCTGGTCGACGCCATGAAAGACCCTCGCTTCGGCGAGCGCACCAGTGCCGTGCTCTCAGGCATCCGATCCGTCCTCAGTTGCCCGATTCGCGACGGCGGCGGTGAAATCGAGGGCCTGATCTACCTGGACAGTCGCATCCAATCGGCCGCTTTCAAGCAAGCCGACCTCCCCTGGCTCAACCAACTCAGTGAGGCGATGCAGCAAAGACTGACCGCCCTCAAGTAGTCGCAGAAACGAAAAGAGGAGCCTGTAACGGCTCCTCTTTTCATTTCTGGTGCGGGGAGAGGGACTCGAACCCTCACGAATTTCTTCACACGCCCCTCAAACGTGCGCGTCTACCAATTCCGCCACCTCCGCATACCTTGAGGGCACCGGTATTATAGCAGACGCGATTTGCTTGTCAACCAAAGCTCGACACAGGGTTCTGTGTCGTCTTAGTCGAACGCTTGCGCCCAATGAAATCCTCGTCTAGCCCTTCCGGGCTGCTTGCGAGGGGGGATGAAATCGAGGCTCTGGTGGAGCGCCTCATGCAATGTAAGGTCATCGCGGTGGACGCCGAGATGGACTCTTACTTTAGCTATCAGACGAAGCTCTGTCTAATTCAGATCTCCACCGAGCACGAAGATGCTTTGATTGATCCGCTGGCGCCCATCGACCTGTCGGCCTTGCGGCGTCCTTTCGAGGCTCCGGGCATTGTGAAAATCCTCCACGCGGCTGATAATGATGTGCCCTATTTGGTGGAGCGAATCGGCGGAAGCGTAGGCCCCATCTTTGACACCCACGCGGCCGCCAAGGTGCTGGGGTTGCCTCGGGCGGGTCTGGGTGGCCTGCTTCAAGATTTTCTTAACATCGAGGTCGATAAGACCTTTCAGCGGGCTGATTGGCGCTTGCGCCCTCTGCCCCCCGCTCAGTTTGAGTATGCTCAGGGTGACACCCGCTATCTCATCCAGATGTGGAAGATCCTGAAGGATATGTTGGCGGAACATGGTCTGGAGGAAGAAGCTCAGGCTTCCTTTCAGCGCACTAATCAGAGTCCGCCACAGCCTCGCAAGTTCAATCCTCATGCTTACCTGCAGTTGGCTGATGCTCGTAAATTGAGTGCTTTTCAGAAGGCCCGCCTGCGCGACCTGTATGCCTGGCGAGACGATCTGGCTCGGCAGCTAGATGAAGCGGTTTTTCGCATCCTTCCAGACGGGCTGCTTATTCCCGTGGCGCTTTTCAGCGAAGGCCCGGAGGCGATGAAGTCGCACTTCCGCCACACCACCGTGCAGCGCCATGCGGCGGCCATTTGCCGGGTGACCCAGGAGGCCTCGCAGAACCCGTTTCAGGCCAGCGCCATTCCGGCCCCCGAACCGTATCTGCGCGGCCGTCAGTTGGAGCGTTTTGAAAAACTGCGCCAATGGCGCAATCAGATGGCTCAGGAGCTGAGCATTGAATCGGACCGAGTTTTTACCAATCGCTCTCTAAAGGCTCTGGTGCTGGCTCAACCCGATTCCTACGAGGCACTCGGTCGCGTCGAGGGCATGGAAGAGTGGCGCATGAGCAAGTTCGGAAAGGCGCTCTGGGAGAGCTACTCTTCGCTCAGGTAGGTAGTAAGTTTTCGTAGACGGCGTCGTATCCGGCAACGGCTGCCACGGCCAGGCGTCCGGCCGTCAGTTGGGCGATTCGTCGCAAGGCCTGGGCGGGAGCCGAGTCGGGATGGGAGACCACCACCGGCATGCCCTTTTCGCTGGCCTCCATCATGGTGCTGTTCAGGGGAATCTCGCCCAGGAAGGGCAGTTCGTAGCTTTTCGCAACCTCGCGGGCGCCGCCGTGACCGAAGACGTTGTCCGGCTGTCCGCAGCCTGGGCAGCTGTAGTAGCTCATGTTCTCCACCAGGCCCAGCAGGGGGACGTTTAGTTTGCCAAAAGCGTCGATGGCCTTACTGGCCACGCCCACCGCCACGTGTTGGGGAGTGGAGACCACCACGGCTCCTCCCAAGGGGACCATCTGGGAGAGAGAAAGAGCCACGTCGCCGGTGCCCGGCGGGAGATCGATGACCATGAAATCAAGTTCACCCCATTCCACCTGGGTGCAGAACAGCTCGATGCGGCCGTGCAGCTTGGGGCCCCGCCAGATAATCGAGTCATTGGGCTTCATAAAGAAGCCTTGGGACATAATCTTGAGTCCGAATTTTTCCACGGGCTGAAGTTTGTGGTCGCGCATGCTCACTCCGAACTGCTCGACTCCGATGAGTGGTGGAACACTGGGCCCGTAGATATCGGCGTCAATCAAGCCGACCCGGGCTCCTTCCATAGCCAGCGCGGCGGCGATGTTGATGGCGACTGTGGATTTGCCCACGCCGCCCTTGCCGCTGCCCACGGCCAGCACGTTCTTGACGGTGGGTAGGGCCCCCCCGCCCAGCGCAGGTTGAGTGGATCGCTGCTCGGTCACGTCGACCACGTTGAGGGGTTCGCCGGCTGCTTCTTTGAGGGCTTGCACCAGTTGCTGCTTGACCGGACTGGCGAAGGTCAGGAAGTCGATTTTGACTTCCAGGAAGCCTTCTTTTTTCTCGATCCCCTTGAGCATCTCTAGCTCCGCCAGTGCTTGGTGAAATTCGGGGTGGATGAGTTTTTCGAGAACCGCTTGCATTGAAAATTCCTCCGGAATGAAAAAGAGAGTGCCGTCCAGCACTCTCTTTAAGGACAGGGACCCACCTGAGCGGTGGCGAGCTTGAACCCCTGGACCTGCTCAAAGCAGGTGGACGCGACTTTGGGCTACCCCGTCAGGACTCCGCACCGCGGCACTCGACACAGGGATAACTCATCACATCCGAGGTTGTTACATTGGCCCAGGATTGTAAGCTCCAACACCCACTCTGCAGGCGACCCTGCACTGGATAACCTTAGCACCTGGTCAATGAACAGGCAAGGGCTTGACTTACTTGGCGGCGGCAGCCTTGTTGACTTGCTTGGCCAGACGGGACTTCTTGCGGGCCGCCTTGTTTTTGTGAATCAAGTTCTTGGCTGCGGCCTGGTCGAGCGTTCTGACGGCTTCGCGCAGGGCTTCCTCGGACTTGCCGGGTTCGGCTTTAACGACTTTTTTGATAGCAGTTTTGATGCCGGTACGGATTCCGCGGTTACGCTCGGTGCGCTTGGCGATTACGCGGACGGCTTTCTTGGCACTCGATGTGTTGGCCACAATTATTCCTCCTGGGGCTTCTTCTAAAAAGGTCCGCGAAGTATAGCATCGACCCTCAGGGGGCGCAAGAGGCTGTTTGCAAAAGTTAACTGGCGTTACCGTCTTGTTAAACTTGTTCGCACGTTGCAGGAGGCCCGATTTGGAGCCGAATTTACCCAACTTGATGACGAGAATCGCGATGCGGTCTGGAGCTATTCTGCTGGAAATCATCGCAGGTTTGCTCATCATTCTTTTTGTGGTGCTGCTGGTCGGGAGTCTTTTTCCAACCAGTTATCAGGGAAGCCTGCAGGCCGCCCGGATGAACGCGGCAGTCAGTTTGGCTCGTCAGATCTTGGAAAGACAAAAGACCGCCGCGCCGGCCGCGGCGATTGGCAATCAGACCGTAGACTCTTCCCTTCTCGTGCAAGGCCGTCCGGCCCACAGCCAGTATTTTTATCGAGTCGACCAGGATAGTTCGCCCGGAGAAGATCCGCTGCTTTGGAAAGTAACCGTGCAGTGGGAGCATGCCGGTAAGCTCAAGGAAATCCAGTTGGTCGGGGCCAGTAGTCCCCGATGATCTTGGGCTTTAAGCGAGGGTCTAGCCTGATGGAGGCTCTGGTGGCGTTGACCGTCTTCGGACTGGTCGCCGGCTTGATTGCCGGAGTCTTCATCTTGAGCCACCGCTATACTCGAGTTTCTCAGCAGGTCTCCCGTGCCCAGCGTGAGGCTACTCACCTTATGCAGGGCCTTTATGCCGAGTTTAGTCGCGGTTCCTACGAAACGTTTCAGCCCCTCACGGCCGCTGACCAGGTCTGGTTTCTCAGCAGTCGACTGCCAGACGGGCGTCCAGGCTTGGGAGAATTCAGTGATAAAGGGGAGATCCTCTGGCAAAAGTGGGTCGGTGTCTGGTGTCAGTCGGACGGCTCGGTCTATCGCAGCGAGTTGCCTTTGCCGGGAGGGGGCAAGCCGTTTGAAGAGATTGGGGCGGGGCCCGGTTCCATCCTTGCGTTCTCCGTTTTGGGAACAAAGCGTCGCATCGCGGGGGCCGTTCGCAGTTTCACGGTGAAAGTGGAGTCGCGGCTTGTGACCGTCGATCTGGAAAGCCAGACCAGTAATTCCGGAAATCCACCCACTCGATATCACATGGCCAGCAGCTTTTTGCTCCCGTAAATGCTATATTGGAGAATACGATGAAGAAGCGTGGATATGCGTTACCGCTCAGCCTTTGTGTGGCGGGTGTGACCCTTATGCTGGGACTGAGTGCCGCTCAGATGACCAACCGTGACATGAGTTTGGCCAATCACCAGTACTACCAGGAGCGGGCGCGCCAGGCTGCTGATTTCGGCCTGGAGTACTGTGTCTCCCATCAAGTCAAACCCGGCACGGTTCTCCAGGTGCCTTCGCAGTCGAAGACTCACCCCTTTGATAGCGTTGCAGTGGTCATGTATTCCCACGGGGTTGCAGGCTCTCCTATCCAGGTTCCCAAGGGTTTCGAGTATTGGGTGGCCGAGGGGCGCGCCCGCCAACACGCCAACGCGTCTCCGCTGGCCAGCGTTCGCGTGGGGGCCCTGGTGCGCTACGGACTGGCGGCTGGGAGTTCCGGTGCGCAAGTGCGCAGTCTTTTCGTCAATTCTCCTCGACCGGTTGATTTTCAAGTGATGGATGGCCTCGCACGGCGTCCGGTGCTGGGTGAATCCGTGTGCGCCTCCGAATACGACGGCGCCGGATCGTATCTACCCTTTCCGGGCCAGACAGACGCGATTCAATTGGGAGCGGTTGGCGCTTTTGGCGGCAGTTTTCGAGTTCCGCGGGGAGTCGACCAAAGTGTGGTGCGCTTCACCTCTACGCTCGGCAACCCCATTCCGGTGGCCCAGGATGGCGGGCCCATCAACATCCCGACCTTTACTCCTCCGGCTGGATTGCCCGATCTTGGCACCAGGCATTTGCCCAACAACTTCAGCGGCCTTCTGCCGGCCGGACGTTACCTGTGGCTGGAGATTCCGGCCGACGCCAATGTCGGCCTCAAAGGCACTTATCAATTTGACCGCCTGACGCTTTCCTCTGGTGTGTCGGCTGGCCAGGGCGGCACCCTGAAAGTCGCCAGATTCGATAGCGCCAGGGTTTTCGTCAGCGGAATCGACCTGGGGTCAGGCAGTCTCGGGTTGACCAATGACAATCCCTCCGCTCAGAGCTTTCGATTTACGCTTAAGGCCGTGCGACCGCGTGCCGACGGAGTGTCGCCGCCCTTGTTGAACTTCAAGCTGCCCGCAGGCGGCGGTGTTGCTCTGGTTGCGGATGGTCATCGTGTAAGTCTGGCTTCCGACGCGAGCCGTCAAATTCGCGGCGCCTTCAGCACCAACGCTCTCGAACTCAAGTTTCCGGCGGCGGCTCAGGGTTTGGTTCGCAACCCTGTCTTTGTCTACGACGTGAGCGCCTCGACCGCCAGAAGGGCCTCCAGGAGTGGTCCGCTCGGGAGCGGCAACGATGGCGATGGAGGCGGAGATGGTAGAAATGGGGGAAACACCGGTATTGCCGGCATTGCCGGCAATGCCGACGGCAGCAATGGGGACGGGGGCTACCAGGGCGGAATAGAGACCTCGGGAACTGGCAACGGCTCCCTGAATCCCGCCGGCCATCCGATCCTGGCCAGGCCGGCTGGGCTAGAACCCATGATTCTCTCTCGTCAACCCCTTTAGTGGACTGGAGAGGGCCCCGATCTGTCGCTGTCGAACGCACGGTTACGCAATTTTAGCTGGGGTTAATGTCAATGCCAGATACGGACAGCGTCGCACCTGTGCCCGCCGATTCAAATTTACTTCGCCTGCTCCTGGAGATCGGGCGCTTCTTCAATTCCTCACTTGATTTTCCTGAAGTCGTCAAGATGGTCATGGACAAGGTCATCGAGGTGCTCAAAGCGGAGCGAGGTTGTCTCTTCTTGCTCAATGAGCAGGGGGAACCCAAGATGGTAGGCGCCCGTGGCATGGACAAAACCGTCATTGAGACGGAAGACTTTAGCTTTTCCCGCAGCATCGTGCGCCAGGTCATCGATACCCGCGAGCCAATCCTTTCTTCCAATGCCATGGCCGATGGCCGATTTTCCTCCATCCAGACTGTGGCCATGCACAATATTCGCTCGATCATGGCCGTGCCGATTTTGTTTCACGATCAGATTCGTGGACTGGTCTACGTAGATAACCGCCTTCGGGCGGGCATCTTTCGCGAAGAGAATCTTGAATTGCTCAATGCCATTGCTGTGCAGGCCGCCGGTGCTATCGAGAATGCACGCCTGTACAACATGAAGAAAGAAATCATCCTGGTTTTGGCCAACGCCATCGAGGCTAAGGACGAGTATACCCGCGGACATGTTGAACGCGTCTGCAGTTTCTGTCTGGCCATCGCTCGCGAACTCAAAATGCCCAGTGAAGACATCCGTGACTTGGAGGTGTGCAGCTTCCTTCACGATGTCGGTAAAATCGGCGTTCCCGACGCTGTTCTGCAAAAGCCTGGTAAACTGGATCAGCATGAACGCGAGAAGATGGAGCGCCACTCCGAAATGGGGGAACATCTGGTGAAGCCGATCGATGTGCCATTGCGCATCAAGCAGTCGATTCGCCAGCATCAGGAGCGTTGGGATGGCCGAGGCTATCCCGACGGGCTGGCGGGAGAAGCCATCCATATTTTCGCGCGCATCATCTCGGTGGCCGACACCTGGGATGCCATGACCAGCGACCGTCCCTACCGCAAAGCGCTGCCTCGCCACGTGGCTGTAGACGAGTTGCGCAAGAATGCGGGCACCCAGCTTGATCCCACGGTCGTCGAAGCCTTTTTGCAAGCCATCGAGCGCGGAGAAGAAAGCGTGCCCGTCACGGTTTCCTTGGGACTATAGTTTTGGCCGTCGAGCAGCGCTGGCAACAATTGCGCGGATACTACGAGGGTTTTTGGGCAACCT
>JALHOV010000212.1:6909-12875 GCA_022842865.1 Vulcanimicrobiota bacterium | reverse complement strand
GCAGCATCTTTTCGCTGAACTCTCGTAAACGCAGGTGGTGGGTGGTGCGATTTAGTTCATTCTCGGCCTCGGCCAGCTTCAGTTTGGCTTCGGCTTCCTTGCGCTGCAACTGCACATTGTCCAGCTCTTGAAAGCGAATCCAGGCGCTGTAGGCGGCTCTCTGGACACCGGCCAGGATGGGCACACCCAGTAAGATGTAGACGGGCGAAACCATGTGCAGGCAGACCAACACCGGAGCTAAAAACAGCACGGCCCAGCGATAGAGTGTGGTCCATTCGCGGGTGGCGTGGTAGCGAGAGCTGCGGTAATGCTCCTTGCCGTGCAACATAGTGGGCTGGCAAAGCTCGGCCAGCAGATAATAGACGACGATTCCGGCCAGGCAACGGGCTTGCCAGCTGATAAAGATTTGCAGTGCGGCCAGCGCGCAGGCGCCTGGCGCCCAATCGGCCAGTGTCTCACGCACGCTGGCGCCGCGGCCCAGGTGCCTCAAGATCATGGCCAGGCTGTAGATGGCCACTGCCCAGGACTGGTGGTTGGGTTGATTGCTGGCCAGCGACAGCGCCACCGCGAAGCCGGTCGAGAAAAAGCCCGCCGAGGGCAGGCGGACGGCCGTGAGTTCGGCCAGCAGGCACAATCCGCCCGCGTAGGCGACGGCCGCGTCAGGTGCAGGAAAGCCGGTGCGCAGGCCGAGGGCCACGGCCACCAACGTCAAAATCCACCAGGGTGCGACAGAGCCCATGGAGTAAGGTTGTTCGCTTCGGGCCGATTCCCTTGGGAGCGACGGTAAATATCAAGCCTGGATTCGGGTCTGGATGGGAGGTCCTTGAGCGAACCCCACCCGAACCAGCACGCGCGTGCCTCGCTGCACCGGCTGCGAAGAACCACGAAAAAGCACGCGCCAGGCCGCCTGCGGCGGCGCCGGCAGTTCCACCGGTCTGCCTTGCTCCAAGAGCAGAAGGTTGGTGTTGCGTTCCCCCGCACGATGAACTTCGTAACCGCTTCCGGCCACCTCGACGCTCACCCAGTGCGCCTCCCGCCCCGGGCAGTGCAGCTCTAATTCTAGCGAAAATGCGAATTTTGCATCACCCACGGTGCCCAGCCAGCGCGCGTTGAGTTGGGTCTGGCGCCACTCCTTCACGTTCTGGAGCAGCGGCTCACGTGGCACCCCGCGCAGCCGCGGCCAGCTGGCCAGGTGGTCCAAAGGCGTGGGGTAGGGGATGGGTTGCCACAAAGGCAACTCCTGCACGGGGCCCTGACACCACAGTAAGTTGCCCTGCCAGAGGGGAAAAGGATCGGGCCCGGCCAGCGACACTTCATCGACCAGCCAGTCAGCTGCCAAGGGCACCGGTTGGCCGGGCAGCTCTTCGCCCTGAAACAACTGGGCGTGCACCGGGCCCCAGGGCCCGTGGCGCGGGTTCCAGTGAGTACCGACCTCGCGCCAGAGCTCTTCCACGTCCTGGCTACGGCCCTGGCAGTGGTAGGCGCGCGCCAGCGCCAGCAGGGCGCGCAAATAGAGCGGATGATTGCGACCTCCCTTGATGCTGCGAGCCACCGCTCGGCGCGCCAGTCGCTCCCCTTCGGCAAAGCGACCGTGCAGGCAATAAATGGCCGCCCCCATCTCCAGGCTCGGAACCCACTCGATTTCGGTAACATTGGCTTCCTTGAGCAGGCTCTCCAGCCACGGATAAAGCGTGATGCCCTGCCCCTGCAGGGTCGCTTCCCAGACTTTGCGGGCGGCCCCGTCCAGAGTCCCCGGAATCACTCCTCAGGCGCTTTCGCGTTCCAGGTCAGAATGAAAGGAATACAGGCCAGAATCGAACCGGCCAGGATCATTTTCATGGCCGCGTCCCAGCCATAGTTGCTGCTCAGATAGCCAATCAGCGCTCCGGTGAGCAGAGGGCTGGCGTAACCAAAAATACCGGATAGACCCACGGCGGTGCCCGCGGCGCGTTTGGTGGCTAAATCGGCCACCATGACGCCTACCAGAAATTGCGGCCCATACACGGAAAAGCCGATCCCGGCCAGCAGCGAGCCATAAACGAAGGGATTGGTCGAGGTGCTCTTCCAGAAGGCAAAAACGAATACCGAGCACATGGCCATCCAGATCACGCAGGCCGGACCGCGACGTCCGCCTAGAAAGCGGTCCGTCACCCAGCCGGAGACCAGGCAGCCGGCAAGACCCGCCAGTTCGAACATGAAAGTCAGGCCGCCAGCGGTCACCAGAGAGACATGCTTGACGGCGGTCAGGTAGGCTGGAGCCCAGGATAAAAAGCTGCCCCGCACTACGTATACGAAGAAGTTGCCCAGGCAGACCGTCCACACGGCCGGATTTCGCCAAACACGCTTGCGCACGATGTCGGATGTGGATTCGCCTTCTTCTTCCTCGTGGACGGCGCCCAGGCCCTGAGCCTCGAGCGAAGCATAGCCGATGGGACCGGCTTTCTCGCCCTCAGGAAGGGCACCACCCTCCCGCACCAAGTGGTAGTCCTCCACCGAGGGTAGACCAAGCGAAGCGGGCGTATCCCGGACCCGGTTCCACAACATCAAGCAGCAAAACAGCCCGATCGCGGCGGGCACCCAGAAAGCGTATCGCCAGCCGAGTTGACTGGCCAGAATGGCGCCTCCCATAACGATGGCCATCTGACCCAACTGATGGGAAGTGTTAAAAATGCCCCAGTAGCGTCCCCGTTCGCGGGGGGCAAACCAGTAGGAAAGCACCCGAGCGCAGGGCGGAAACCCGCATCCCTGGGCTAACCCGTTCACCACGAAAAGGCTGCCCAGCACCATGACGCTGGTGCTCAACCCCAGCAACAGATTGGTCACCACCGAGATGCCCAGACCGGCCACCAGCAAGACTCGAGGGTTGTAGCGGTCGGCGGCGATACCCGAGATCAACTTGGCGAATCCGTAGGCCAGTCCGTTGATGGTGAAAAAGATACCGAACACGGAATTGTTGATGTTCAAGGCGGGACCCATGACGGGAAGCGCGATCTGCAAGGGGTTGCGCAGAATATAAAAAACCGCGTAGCCGACGTAGGTGCTCCAGAGCAACCGACTCCGCCAGTAGGCGAAGGTCTCGGTCATCTGGGCGGGCGGCACGCGATAGGCGGTTGCCGGGGGGGGCGCCAGCGTGGCCGGGACATCGGCCGGGCTCAAACGGGTTGTCCAGGAGTCTTCGGTGGAGGAGGTCATCAGGCGCCTCCGGTTCGGCGTCCCCCATCTGCGGGCCTACCTGCCCAAGTTGCTTCGGAAATCGGTTTTAAGCAAGCAGGCTTGGGGACTGCTGGGCACAAAGTCCCACCGCCATGGAAAGCCACGAGCACGACGAGCTGCCCAATGCCATTGTGGGCAAACGCCTCACTTTGGAAGCCTTCCGCCAGTTGTCCGGCAACCTGGCCGGCTACCCCTTTGTCAAGGTGGTGGTGGAGCGCGCGTCGCGGAAACTCCACTTTATCAACCACAATCGCTATCAGTTTCACTCCGACTATATCGCCGAGGCCGTTCTGGAAACGCCTCGCGAAGAGCTGGACAAACGCATCGACGAGTTCAACCAGAGCGTCTATGGTTCACCGGATCGGGCCTACTATTTAGGCACGGTCGCGCTGCACCGCAAGGGAGAGCGCTTTTTTACGCTGGAAACGGTCGAGCTGGATTTGATGGACGCCGAAATGGTGCTCGATTTCTACCAGGCCGTGCGCTCCCACCTCGACCCGGTCTTGCCCTTTCTATTTAAACCGGCTAACCACGGCCAGGAAGCCATTGCCCAGGCTTACAACAAGGATGTGCTGCCGCGCATCTTTTCCCACGAACTGCACGCCGCCTCGGACTTTATTGCCCTGAACCCCGGCAAAGTGCGCGGACGCATCCGCTACTTTGCCGACGAAAAAGAGTATCGGTCCCAGCGCGCCACGCTGGAATGGTATGACATCATCGTCATGGAACGCGTGCCCGACGACATTCCCCGACTTTCGGGCATCATCAATACTCACCACACCACTCCGCTTTCGCACACCAACGTGCTGGCTCACGGTTGGCAGATTCCCAACTGCGTCCAGCTCGGCATTCACGCCAAACTGGTGGAGTTCGATCTGCTCGACAGTTGGGTGGAGTATCGAGTGGTTACCGATTCCGCCACGCTGGCTTTGGAACCGGTCGAACAGCCTCCGGCCACCGAGTTGGTGCGCCCGGCCTGGGTCATTCAGCGCATCGTGCTGGAGGAGCCGGAAACGCAGAACGTTCCCATTACCGAGCTGGAACATCTGCGTCTGACCGATCGCTTTCGCTACGGCACCAAGGCCGCCCATTTGGGCGAGCTGACCCACTTGCTTGAGCACGGTTCGGAGCGACTGCTGGGCTTTTACCGAATTCGCCGCCCACCCCGCGCCAATCTGCTGCCCTACATTGCAAAATACTTGGGATTGAGCGAAAGCGAAGCGGCCGATGCCCAACTGCTCAGCCGCAGCGCCATCGAGTTCTTGCGCCAGACCATCCGCGTGCCTCGGGGCATTGCGTTGCCTTTCGCCCTGAATCAGGAGTTCTTGGAAGCCTCCCCCAAAATTCAGCAGATGCTGGGCAAGCTCAAAATGGCCTTGGAGCTGAATGCCCGTGAGATCGAGCCGCTCTGTCTGACTTTGATGAACATGATGCGGTCGCTACGCATGAGCGATTCGATGCGGGAGTCCATCGACTCCATGGTGGCCAACCACCTGGCCGGCGTGTCCAGCTTTGTGGTGCGCAGTTCTTCCAACGCCGAGGATCTGGAAAACTTTTCGGCAGCCGGCATCTACGAGTCGCTCAATCACCAGACCACCGCCGAAAACATCTTCACTTCCATCAAAGAAGTCTGGGCCTCCCTGGTCAGCCCTCGGTCGGTGCGGCTGCGCCAGGAAGTGGGAATTTCCCTGGATGATTGCTGGATGGGAGTCATCATTCAGGAAGAAATGCCGGCTCGCATGGGAGGAGTGCTGGTCACCACCAATCCGCTCAATCCCAGTGACTTCCGCAACGTTTACGTCAATGTCTCGACCCACTCGGTCGACAGCGTGGTGCGCGGCGTCGAGCTGCCGCTGCAATACGTCTACAACACGGTCGAAGGCGGCGGTCGCACCCTGTCCTTAGGGAGCGTCGGCGAGGACCTGGCTGCTGACGACAAGGATTTGTTGCAGAAGCTAGCCTTTGCCGGCCGCCTGCTGCAGTCTCATTTCTCGCCCAATTACACCTTCAGCGACCCGGTCGACATCGAGTGGTTGTTCGATGATGAAGGCATCGTTATTTTGCAGTTGCGCCCATACAGTAAGTAAATGACCGGCGAGTCCGGGGCACAGCGGCAGGCCCGGCGACTGATCTGGCTATTCTACGCCTTTCAGATCACCGTCACCATGATGCTCTGGCTGCCTATCTTCTACGAGTTTCAGAAGCGTAACGGCCTCAGCGAGGAACAGATCCTCAATATTCAGAGCCTTTATTACGTTAGCTTCTGTCTCTTGGAACTGCCCACCGGCTTTCTGGCCGACCGTCTCGGCCATCGCAACTGCATGCGGTCGGGCGGCATTGCACATCCTGACACATCTCATCCCAATTTTCTGGCCAACCTACGCCGGCTTCGCGGCCCACTGGCTGCTTCTGGCGCTGAGCCGTTCGCTCATCTCGGGTGCGGCCAGCGCCTACGTCTACAACAAATTGGAGCTACTGGGTCAGGCCGAACTCTACAAAGAAACCGAAGGACGGGGCCGAGCCTGGTCGTTGGGCGTCAAGGTCGTCGGCTTCGCACTGACCGACCCGTTAACGCGCCTGGATCCCACTCTGCCTTACTGGGCCAGCGCCGCCTCCGCCGTGGTGGCCACCTATATTGCTTTCCGCTTTCCAGCAATCCAGGGCGAGCGCACCGTCAAAGCGGCCAAGGAGCCGCCGCGTGTGGGACGGGTGGTCAGCCTGTTGACCAGCAATCCTCGCATGCTGGTGGTCAT
>JALHOV010000212.1:1252-6899 GCA_022842865.1 Vulcanimicrobiota bacterium | reverse complement strand
CATGCTGCAGGGGGTCGCCTTGTTCACGCTCACCCGCATTGTGCAAGTCAATCTCTTCAATCCCATCCTGGACGCCCAGGGGTTTCGCGTAGACCAGTTCGGACGGATCCTGGCCATGAACACGCTCTTCGAGGCCTTCGGCGCCGCTTTTCCCACCGCCCTGCGCCGTTGGGTCAGCGATTTTCACGCGGTTTTCTGGCTGACTCTAGCCATGGGAACGTGTTGCTGGGGTCTGGCCAACTGCTCCTGGTTCGGCTGCCTGGTCTGGCTGAACCTCTTTTCCGTCATCACGGGCCTGGCTTACCCCGTGCAGCGTCAGGTCATGAACGAGCACATACCCGATTCCGACTACCGGGCCAGCATGCTCTCAGCCGAATCGTTGATGGACCGAGCTGTCTGTGCATGGGTGGCCCACCGCCTGGGCATTGCCCTGCAGGCTCATCAAATGAACTTCTTTCTACAGGCGGCCGGAGCCGCCAGCCTCTTCTCCTGTGCGCTGTTCTGGCCGGCTTACTTCGCCGCTCGCCGCATCAGCCGCGCCGAGGCACCGTCATGTGAGGATTCCGCCGAGCCGCCTCCATAATGGCGGCATCGGCATTCAGCACGCCCGCTCCCTGGGCGTATTCGTCCCAGCCTTCCAGTTTGCGAGCGGTGTGTTTTAAGATCTCCTTGACCTCTTGAGGGCCCAGAAAGGGGTTGGCCTCAAGCATACAGGCTACTACCCCGGCCACCAGGGGAGCGGACATGGAAGTTCCTTGCATGGCCAGGTAGCCCGGGTGGCCGTTGGGCATGAAGCAGGCCGTCGGCTTGGGGTCAAGTTCCGCCAGTAGCTGCTCACGCTCCGCCCCCGTATATTGGGTTTGGATCACCTGGGCCCGCTCCAGTTCGCGGTCATTCCGCGATTCGGCCAACGAGAAGGCCACGTTGGCGCCCATCAAGTTGATACCGGGGGCCAGCAGGTCGGGCATCCCCTTGCCTGGACCCGGACCGCGGCTGGAAAACTTGGCCACCTTGTCGCCATCGCTAGAACCGACGGTGATCACATCCGGATGAGTGGCCGGTGTCTTGGAGAGCGTGCCGGGTCGGTCGCCTTCATTGCCGGCGGCCACCACCAGGATCAGGCCTGCCCTGGCCGCTTCGCTGATGGCTTTGCCCAGGGGGTCAATTAAATGGTCCTTGTACTGGGCCAGTGGGTAGCCCATCGACAGGTTGACCACGCGAATATTGTAGCGTTGCCGGTTTTCAATGGCCCAGCGCAGTCCCTGGACCACCGCGCCGTAACGCTCTTCTGGGGTCATCTGGGCTTCCTCGCCGGAAGTCACGCGCACACTGATCAGGTTGGCTTCCGGGGCCACGCCGCAAAATTCCCCGCGCGAAACGGAGCCATTGCCCAGCGCCAGGCTGGCTACGTGGGTGCCGTGGCCCAGAAAATCACCGGTTCCCGGCGAGTTGGGCACGGTCGAGACGGCGCAAACCAGACGATCGTCCAGATCAGGATGGGGGGAAATGCCCGAATCCAACACGGCCACGCCGATGCCTCGGCCGGTTGTCTTGAGCGGCCCCATCCCTTCGCGCGCGCTGTGGCCTTGTCGCCTCAGGCGACTGGCCTCCTCGGGGCTTGCCGGGAAGTCCCCCCCTAACTTCTCACGCGAATGGAGCGGCTCCGCCGCGACTGAGTGCTGGGTGTTGGGAGGCTTCCGGCCTTTGGGGGATAGAATCACAGGCTCCACTGTAGACGATCACCCTTAAAGAATGCTGGACTGCAAATCTTGGCAGGAGAGAATAGCGCTTTTTGAAAGTCCCTCGTGTATGTGGCGTCAATGGTTGATGGTCCTGGCGGTCGGGCAGATGGCTCTGGCTCACGATTTTTGGTTGAAGCCTCAAGGGCAAAAAGCGGCCATCTGGTATGGCCACGCCAGTGAGGACTCCGACTATGATCGGGGCAACTTGAAGAAGGCGCTGGCCATGAACGCCAAAGGTGATTCGCTCAAGGTCATCCAGAGTAGCGATGGCAAGCACGTCGTCCTGAGCAGCGATGGGGAAGCCGTCCAGCTAGCGGTCGAGATGGATACCGGCTTCTGGGTCAAGACCGTGCAGGGTTGGAAGAACGAGTCGAAGCGCACTGCTTCCGGCGTGCTGCTCTCCGAGTGGTCGCTGTATTACAGCAAGGTCCTGTTGAAGCCGGATGCCTGCCTGAACAAGCCCTTCGGCCAGCAGCTCGAGCTGGTGCCCATCGCTCTCCATGGCAAAAGCTTAAAAGTTCGCTTGCTTCTTCAGGGCAAGGCGTTGGCGGACGTGAAGCTCTACGACGAGCACCAAAAGGTGGCCGACACCGATCCGGCCGGAGAAGCCACGGTGGCCTACAGTCAGGCACTGGTTCTATCGGCCTCCTACCGTCAACCCCTGGTGAACAACCCGGATGCCGACCGGCTCAATCTCCATGCAGTGCTGAGCTTGCCCTGAAGCCAACCTCGTGGTTGCCGAAATTCGTTTTTGCGAATATTTGCAGGAAGCAGATTGGGCAGCTAGAACCGGAACCGCGCTTTAGGAGAATGAAACCCACTATGAAACGTAGCTTAGTTACCCTTTTGTCTTTTTGTTCGTTATCACTCGGTGCCTGGGCCCATCACGGCGGCACCAGCACCAGCCAGGGCCCGGGGACACCGATCGAGACCAATAGTCCGCTCACCCTTCCCAAAGGAGGCACGGTCGTCTACACGCGTGCCGAGATTGCCTCGTTCCGGAAGTTCATGAATTTCGATCCGAACAACGTGGATAGTTTCCAGTTCTATCAAATGGGTGTGTCCCATGGCCTGACCGACTATCTGACGGCCACCGCCATCCTTCCCTACAACATCAAGAGTCAGGACGGCCTGGGCAGCACCCGCGGCTTCGGCGACGGCAAAGTATTGCTAACGCTGGGATTTAACTACGCTCCCGGCGAAGGTCTGCAGCTCAACGGGGAGGATGATACGGCAGTCAATCTGGGAACCTCCGATAAAACCTACTTCGGCGTGATCACTGGCCTCACGATGCCGACCGGGCGATATAACATCGACTTTGGTGGCGGAGTGGACTCAGGTCAACAGCCCGGCTTCGGCACGCCCACCCTGACCGCCGGCTTGTCCATGACCCGTGGCGTTACCGAGAATTTTAATATCGCCGCCGACGTTTCGGCCGACTTCTTCCTCGAACGCAAGAACGGTGACAAGTTCGGCAACGAGTTTCGCGCCAATCTGGCTGGCGTGTTGGAGCTCTATGCCGACCAGGAGGCTTTCGTCCGCCGCGTCGATGGCGTCCTGGAACTCAACTACCTTCACATTACCCGGGACGAAACGGCGCGCGTTGCGGAACTGGGAACCGGCGGGCGCATCCTTTACTTGACTCCCGGCGTGCGCGTACAGGTAGGAGACGTCAACGTTGGGGCCGGTGTCAAACTGCCCATCGCCTCCGCCCTGAACGAGCGAAGCCTGCAGCAAGGATCGGAGGGGCTTGAAAAGTTCCGACTGATCATGACCGTCTCCACCTTCTTCTAGATGCTTAAGGACGGCTGCAGCGTGCGGAATTTTTCGCGATGCTCCGGATCGTCCGGGAAACGATGGTCGGGATCGGGCCAGGTCAGTTGCCAGGCCTGGAAGTGGTCGCCCCGATAGAACCAGCGGTTGTAGCTGAGGAATTCGCGGTGATGCTCCAACTTGACCAGGGTCGGCAGTAAGCTGTATTCGTCGGTCAGATGGGCCGTTTCCACCTGGAGTTGCAGCGGCAAGTGCGCCGCGGCTTGCTGCAGCAGTTGCTGGCCTCGCTCGGCGGGTAGTCCGAAAACAATGAGTTCTGGATGCTGGTGAGTTTTCCACAGCCCCACGGTGTAGCACGAGCCGGGCTGATGGACCACGCTGAAGCCTTTTTCAGCGACTTCCAACACCAGTCTCCGCTCGAAGAGATCGTCGCAGTCTTGCAGTTGTCTTACCGGTTTCATCTGTTGAAGATTATTCATTTGCGTCGGCAATCCTGGTTAAAGCGGTACTTCCGTACCAGAAGGAACGAGAATTTATGAACCGAAAGGCCCCTATGCTTTAGGAGGACATGTTTTATGTTCAAACAGTTCATGGGGGGGTCCAGGCTGGCTAAGCTCGCTGGAATCACCCTGGCCACCGGCATCATTGCTGGAGCCTTTCATACCACCGCCCCGGTCAAAGCGTCTGACCACGATGACGGTGAAACCAGAATCAAGGCGCGCAATCTGAACTTGACGGACCTGTATGTGTTCCGCGAAGACTGGCAGACCCAGGCTCAATCGGCGGTGGCGCACGCCGGTGCTGATACCGGCCGGATGGTCTTCATCATGAACACCAACCCGCGCAGCCTGCCGCGTCAGCAGTATTTCTTCAACACCAACGCCGTCTATACGTTCTGGGTTTCGCGCGTGGCCAACCGCGACCTGACCCCCACGGCCGTGCCCGATATGGCTTTCGACTTCAACTTTGGCGCCCCCGACACCACCACTGGCGCGCAGAGCATCACGCTCAACCTGCGCCGCTTTGTTAACGGTGTGCAAACGGGCACTGTGGAAACGCTGCCGGCTGGAAGCACCGTAGCGCCGCCCCTGCTTTCGTCGGTCTTGCCCGCCACGCAACAGAACGGCACTGCAGTCAACGCCGCGGGTAATAATGAGATTCGCGTGTTCGCGGGCCTTCGCGAAGATCCGTTCTTCTTCGACGTCGACGCGTTCTTCCGCACTCGCGGGGTGCTCGGCATTGGCCCGGCTTACGCCCCCGTTCCGGTTGGGAACCGAAGCGGACTGATCGGAAACTTGGGCAACCCGGTTTCGACCACGGCTAACGCCATCGATTTCGCCAAGGGCTATAATGTCAACGCCATCGTAATGCGAGTGCCCATCGCTCTGCTGTCGGATGGGACCAACAATCGGGTCTTCGACGTTTGGGAGACCATCTCGGTTCCCGAATCTTTCGCGGCGCTGCAATAGAAGGGTGAATGATATGAAACGTACTTTTTTTGGTCTTTTGGTTGCCGCCGCCATGATCGCAGGTTGCGGTAGCGATGACGCAACCTTCTTCTCCAACGGGTTTACCCCCACAGGGAACGTTCCGGCACCGGCGCCGGCCCCGGGCTTCCGGCAAATTGAAATCCTGGCTCGTCCGGGCATCAACGAAGCCTTGCTGTTTACTAACGCCTTCCTGAACGCCTACAACGCGGCCACTCCGGCGCAGGCGGCGGCGGTGTTGGCGGACGCAAGTCCCAACAACCTGCTCAGGGCTGAGGCTCTTGCAGTCCTGACTGCGACCACCGGTGCGAATGCCGGACCCTCGAGCGTGCCCAACGGCCTCTATCCTGATGCGACCACCGCCGTTGGAGCGCTGATTCCTGACGTGATGCGCATCGACTCGACTCTCAACGAGATTCCGGGTCAGCCTGGAACCTTCATCGGCTCCGACACGCAAGTATACGCCGCTGCCTTCCTGAACACTTCCTCCAGCCCCATCGCCGGACGCAAACTGACGGACGACGTCATCGACTTCACCTACGTTGGCTTGCTCGGCACCAACCAGGGTCTTGGCACCGATAACGTTAGCTACGATGGAGTCGCTAAAAACCCCGCCACCGGACACCAAAGGTTGAATGGCCATGG
>JALHOV010000212.1:0-1242 GCA_022842865.1 Vulcanimicrobiota bacterium | reverse complement strand
GGGCAACGGCGCCTCGACCACTCCGGCCACCTTCCCTTACCTGGCTCCGGCCAACTAACCGGGTCTCAGACCCATCTGCAAAGGGCACCGCTGCGAGGCGGTGCCCTTTGTCCTTTCTGCCATGAAACTGCTTTTTTTATTGTTGCTGCTTACTTTGCCAACCTGGGCTCACGAGTCCGGGAGGCTGGTGGCTGACTCGCGCACCGAGGTGAAGGCCAATACCAGTGCGGTCCGGGTCGACTACCGCATCGTGCTCCAGGGACCGGCCGCCAAGGCTGAATGGGACGAGCTCGACCGCGATCATGACGGCAAGCTCAGCGAGCCAGAACAGGCGGCCTATCACCAGGCCGAATCCAAGTTCCTCGACGGGGCCGTAACCTTGCAGCAAGGCAATCCCGTCTCGCCCGGGACCTTCGCGGTGGAGGGAGATGCTCGCAGCCTGGCCCTGCATCGCTCCTGGGAATGGAAAGCCGGCACCGGTGCGTTGACACTGGTTCATGACGGAGCCCGCTACCTGTCCGGCAAGCACCAGTACCGCCTGGATCTGGCGGCCCCCGGCAATGCCCAGTTTGAGGTCCGCGAGGAGCTACCCAGCCTGGTTTGGCAAAATGAGCCGGCCGGGCAAGTCTGGACGGGCCAGTGGGATTGGGATAACTCGCGGGGCGAGTTGGACCAACTGTTGGAAGGCAAAACGCTCTGGGCCGCCTTGCTGCTTGCCTTCGGGCTGGGAGCCGTGCATGCGCTTACCCCTGGTCACGGCAAAACCATTGTAGGCGCGTACTTGATCGGCTCCCGTGGCACGATTCCGCAGGCTATTTTGCTGGGCGTCGTCGTGACCATCACGCATACTTTCAGCGTGATCTTGCTGGGACTGGCCTGTCTTTTCTTTTTTCAGAAATATCTGCCCCCCACCCTCATTCCCTGGATCGGCGTGGCCAGTGGTTTTTTGATGACCTTATTGGGCCTGACGCTACTCAGCGGCCAGGTTCCCAGTTTTATTCATCATCACCACGATGACGAGGATGGCCACCACCATCACCACGGCCATCACCATCATCACCATCACATGCCCGAAAAGCTCACATTGGGCGGGTTGATTTCGCTAGGCATCACCGGCGGCATGGTGCCCTGTCCCGAGGCTCTGGCGGTATTGCTAACGGCGCTGGCACTGAATAAACTGGTGCTCGGTTTGCTGATTCTGCTGGCCTTCAGCAGTGGATTGGCGGCGGTGCTGGTGGCGAT
>JALHOV010000211.1 GCA_022842865.1 Vulcanimicrobiota bacterium | reverse complement strand
GGATAGGTGCCCTCTTGTTCGATCGGATTTTGAGTGGCCAGCACCAAAAACGGATTGGGCAGCGGGTATGTGTGCTCACCGATGGTGACCTGGCGTTCTTGCATGGCCTCGAGCAGCGCCGATTGCACCTTGGCGGGAGCGCGATTGATCTCATCGGCCAGAATCAGGTTGGCGAAAAGGGGACCCTTTTTCACCGTAAACTCGGCAGTCTGAGGGTTGAAGATGTTGGTGCCCACAAGGTCGGCGGGTAACAGATCTGGCGTGAACTGCACTCTTTGAAAACTGGCTTGAATCGAGGCCGCCAGAGTCCGGAAGGTCAGGGTTTTGGCCAGGCCCGGCAGCCCTTCCAGCAAAATGTGGCCTGAGGCCAGCAAGCCGACGAGAATCTTCTCGATCACGTCCTGTTGTCCGACGATGACCTGACCGATTTCGCTCTGTAGTCTGCGCAGCAGGGCGCTCTGCTGTTCGATGTCTTCTTTAAGACTGGCTAGTTCCTGACTCAACGATTGGCTCCTGAAGTGGAATACCTTGAGCCTTTCAGAATCATTGTCAATCCCCTATCGGTTCCCGAAAAATCCGACTTTCCGATTTATTCGTTCGGGTCGCGCACTTCGACCGAGAGATACTCGGCCGGATAAGAAGACTTGGGAGTAAAGAGAATCAGTTGATAGTCTTCGCCCGGCTGAGCGTCCGCGGCCGCGGTCACTTCCAGGTCGGCCATGCCGCGCGCGACCAGCTTAAACTTGCAGGTCACCGGCTTGTAGGGCTGACTGTCGCGGTAAATTTCCGCCCTCTTGACCAGTTCGAAACCCCGCCCGTAGAGGCGAATGACATCCTTTTTCCCGCCCGGACGAACCAGCACCCCTTTGGGCTGCGAGTCGTTCACCTCGACCTCGACATACTCAAGACCGTCCTGGGCAAAAAGCACCATGGGACAGAGCAACAACAAAATCAAACAAAGAAAACGCTTCACCAGCCACCCTCCGGAAAGAGACTCTGACCCACCAGGGCGACCAACAGAAACACAATCACAACGCCACCCAGCAAGTATTTGATTCTCTGCTTGAGCTCCTTGAACTTGTCTTCTTCCTCCACCGTGAGCACGGTGATGGGCGCAGTCAGGAGACTGGCTTCGTCGACCTTTTTCTCCTTACGGCTGAGCAACTCGAGACGGCTCTTAAGAGTGGACATATTGGCCACACGCTTCTCGGGGTCTTCCGAGGTCATCGTCTGCACCAGCGTGCGCACTTTGGCTTCCTCGCGATAGGCCTTGCGGGTATCCTCACCGCCGGCTTCGACCATTTGCTGGATCAGCTTGCCCAGCACCCAGCAATCCGTGCGGGCATCAAACTTCTGGTCGGGAACTTTGGGAGCGCTGTCGTCGACGGGAATAAACTCCAACTTCAGGTCAGGATTCAGGTCGAATCCCAGCAATTGCACTTCACCGTCTGAATTGACGAGCACATTGCGCACAGGCAAATTGCCAACAAACTGGGGCTGCCTGGCTTCGTGAATCTGATCGAGCATTTCGCTGATCTCAATGGTCCAGTGCAGGATCTTGCCGATCGGGGGCTGGTGCTCTTTGATGTAGATATCCAGTAGCGTGCCTTTGACTTCGGGAAACACGGAGAACAACAGGCCGTCGTGAAGAACAAACTCTTTGGGAATCACGAATCCGGGATGGCGAATCCACGAAAGGGCACGAGTGGCACGCTCCAAGCCGCGCTTGACTTTGTCCGGCTCGCTTTCTTTGGTTGGACGCCCAATTTGAGACAAGACGACCTTGGGACCGTCGGCTTCAGAGGCCCGATAGTGGGCGTACTTGCCTAAGGGAGGCAAAACTTCTTCAATCGTAAAGCGGTCCGCGATCTTGTCCCCCACGCGAAACTCTTTGCTGTCGACGGTTCCACCCTCGGTTTCAGTCATAAAACTCGGACGTCCTCTCTCCCACCGTGCCCCTGGTTTGGCAGAGCCACCCTGCTACCCTTCAAGAATTGCGGCAACTTAATGTTTTCCATTGAATATTTTTAACAACAAACCGAGGAAACCCCACCCGGCAAGAGTAGAGAAGCACCGTGCGGAAACTCTTTCCCCTGTTCCTTTGGCTGCACTTGCTGGCCCAGGCCGCCGACTTGCCGAACTGTAGCCACCGCTTGCAAAGGGGCCAGACGGTGGCCGCGGTGGCGCGCCTGTATGGGCTGCCGGTGGCCGACGTGCTGGCCGCCAACCCTGGCCTGGATGTGTATCATCTGGAAATCGGCACATCCATCTTGCTCCCCACGCCCGTGAACGGCTGGCCTCAGCGCCAGTTGGCGACGGGGGAAACCGCTGCTTCGCTAGGCTACCCATTGGATCAGCTGGCCAATCTAAACCCCGGCGTGGATCTGGATTGTCTGGTGGCCGGTCAAACCCTGAATTTACCGTGCACCACAGGCATGGCGGTGGTGCCGATAACGCCTGCAACCGATACTCCACCGCCGCCGAGCGGCGACTGGCAACAGGTTACCCTCCCCGACGGGCGCAAAGGCTGGGCGCCGCGAGCCACCATGCTGGTCCCTTCTCCTACTCCTCTGACGCCTGACCAGGTGGTGGAATTGGCCCAGCGCTTCCAAGGAGCGCCTTATGTCTGGGGCGGGATGTCTCCCAACGGAGTGGACTGTTCCGGTTTCGTGCAAGAGGTATTCCGTCTTTCAGGCCACACTCTGCCGCGCCTGGCTGACGAGCAGTTTCAACAAACCAGCCCGATCGAGCAGCCCCAGCCCGGCGACCTGGTCTTTTTTACCACTTATCTCCCGGGCCCGTCTCACGTGGGCATTTCTTTGGGAGGACAGGATTTTCTGCACGCCTCCTCGTCCCGCGGGGTCATCCGCGCCAGTTTGGAAGACAACTACTTCAAAACCCGTTACCTGGGAGCCCACCGTTTAAGCGTTTGGACGCAGAACCAGCAGGCCCGCAATCCCTGAGTATCCCGACATCGAACTTTACCTGAGTGTGTTGCGACGGCGACTATCAGGGAAAAAACTGCTGGAAGTGCAACGCAAAGATCCCTTTGTGCTGCGCACCGTCGACCCGCCCCTCAAGGATCTGGTGGGTCTGGAAGTGCTCGAATTACGCCGCCTGGGTAAGCGCATCGTGGTCGGTTTTGAGAAAGACTATTTCCTGATCATCCATTTAATGATCGCCGGGCGCTTTCGCTGGAATGAAAAGAAAATGCCCGGCGGTTGCCTGGTGTGCTGGAAGTTCGAGAGCGGCTGGCTCGGACTCAGCGAAGCCGGCACCAAGCGGCGGGCCAAAATTCACCTGGTGCGGGGCGAAGCCGCCGTAGCCGAACACGATCCGGGCGGACTGGAAATCATGGACGCCTCTCTGGAGGAATTCCAGGGAATGTTGGCGTCGCGCCGGCATACCCTGAAACGAGCTCTGACCGATCCGACCATGTTCTCGGGCATCGGCAACGCCTACAGCGACGAAATTCTGTTGCGAGCCCGCTTATCGCCGGTGCGCATGACCACCCAGTTGTCGGCCGAAGAAAGCGAGCGTCTCTTTGTCACCATCCGGGAACTGTTGGCCGAGTGGCGGGACGCCTTGCAAGCGGAATGGGGCGAAAAATTCCCTACCACCGTGACCGCCTTCCACGCCAACATGGCCGCCCACGGAAAATATTTACAGCCCTGTCCCCAGTGTGGCCAACCCATCCAGCGCATTCGTTACGCAGAGAATGAGACCAATTACTGCGCAGTCTGCCAGACGGGCGGCAAATTGCTGGCCGACCGCTCCCTGTCCAGGCTGCTCAAATCCGATTGGCCGCGCACTCTGGAGGAGATGGAAGCCAGGGGATAGGTGCCAGGTTCCGATCCGGACCCGCTCGGGTCTGACGGCCAACACTGGCCGCAATCCCTAAAGCGCAGAAGTTCATGAGCAACGAACTACCGCCGTGGGAAACGAATGGCAGCGGAATTCCCACAGCCGGCACCAGGCCGGTAGCCATTCCCAAATTAATGATGACCTGGAACCCCAGCATCGTCATGGTGCCGGCCACCAGCAAAGCCCCAAAACGGTTGTCGGCCCGAGCCGTAATGTGCCAGAGCAACACCAACAAAAGGGCAAAGAGCAAAAGAATTCCCAGACAACCCAGCAAACCCAGCTCCTCGCCGATGGCGGTGATGATGAAATCGGTGTGATTCTCGGGCACAAAACCGTGTTGACTGAGCATTCCGCGGGTCAGACCCGAGCCCCAAAAACCACCGGATCCGATAGCCGTTTTGGCCTGTATCAGATTGTAGCCAACTCCTTGGGCATCATGACCGGGATCCATAAAAACTAGCAATCGGTCGCGTTGATACGGCTTCAGGATCAGCGGCAGCACCGCCAACCCGGAGGCCACCAGGCCGGTCAAAAAAATCCACGGGGCTCCGGCCACAAACAGCATACCCAGGGCGATGGCCAAAAGCACACAGGCGGTCCCCAAATCGGGCTGAATCAGGGTGAGCAAAAAGGGCGCGCTCAGCAAGCCCAGCGCGCCCGCCAGTCGGGAAACGGAAACCCTGGGAGTGTCCGCTAGAAAGCGAGCCAACACCAGGATGAGGCCGAGCTTGGCCAGTTCGGAGGGCTGAAAGGTCCCCAGGGGTCCCAGGCTTACCCAGCGCTGAGCCCCGTTGGCGGCGTGGCCCACACCCGGTATCATGGCCAGCAGCAAGCTTGCAACCGCAAA
The DNA here is from genome assembly GCA_022842865.1 of Vulcanimicrobiota bacterium. GTDB lineage: Bacteria > Vulcanimicrobiota > Xenobia > Xenobiales > JADMJV01 > JADMJV01. Next base: position 8,177 of record JALHOV010000211.1, on the reverse strand, counting down.
AGCATAGGCCCAGGCCGCCCATTTCATCCAGCGGCCATAGTGGACATAGGCCAGCCCTGGCAGCAATCCCAGGCCCAGGCCACCGTAGACCATTTGGCGCCAGGCAGGGGCGCCCAGGAGACTATGCAGAGTGAGCAGTCCCAGACTGAGCAGTGCCAGGGAAACCGCCAGCAACGGCCTCACTTTTTCGCCTTCGGGGGGCGCAGAGCCAGAGTATAAAGTTCGCGCGCGATAGGCGCGGCCTTCTCGCCCCCATAGCCGCCGGACTTCTCCAAGAAGACCACCACCACCAGTTTGGGATGGCGGGCCGGCGCGAAGCTGACAAACCAGGTGTGATTGGGCCCGTTGGTTTCCACCGTGCCGGTCTTGCCGGCAACCTCCAGTCCAGGCACGGCCGCGGCGCCGCCGGTGCCGTGCTGCACGGCTCCGATCATGCCGTTGCGCACGGCTTGCAGCAGGGCCGGCTTGACCGGTACCTGACTGCGCGGACGGGGCCGGGGCCGGGCCGACCACTGCAGGGCACCGGCAGGACTGACCACCTTCTCAACCAGAAACGGCTTGTAGACCTTGCCGCCGTTGGCCACAGCCGCGGTCATCACGGCCATCTGCAGCGGACTGACCAGCAGCATCCCCTGGCCGATCCCCATATTGGTGGTGTCATACCAACCCCAGGGCTCATGCCAATTCTTCAGCTTCCATTGAGGGTCCGGAACCAGTCCGGCCTCTTCGTGAGGGAGATCGATGCCGGTCGGGCTGCCCAGCCCGAAAGCGCGACTATAGCGAACCAGGCGTTTCGGCCCCAACTGGTCGGCCATCCGATAATAAACCGTATCGCAAGACTGGGCCAGCGTATCGCGAAAGCCGATGGTGCCGTGGCCGGAGGTCACGAAGCAGTTCTGACCGCGATAGCTGCCCGGACAAAAGAAAACCGTCGAGGGCGTGCACAAATTTTCGGCCAGTCCGGCCGAACTCGTGACCAGCTTGAAGGTCGAACCCGGCGAGTAGGCTCCCTCGAAAGCTCGGCTCAGTAAGGGCGCCGAGGGGTCCCGCAAAAGCCGGCTGTATTCTTTGGCGCTGATGCCACGCGAAAAAGGCCGTGGGTCAAAGCCGGGCCGCGTAGCCAGGACGCGCACCCGGCCACTCTGGGCTTCCAAGACCACCACCGCGCCACCGTAAGGCGCATGGACGGCGGCCTCCAGGAGCCGCTCTGCCTTTTGCTGCAGTTTCGCGTCCAGGGTCAGGTGCAAATCCGAGCCTGCTCCCGGACTGCGGGCCTCCTCGACGGCGACCGTGCGTCCGCGAGCGTCGACCGTATAGGTCTCGCTGCCCTTGTGGCCGCGCAACGGAATATCGTACTGCTTTTCTAAACCGGTTTTGCCCAGCAAGTCGCGTGCCGAATAGTCGCCCCCCAGCGCTTTCAGTTCCTTTTCGGAAATTTCACCGGTGTAGCCCAGCACGTCGGCCGCCATTCGCCCCAGCGAGTAGCGGCGTCGAGCGGCCGCTTCCAGGTAGACGCCAGGCAGGCCGCGCAGACGGACGGCGCAGCGTGCGACTTGATGGTTGCTCAGGGTGCGTTGCAAAACCAGCGGGTCCAGTGGTGCACGAGCCAGGGCCCTGCTCATTCGGACTCTCAGCTCGCTGCGAGGGATCTCCAGAGCCTCACTCAGCAACGGTTCCACGGCGGCCCATTTCTGGACCTCTCCGGGCCGAACCCAGAGTTGGTAATGGGGCTCATCGCTGACCAGCAGCCGTTGGTTGCAATCGTAGAGGCGACCGCGCGGCGCGGCGGTGCGCTCCAACACCAGCGTGTCCCGCCGGGCCTTGCGCTGGTGCATCGAAAATTCTACGATTTGCAGTTGGTAGAATCGCCAACCCAGGCATACCAGGCACCCCAGCATGGCCAGGCCTAACAGGTTCAACCGCCGTAAAGTTGCCAATCCCCCGTCCAAGCCATCCTCCTTTGCATTCTCCTCGGTTGACTCAGCCATACCAGCAATCCCATGCACAAACCGTTCCACAGCATCCCGGCCAGCAACAGTCCGGGTTCCACGCGAAGTCGGTGTTGGGCTACCACCCAGAGCAAGTTCTCCAGCCCTTGAAAGGAGGCGGCCGCGGCGGCCGCCAGCAGCGCAGCCCGCACAGGGCCACGTTGACTATGCATGCGCAGCAGGGTAGCGCTGCACCAACCCAGCAATCCGTAAAGGCCAGCGAAGGCCAGCGAAGTTCCGCTCATCGCTCCAACCAGAGCGCCACACCAGAGGCCCAGCACGGTGGCCGACGTCCTGCCTCGCCACCAGGCCGTGGCCAAGGTCACTAAAAGTGCCAGATCCAACGGGAGACCCAGGGGCCTCAAGAAGGTGCCTTGCAACACGATCGCCAGTATCGCCGCAACGGCCAGAGCGAGCAGTTTCATCGGCGCAACAACAGCACTTCGCTACTGGCCTCCGGGTTGACAGGTTGGACCAGAAACGAAGAGTAGACCGCCTTTTGCGAAGAAACTCCCATGACTTTGCCCAGGCGAATCCCGGCCGGGTAACGACCGTCGAGACCGCTGGTCAGCACAGTCTCGCCGCGGCGCACTTTCTTGTCGGGGTCGAGAAACCTCAGTTCAGTTTGTTTGGAGCTGCCTCCATAGAGAACGCCATTCGACTTGCCGACGGTGGCCGCCACCACGCTGTTGGGGTGGGTTAGCAAGCGAACACGGCTGGAATCATTGGCCACACTGCTTACGGTGCCGACCATTCCCTCGTTGGAAACGACCGGCATTCCGACCTTCACTCCCTGAGACCGGCCCGAGTCTAACACCAGCATGGCTGGCCAACCCGGCGGTTGGTGACTGAGCACCCGGGCTCCCAGTACACCTCCGCTGGCATAAGGCGCGCTGCGCAACTTGATGAGCGAGCGCAGGCGCTGGTTTTCCCCGGCTGTCTGCTGCTGACGACGGCGCTCCTCCTGACGGACCGCGCCGGTCAGGTTCGGGGTAGCCGCTGGCGACGTCACGCCTGCCGCCATCCTCCAGAGAGGGGCCAGACTGGCCTGGAGAGGGCTCTCGCCGGCCGCTGCTGGCGCCAAGGAGAAAGCTGCGGCGCTAAGACCCAACAACAAGACGGCTGCGGCCGCCCATCGCGTGGGTTTCCAGCCAGACCGGCCAGGCCTGGCGACACGGCCCAGCAAGGAGCGGCGCAGGTCTTTTTGGCGAAGCAAGCAGACCAGACCTTCGCCTTCTGCCTGAACGTGGACCGGCAGTTGGATTCTCTGGCTCAGGAAGGCTGACAGCCCCTTTAGCCCCGCCCCCGGGCCCGCAACGGTAACTCCAGACTCGACCAGATCATTGAGCAATTCATCGGACGCAGAGACAATCAGCGCCTGCAGCTCTCGCGCCAGAGCGTCCAAAGAGGGACGGATGGCCTCGTGAACCGTTCCCGAAGCGACCTCGACTTTGCGCGGCAGTCCGCGCACCAGGTCTCGCCCACCCACCGCGTAAGTTCGCGGCGGGCCCGGGTCGCCGGCCGCGCCAAGTGCCAGGATCAGGGTATGGGCGCTGAACATAGAGATCTGCACCTGGAAGTCGCGCCGGATCAGGTCGCACACGGCAGACTGCCAGTTCTGCCAGGAAGCGGCCAAAGGCCGGCTATGCAGCACGCGGCCAAAACTGATCAAGGAAGCTTCGGCCGAGGTGGCGTCCAGATGGGCAATCAAGCTTGCTCGGGCTTGCAAAACGGGCAATCCGACCCCAGCCGCTGCCGCTCGGCCCTGGTCTATCAGTTCCACCGAGCGAGCCCCGGCCGCGCGAGCAGCCTCCGTCAGGCTGCGACGTTCCGATTCGGTCAATTCGCCTGGAATCTGGAGCAATACTCGAGGACCTACCGGGCCTTTGTAGCCGGCCTCGCGAAAAGCATGCTCCAGGACGCGGACGGCCAACTGAGAGTCTTGCACTCGTCCGCCTTGCAATGGCTGCAGCACACGCACATGGGGCGGAACCCGGCCTTCCATATCCCGCGCGGCAGAGCCCAGGGCCAGGGTTAAGCCGGAAGGACTGACGGCGATACATCCGCCCGGCTGCAGTTCGCGATGGGCGGTCACCGTGAACAACTCCTGGCTGGTCAGCGAGATGGCCAGATCAACACGAACCTTGGAGCCGCGAGGCGCCTCTATGTCGTAAACATCGTGGGAGACCGTAGTTACGGGGCGGGATTTGATTTCACCTGAAGTCAAGGCAAAAGTGGCCACTTGAGAGGTCCTTTCTATGACGCCAGTCCCAGCGTTGGGCCGGCTACCGGGTGCGACGCCCCGAGCACTCCGCAATGGGCGGGATTTTCCGCGATACGTATCGGGAGTTCGAGATGGGATTGCAGATACTCGCTCAGATGGAGCAGCAAAGCTCCTCCACCGGTCAGCAGCAGTCCCTGGTCGACCAGGTCGGCGGCCAGTCCCGGCGGGACCTGCTCCAGAGCTTGCTGAATGCCGCGGGCGATGCGCGTCAGGGGGTCGGCCATGGAATCGGCAACCTCACGAGCGGAGAATTCGAGCTGACGGGGCATTCCGCTGGCCAGCTCTCGGCCCCATGCCAAGCAGGTTCCCTGACTCAGGTCGGCTACCGCGCAACCGACGCTGTGCTTCAGCTCGCGAGCGGCATCCTGGGACAAATTCAGCTCTCGGCTGTTCAAAGAATGTTGGCGCAAGGCCTCGTCCAAAGATTGACCGGCAATCGGAAGGGAGCGGCTGGCAATCACCTGGTTCAGGGAAAGAATGGAAATTTCTGTTCTCCCCGCCCCAAAGTCAACGATCGCCTGGCCCTTCGGCCCCGCAACCGGCAGACCGGCACCGCGAGCCGCCGCCAGGGCGCGCGGCACCACCGTACATCGAGCGGGACGTAAGGCTTCCGTCAGCGAATGACACACATAACTATCGGCCGGGTCCGACATAACCAGGTAAAGACGAGGAAAGAGTTTCCAGCGCCAGCCCAATTTCTGGGAAAGCACTCGCTGGATCAGTTGAGCAGCTGCCTCCGGATCGGCTAGACGCCCGTGGACCACTGGTCGGACCACCTCGATGTCGGCTCCTACGCGCCCCAGCATGCGGGCAGCGGCCCCCCCGACTGCCAGGACCATGCGGGTGTCCAGGCTGCGCGCCAGCACACAGGGCTCGCGGGCAATCACTTCCCCGTTGGCCGCTACCGACAGAACCTCGGTACCCAGATCAATACTGATCTCCACCAACGCCACCTTTGCCCAATCCAGATTCTACCGGCTGATCTTAGCACGCTCGAAGCGCGGGCCTTGTGGTTGCAGGGTAACTCGCACGAAGGGACGATCGTACCAACCCAAACCTTCCTTGGTAGATGTGAACTATTGGCAATTGGCCATTTATCCCCTCACTCCAGTACTGGTGCCTCACCTAAGGTTAGGCCCGGAGTACTTAGTACCCCAGGACGCCACTACTGGAGGAACCTGATTTGATCCAAGAAGCCATCGAGACTCTCGGCCTGCTATTCACCCTTTTGGCCGCATCCCAACCGGCAACCACCATCTATCACTCCATCGACTCCATCCCCACTCGCCCTTCGGCCATCCGGCGCCCCGCGCGTGACCCCTTCGCAACGACTGCCAGCGCCCGTCCCTCCTTCGTTTCACAACTCTTTGTACAACCAACCATTCCTCGACACCCCGACTATCCGCTTGCCGTACTAACCTTCGAACAGAGCGCCAATCAGGTGCTGGACGAGCGCAGGGTGGTAAGACGTAGTCGGGATTCCCGCACCGGCAAACCCGTTTTTGGGCAAGTTAAACTGGGCGAACTCATCAGCCAGAGCGCCGAGCGCGAAGGCATCGACCCGAAACTGGTCGAGATCGTGATCAAACACGAATCTGCCTTTGACCCGGAGGCAGCTTCCGGCGTGGGCGCCCGCGGGTTGATGCAACTCATGCCCGACACGGCGAAAGAGCTCGGAGTGACGGACATCACGGACCCGGCTCAAAACATCGCGGCGGGTACTAAGTACCTGGCCCAGCAGCTGCATCGCTATCAGGATCTACCCCTGGCTCTGGCCGCCTACAATGCCGGACCGGGCAATGTCGACCACTATGGAACCATCCCGCCGTTTGAGGAGACACAAAACTATGCCAACTCGATCTCGCGAGAATACAAAGCCTGCCGAGTGGCTCGCTAGCGGCTCTCCTGGTAGCGACCCCAGAGTTCGCCGATGGGGATGGGAGTGCGTCTGCGACGAGACAGGGCGGGGCCTTTTTCCCAGAGCACAGGTTCCACCAGCAGTCCTTGCTGGGGTTCGACCTGAGCCACTTCTTTGGCCCAGCCGCGCCAGCGAAAGTGCTCATAGAAATCTCCCAGGTCATCGCTAAGAGCCCAGGCCAGCCAGTCGGAGTAGCCGAGCTGAGTGTTTTCCCAGCGGAGGGAATCCGGGGAAAAGTAGCTGACCTTCTTATTGTGCTCACGGGCAAAGAAGCCGCCGAGAACGTCATGGGCCAGGATCAGCTTGTCGGGGACGGGCTGGTGGTCGGCCTGGAGCCCGTTCCATTCAGCCAGCCCCCAGGGCATGCGCTCGTGACCGCTACCGAGGATACGCAGCCAGCCCGAGTCCACCAATAACCCACCGGTCTGATCTGCCAGGGCGCCCAATGGGGTGGCGGTGCTGATCTGCAGGGCCAGTAGCGTGGCCGCACTCGACTGGCTATCGGCGGGAAGAACTTCCACGCGCTTGCCGGCCTGTTGAATCCAGGTGCGAACCTTGGACCAGGCGGTGCGGCGAGCGGTTAATTCTTCCAGGGTTTTTAATGCCATGGGCTCACCCTTTGCCACCACCATGATTCATCCTGGCATAGCGGACTGCCAGCTCATGCTGACGAAAGGGGGATCTTGGCCAGTTGGAACATGCTGATGGATCTGGTGCTGCTGGGGGTTTGCCAAGGATTGCTTCCGGGCTGGCTGGACTGGCTGCGCGCTCATTTTGAGATCCTGCTCTGGCTGCTGGCGCCCTTCCAGGTCGTGGCCGTCTACGCCATGGCGGTCGCTCTGGAATTCCCCCGCATCCCCAAATGGGTTCCTCTCAAACGGCGTCGCCTGTTTCGGCTGGCTGAAGCGGTCTACGGCATCGGCTTTGTGCTGGCCATCGGCATGCTGCTCTGGGACTATCTCTTCTTGCCGCGCCATCCCATCGGATACGCCTGGTCGCTGGGGGTTTCCCTATTTGGCACCATGGTGGCCGTGGGCGCGGCCCAGGAAGAGCGCTTCGGCGAAATCTCCTGGTGGCGCAAGCTGCCCATCTGGGCATTTCTCTTCTTCGCCGTGATCATGACCCTGGCCCGGCCCTGGAGCGCCGGACTGCGCCTGGCAGCCCTAACGGTGTCCTATCTGCCCGCCCGCCTGTCTTTGTCCTGGGGCATGGAAATCAGCCTCTGGGACCTGTCCTGCGGGCTGCTGACCTGGATTCTGCTGGTGTTTATATGAGCCTGAAGGCGGAGGAGCGCGCCGTGCTGGGCCTGGGTGCGCAGGCGCCCAGGCGCGGCCAAACTTTATGCCTGTCAAGGACTCCGCGAACTTGGCCAGGAGGAAGCGGCCACTCGCGGACTGGAGTTATTCCGGGGTAGCCAGGAAGAGGTCTTCTACCAGAGCGGCTGCCTGGGCTCGACTCTCAAACTAACACTGGCTGGACAACCCTCGCGAGTCTTACCTGTGAGGCGGGAGACTTGCCACAGGCGGCCGGGTGTTCCCGCCAGCCGGGAATTTCTTCCCGCTGGATGGGAATGAAAGGCCTCCTGGGCCGGGTGTTCCCGCTCGCCGGTAATTTCTTCCCACTGGGCGGGAACGACGGGCCTCTGGGCCGGGTGTTCCCGCCAGCCGGGAATTTCTTCCCGCTGGGCGGGAACGAGGGCGCCTAAGTAGCCGAATCCGTCTGGAGCCTGGCCTTTTGCAGCAGGTCGCCCACTCCCAGTTGCTCGGCCCATTCATCCAGGTAAGTGGGGTTTTGAGCCGAGGTGAGCAACAGCGCGAGCACGTCTCGCCATTGCTTCTCGGAGATCTCGCCTCCGAGGCGGAACCATTCCAGCTTAACCAGGACCATGTCTTCGGCCGAGGCGACCCAAAACTCGTGTGCACCCGCTGGTAGCCGCACGCGACGCTGGAAACGGGACTTTTCGAAAGGGCGCTCCCTGGAGATCATC
>JALHOV010000210.1 GCA_022842865.1 Vulcanimicrobiota bacterium | reverse complement strand
AAATTCTGGCACCGAACACCGAGGACAACCGCGTAATAACCTGCGCGTCAGTTGCAACGTGCCCGTACGCTGTGAGCTCAATGGCGAAGGCTTCGACGCCGCCCTGAAGGACGTCAGCCCGCGCGGTATGCGCATCGAATTGGCCCGCCGCCTGGCCCGCAATGAAGTTCTCATCATCTCCCGTCCGGGCGTGGATCTCAAGCCTGTTCAGGCCATCGTGCGCTGGTGCCGCCGCCACGCCCACCGCGACGTATTGCTGGCCGGGCTGGAAGTGGAAATGACCGCGCAAGACATAGAAGGTAGCTGGGCTCAGCCCATTCTGGCCACCTTCGACTTCCTGCACCCGGTGGCCATCGAACTTATTCCCGAGCCCGTCCCCCTCCAGCTTGGAGAGGCGACCGAGCCGGCTCAGACCATCGTGCAGGAACCCGTCCAAGAAGTCATGACGGTGCCTGAGGTCATTCACGCCGAGGAGATTTCCTCACCTCTCGAACTGGACCCGGGCCCCTCGCCCGAAGAATGGAACTCCCTACTGTCTGACGCCCAGACCCGACTGGTGGACAAGCCACAACCGCTTTTCAACAAGATCCTCAAGGGGTTTCGCGAGTTTGCTTTTGAAGACAAGGCCAGCGTGGAGGAGCGCCGCCGCGTGTTGCGCCTCACCTGCCTGTATGAGACCAATCTGGGTCGTGGCGGCAGCGCGGAAATACTCGATCTGTCGCCCGCCGGTTTGGGTCTGGTCACCAACCGCAAGCTCTCGCGCGGGGCCAGCGTCCAGGTTGCCCCTCCGGCCGCTTACGCCGACTTCGCTCCCATCGAGGCAATTGTGCGCTTTTGCCGCCCCTTCCGCGACCGCTTCCGCATCGGACTGGAGTTCCGAGGCTCGCTCATCCCCACCTGGGCCAATCCGGCCTTGCGCGACCTGGGCTTCATGCCCACGCATCTAGACCAAAAGCGTCGCTATGTCAGGGCGCAAACCTCACTACCGGTGGAGGTTCGTGACTGGCGCGGCGAATTTGAGCTGGCCACTTTGCTCGACCTCAGTCGCGGCGGAACCCTGCTGCGCACTACCAAGTCCTGGGAAATCGGCGAAGCCTTGCGCTTAATCCTGGGTCCTATCGGCTATCTGCCCACCCTTTTCTTGTCCGGCGTGGTCCTCCATCAGCGCCCTGATCCTGACGGCTGGCTGGTCAACCTCAGCTTTATCGACGCCGGCGGCACCAATCTGAGCCGCCTCGACCTGTACATCAAAACCATCCTCAGCCGCCCCCAGGTTTGATTTTCCTCGGTCTGCTGGTGGTCGCGGCCACCGTTGTTCTGCTGGTGCGCCGCGTCGAGGTCCGCCTGGTGTTGTTTACGTCTGGCCTGATCATGGCCAGTCTGGCCGGCCAACCTCTGCTCATTGTGGACACCTTTGGCAAAGCCATGGTGGCCGGCGTGGTGGCGCCCATCTGCTCCGCTATGGGATTTGCGGCCGTGCTCACGGCCTCGGGCTGCGATCGCCAGTTGGTGGTGGCCCTGACCCGATTGTTACACGGTACCGGCCCCTGGCTGGCTCCGGCCGCCATCCTGGTGGCATACTTCTGTAACCTGGCCATTCCCAGCCAGGCCGGCACCGCCGCTGCCCTGGGACCGGTGCTTATACCACTGCTAAGGGCCGCCGGTTTAACCCCGGCCCAGGCAGGCGCGGCCTTAGTGCTGGGAGCCAGTTTCGGTGGGGAATTGCTCAACCCGGCCGCACAGGACGTGTTGGCGGTTGGGGCCACCACTCACGACGGGCCCGGCCCCATTACCGCCCTGCTCGTGCCCAGCAGCATCGCCGGTGCGCTGGTCACGGCGGCTGCCTACTGGTTCTTCACGGCCCGCCAGCTCAAACAAGAGCCGGAGCCACCCAAGCGACTGCCGGTCAACTGGATACGCGCCTTCATGCCTCTCTTTCCGGTGACCGTGCTCTTGCTCTCTTTCGCTGGAGTGCCCGGGCTGGTGTGGCTTGCCTCACCGCCCCAGGATCCGGCCTTCGCCAATGTGGCCTTGGGTCTACCCGTGGTTCGAGCCATGCTGCTGGGCACGGGGCTGGTCTGTCTGCTTTGCTGGCGCCAACTGCAAGCCATCAGCAGAGAGTTCTTTGAAGGCATGGGCCGGGCTTACGCCTCGGTCATTTCCCTGACCATCACTGCCCAGTGCTTTGGAGCCGGTCTCACCGCTATCGGCCTGACCCAGAGCCTGCTGCTGCTGGTGGGCAACGACCGCACCCTCGGAGTACTGTTGGCCATTGTCTTCCCCGGCGCGCTGGCCATGCTCTCCGGCTCCGGCTCCGGCCCGGTGCTGGCCTTCGCCCAGAGCCTGCTTCCTCATCTGGACGAGAGCCATCAACCCGTGCGCATTGCTGCCATCGCCTGTCACTCCGGCAGCTTTGGCCGAACACTCTCGCCGGTTTCGGCCGTCGTGATCTACACGGCAGGGCTGGTCCAGGTCGATCCCCGCGAACTGCTCAAGCATGTAGTGAAACCCTTGCTGGTGGGCGCAGCCGTCTCGTTTCTGGTGGCGCTGGTGTTTTGATGGTGGAGCGCGACGATCTGGCAGGGCTACTACAGCAACTGACCAGTGAGGGTCTGCTCGATTCGGGGGGGCATTTTACCCTGGACTCTCGCAAGGCCTGGGACAAGTCGCGCGAGCTACGCTTCTCCGACCCGGGCCAATATCTGCGCTGTCTTTACCGCGGGGCAGTGCTGGGAGAAGCCACCCGGGTGGAGTTCTACGTGGACTCAGACGATACGATTCTTTCCTTTGACGGTCCCGCTTTGACCGAGTCCCAACTGCGCTACCTGGTAGCCAGCCTCTACGTGGAAGAGACCTCCTGGTGTTCCCGTAAGCTCCAACAGTTGGCCCTGGGCCTTCACGGAGCCTGGTCTCAAGGCTATGCTTGGGCTGAAGTGCACAGTTCGCAGGCGGGCTTCCGCTATTATCCCGATCGTCCGGATCCGGAGATGGTCCCCCGCCGCAACGAGAAGAACGGGATTCACCTGAAAAGACCCTTCGGCGCGCGGGTGATTCACCGCTATTTGACCCACAAGTTTCCCGAAGATCAGGTTCTCTTCGCCGGTCTCGGCTGGTCGGACGTAACCACTACCTACAATGGCAGAGAGCTGGCGCGCAATCGCTGTCGTCAGAGCCAGTTTCGCCTGGACGTCGGATTACCCGAGTCCTTGCGCCTGATTACTTGGGAGCCGGCCCGCACCCTGGAAATACCCGGATGCCCACAAGACCTCTCGTTAGTTTTTGACCTCATGACACGCAACACAGTGGGCAAGTTCCGGTTACTGGTTGCCGACGTGGAAGTCCCTCGCGAGTATTCGCTAGAGCGGTGTCGCGGCATGAATGCCGTGGTGGCCGTGGGACCGATGCTGCTGGACGCTTCCCAAATTCTGGCTGTCGAGAACGAAGATTTTCGGGAGCTGAAGATCTTCTTGGAGCGAGCCTGGACGGAAGGGGTTCTGCAGTCCAACCGCTCGGCGCGTGGCCGTCGTCAACATCGCAACCTGCTGCTGGACATTCCGTCCGATAGCCCGGCCTATGACGAAGCGCGCAGTCTTTTCTATACGGACGACCAGGAAAGGCCAAAGAAACCTGCCCCCGAGCCAGCGCCGTCGTGCACCCGTACGCTGCGGGTGTTCCAGGTGGAATTCAGCAGTGCTCATCGGGTCGAACAAAGCCTTTACCTGCCCATCGTCAGCCGGTTGCGGGAGTCTCTTTGTTTTCAGCGCGAAGCTCGCCAGATACTGCTCAGCAGGCAAGGACAAGACCCCGAAACCTTCCGAATGGGTGACCTGGTTGTCATGCGCGCTTGGGAGGAAAACGACCGCATTTACCTGCGCCTCGATTTCGGCCTGCGCGAGCTGGATTTCTGGCAACCCGTCACTCCCGAAAGCCGGGACACGGTACGCGCCATCGTGGAGCGCCTGTTGAAGACGACTCAGGTCCCGCACAGCTGCGAATGGTCAGCTTGACAATAACTTTTTATGCCTACCTACAACTTTCTCCCCACAGCACGGCTCCTTAGATTTATTCAGACATCCAAGGAGAACAATCATGAACACCAATTGGACGCAGCTACTTTACCGTGGACTACAGGCCGGTGGCGCCGCCTTCATCGTCTCGGCGGCCATTTCCCAGGCCGCCCGTCACCTTATGATCAGCTATCAGGCCAGCCAGGCCCAGTTCGACCTGACCATCTTGACCCTGGTGCTCTCCTGGTTCTTCACCGGCTTACTGTGTCTGGCCCCGCTCGCCTGGGCGCTCAAAAAACGGCTTACGGGAGCCTACCAGCTCGACAATCCGGCCCACGTCTGGAGCTGCCGGGAAGCCGCCGCTTTCTCCCTTTTCGCCAGCCCCCTCTGGTGGCTGGCCCCGGCCTTAATTCAGGCCAGCGGACACTAAGATCCGCTCTCTTCCGTGCAGCAGCTGCGTAGCAGCTGCTGCATATAAATCAGACCGTGGCATTGGGCGCAAGCGATATTTTTGTCAGGTATGGCCTCAGCGTCCGGGTAGCTATCCAGGGCGTCACTGACCGCCTGCTCGCGGAGCAGGTGGAGCATCGGGAAAGGTGAGCGGTTGGTATAGTTGGCGGCATCATCCGGGTCGCTTCCGTCAAAACAGTACTCGGGATGAAAACTGGCCAGTTGATAGACACCCACATAGTCGCCCCTCTCCAGCCACCCCTGGGCCTGGTCGACCACCTCGAGGTAGTCGTCAAAGTTCAGCGTCTGAGTGAGTATGAGAAAACTGGTCGAGATCTCGGGCTGCTCGTCCAGGCGTCGGCATTCCGCCAGGAAAACGGATTTCGGAAAACCATCGCGGATCTCGTAATGAATGGAGTCCTGGCGTAAGACGCGCGACGCGAAGGGGCAGAAATTGAGACCCACTACCACTTTTTGAATCCAGGCTTGGGTTTGGGCCTTATAATCCGGGGACATCTCTATGCCTTTTGCGGGGGCTCGATAGCGCCTGCTAGCCCCAACAGCAAAAATAAGGCCGGACTCGAGGTCCGGCCTTATTTTTGCGGAGAGCAGTTGCTTACTGGATCATCGTCTTGGCGGGACTGGCGGCGGCCACCACGGCTTTGGATCCGTAGTCGGCACCGGCCTTGATGCCGGCGCTGGAGGATTGGCCTTCGATGGTGGCTGCGGCCGCCTTGAAGGGCGTCACGGCAAGGGTTCCGACGCCTTGACCCAGGGCGGTGATGACGTCGCCGGGGATGCCGCCGATGCCGTCGAGGATCTTGCCACGCACATTGAGGTCCTTGTTGGTGGCGGCGTCGATAACACCGCCGCCCACTTCCGAAACCAGAGCGGTGCCGGCGGTGGTCACGGCCGAGACGGTTCCCACAGCCAGGCCGCCGGCAAAGGCGCCTACGGTGCTGGCCAGAGGACGGGTGGCGGTGCGCCCGGTGGGCACGCCGTGAGCCATTCCTTCGCTCAGCGATTTCTTATCCCAGGCGGCAGCAGCGCTGCTGAAGGGAGTGGCGATAGCCGTAGCCACGCCGTGCACCGCGCCAGCGACCGGGGCGGTGACCAGAGTGCCGAGTGCAGCCAGTCCTTTACCGCCCAAGTTCAAATCCTTGTCGGTGGCGGCCGTCTTCAGACCCTTGCCCAGGTCACCGAAAGTGGTGGTAACGATGGCTCCGGCAGCCGAAGGGACGGCCGTCAGGGCTCCGCCGATGAAAGCGCCGGCGGCGCTGGAAACCTTGCCTGCCTGGGTGTCGAAGCTTTCCTTGGCGGCGGCCTTAATGGCTCCACCCAGGGACTTTTCTTTCCAGGCCACAGCGGCAGCGGCCACCGGGGTGGTGAAAACTTTGCTGGCGCCGTGCAGAATGCCGGTCACCGGCGAGGCGATGGCGGTACCGAGGCCAGCCAGCGACAGTTGCTTAACGCCGCTCCAGGCTTCCTTACCCATCGTCGCGATAGCGGTGGCGACACCGCCCACGCCGCCGATGATGACACCGGCCACAGTGGCGGCCATGGTCTTGGCCGTGCGGCCGAAGGGAGGCAGCGGGAGATCCCAGGGATCTTCGCCTTCGGCCAGTTTCTTGGCCTTGACTTCGGCGCTACCTTCGATCATATCGGTGGACAGGTTGTCCATGGTCTTGCGAACTTTGGTCCAAGAGGTATCGACGGCTTTACCGATGGTAAAATCGCGAGGCTTGTCGGCATCGTGGGCGGTGAAACCGCGCACGGCGCCGGAGATGACGCTGCCGACCAGGCCGATACCGGCAGCCGCGGTGGCGCCAGCCAGGATAACCGGGCTGAGCAAACCGGCTACCACTTTGATGTTGGGTCCGATGGTCTCGGCTTGAATCAGGTTCATCGCGCTCTTGGCGCCGTGGGCCGCCACGCTGGGCAGCTTGCCCAGGTAGCCGACGGTGGAGGTAGCCATACCGGCCAGCATTCCCGACACGCGGTCGGTCCCGGCCAGGGTCTTGTCGACGGTGGCGTCGACAATCTTCTGGGTCATCGAGGTGGTGTCGTTCTGCGGCGGCTTGGGCCCATCGGGCTGGTTGTTTTCGGGAGTTTTCTTGAGGAAGGTGGGCTGATTGCGGTTAGGCAGCGAGGTGATATTCATGACTACTTGTCTTCTCCCTTGTGGCCGTGCAGAGCTTCTCTGGCATTTTCCATGACCGCTTTACCGGTAGTTTTGATGGACTCGATCGGGTGGCCGTTCCAGCCTTCCGAGAAGCCTCTCGAGAAATTGTCGCGCAGGGACAGGTAGGCCATCACCGGTCCCACCGGGGCGTAGGCCAGAGTCTTGGCGACGCCACCCAGACGGGAAGCGAAGCTGCGATCCTTATCGGTGATGGCGGCCTTGATGTCCTTGCCGGCCAGCATCAGCCCAACGCCGGTGCCAATCACCAGTCCGGCCGGGCCGGCAATCAGGGCGCCGGTCACACCTGAGAAGGTGGCGGCGGCCAACTTGGGGGCATACTCTTTGATAAATTTGCCGGTATTGATGGCGCCTTGCTTGGCCAGCTTGGCGCCTTCGACGGCCAGGTCTTTGCCCGCGATTACGGCTTTCTTACCGATTTTGTAAGCGGTCACCGGCACCTTGACCATCAGGAATTCCATTCCGTAGAGGGCGCCTTTGAAAATTTTGTCCATCGGGATGTCCCAGGCAGTTTCGCCCGGGGCCAACTTCTTGGCGCCGAACTTGTCCATATTGGCGATAGCTTTGCCGACCAGCGTAGCCGGCTCATCCTTGCCGCCGCTGAGGCGGTCGGCGATGGAAGTGGTGGTGTCCTTGGTGAGCAGGTCGTCGTAGGAGCGGCCGTTCTTTTGGAAGGCTTCGGCGACGCCCATAAAGGGAGTGGCCACCAGGGCTCCGGCGGCCACCAGCGGGATACCGGCCAGGGCGACGACGCTGCCGACGAACTTGGCGTAGGGTCCAATGGTTTCGGCTTTCCAAAGATTTTTGTAGGTGGAGGCGACCATTCCGGGCATCTGAGCCACGTTACCGACCAGGTGTCCGCCGATGCCGGTGAGCACGCCCGAAACCTTATTGCCGATGGCTCTGGAACCGTTGTAAACGTCGGCCTGGGTCTCGAACTCCTCTTTGATGGAGGGAGGCTTGGGCGGCTCCTGCTGGGGACCACCGACGGGGGGAAGCCCGGCGGGTGCCTTCGGTGTGATGTTGGACGCGATCTTCATAGTGATTGGTAACCTTTTCTGCTCAGTTCGTTACCCGCACCTTAGATCAAGGCCATGAAAAAAGGATGAAACGTTAAATCTTACGGTAGAGAGTGACCCTGTAAAGAGGGCGATGCAGCTCGCTGAGCCTTTCCAGCCCCTCAAATCCGTCGAAAATCCCGTGAACCGTAAAGGCGCCCGGGTGCCTCGGGGTCCAGCGCGGAACTGGAAACCCTCCAGCCTCGTCGCTCTGGCTGCGCATATGACAGAGCAACAGATAGCCTTGTGGCTTCAACCATTCGAGCATGCGCTGGCCTACCCGAGAAATCTCCGCAGCGTCGCCCAAGTAATAGAGAATCTCGCTGGCCACGATCAAATCAAACTCCGACCCGGGACTTCCATGGGAGATATCCAGCTGCTGAAATTCTACCGAAGGATGGCCGACCAATGCCTTGCGCGCTCTATCCAAAGCGATGGGAGAACTGTCTACCGCCATCAGAGAGTTCACCTTGCTGGAAAGCATCTGCGTGAATACACCTTCAGCGCAACCTACTTCTAAAGTTGCGTCGGTGGCGTTGGGTAGCAAGGAGAGAATATCCCGGTATTTCCCCTGCTCTAACTCAGAAGTCTGATAACTCCATGGGTCCCGGCGCAAATAATAGTTCAGATCCAACAGGTCGGCGGAAATTCCCCGACCTCGAAAAAGCTGAAAGACAGCCCAAACCCACTTGCCGAGTCGACTTCGTAGCACGCGAAACAGCCCATTTCCTTCGGGCTTGTGAGGTCATTCCACCAAAGTCGCCGCGCAAAATAACAGAACCAGGATAACACGTTCGAAGGCCCAGCGGCGAGTACGATCGTCCCGACCCTGACGAGGGAACAAAATACAATCCAAAGCGACCAGCCCCAGATGAACTCTTTTACTCGGCGACGCTTCTTGTTGGACCTGGCGGCGGTAGGCGGCATCATCGCAATGACAGCCGGCCAGGAGTTGGAGGCGCGGCCGCTTCCCAACCCGGAGCTGAAGAAACAGATGGACGACGCCATCGATAGGGCCTTCGCGAAGACCAAGAAAGAAGACCCGCCCAAGCGACCGCCGCCCAAGGAGCCTTGTCCCCGGCCCCACTACCCGACTCCCGGCCGGGTCGCCCAGCCGCCTCGCCGTCCCTCGCCGGGAGCCGTCGCTCCGCCCGAATCGAGACCCTAGAGGAACACCGGACGTCTCGCGAAGTGGTTGTGCATGGCCACGCCTCCCTGGCTGCGCTATCTCTCTCCCCACGAGTTGCGCCTGCTGCAAGAAACCGACGCACAATTACTCACCGCCCCACCGGCGCGCAGTCGATTGGGCGCCTGGGGAGAGAAAAAGCTGACCCAATTGGCCGACAAGGTCCCCGAGAATCTTAAGAATCAGCTGACCAATGCCGTCTCCAACGCGCTTGAACAAATGCGCCTGGGCTCTACCTGGTTGGTATCGCGCGAAGCCGTGTTGCAACGCCTGGAAAGAGAAACCGGGCCGCTCCGGGGTTCTCTAGACATTCTGCGCCAGCCGGTGCAGCGACTCGACGATTTCTGCGCCGACCTGGTCAAGACCAACACCACTGGTCTCACGCTGGAAGGCGCCGTCACGGGAGCGGCCGGCGTAATCGGCCTGATTGCCGATATTCCCATCCTATATTGCTGCCTGTTTCGCATCATTCAGGAAATTGCCATCGTTTACGGCTTTCCGGTGAAGCCGCCACAGGAGCGCTTTCACGTCATTCAGGTGCTGGACCTGGGCCACAGCCTGGGCAGTAGCCACCGCCCCGATCTGGCGCGCCAGACCTATCAGATGCAGGAGATGATTGGCCATGGCACCACGGTCGAGGCCTTGGAAGCCATTCAGGCTTTTTCGGTGCGCAGCTCCGGGCCGCAGACCCAGGCGCTGGTACGTAACTTCCGGCTGGCCCGTCAACTGGCCCTCGACCTTCTGGAGCGCAAGCTGTTGCAGGGCCTGGTGGTCATCGGTTCGGCCATCGGAGCCGCCTCCAATTACCAGTTGGCTCGCGATGTCGGACTGGCGGCACGCCACGCCTACCGCCGCCGCTTTTTAATGGAAGTCGCCCTGCGGCGCCTCTAGAGCCTGCTCAGAAACCACACCGCCTGGCGCTCTTCGGCCAGGCGCCGCGACTCGGCCAGCAATTCTTTCGACTCGAGAAAGCGCGCCTTCAAGCGCAGCAATTCCGGCCAGTACCAGCCTTCTTCCACCTGAGCCAGGGCCATTTCCAACACGGCCAGTGCCTGATCCCGATCGCCGGAGGCGAATAGAACCTCGGCCAGACTGGCCAGCATCCAGGTTTGGCCCAATTTGGCTCCGCTACCGTCCCCCATCTCCAAGCCTTTCTGAAACTGAGCGGCCCCCTCAGGGTCGCCCGCATTCAAACGGCTCAAACCGATATAGACGTTAGCAGTCGATTCCCAGAGCAGAAAGGACTGCTGCATCGCCAACGACAGCAGCTCCTCGGCCAGAGCACGGGCCTCAGCGAAACGACCGAGGCTGATCCACAGCCAGGCTTCAAACGAATACGTATGAGCCAGCGTATGCGGATGCTCCAGCTGTTCCGCCCATTGACGAGCCCGTCGGCTCCATTGCAGCGCTTCTGCCTCGTCGCCTAGAAGCAAGCGGTTGTAAGCCAGATAAGAGGCGCTGGCAATGGAAGGTTCGGTCAACAGAAAGGACAATGTTTCGCCCCGGGCCTGCTCCGGATCATAGAGTCCGACCGCCTCACGCAAAGAATCCTCGGCCTCCAGATAGTGTCCGCGGAAAAAGCAAGTCTGTCCGTGAGTAGCGCGCGCTACTCGGCGTAGCTGCGGATCGGTCCGGCTCAATTGCAGCAGGCGCTCGGCCAGCTCGGCCGCCCTGGTCAACTGTCCCTGCACCAGGTAAAGTGCCCACAGACCTGCCAGCACAGGGAATACCTGGGGCCCGTCGCCAAGAGCGCGGCACACTTCCCGAGCCTGCGAAAAAGTCTGCTCCACTTCGGGCGCGGCGTAGCTTCTGAGACCGATCCAGGCGCTGCCCTGGAGGGTGAGAAACGCCAGGCGCAACGCCTGGGATGGATGTTCGGCGGGAAGGCTGTCCAGTAACTGCAACCCTTCGCGACTGGCCGCCACAGCTTCGTGCAGAGCGCAGCGGGCCAGGTTTCGCAACAGCGAGCGGTGCAGCCAGGCAGCCGCCTCAGCCGGCTGGTTCGATCGTAAAAAGTGATAGGCCACCATCCCGGGGTTCTGCTCAGCCCACAGAGGAAACTGATGCACGAAGACCTCAGCCAGGCGCAAATGGTAACGCTGGCGCACGGACCTCAGCAACGAATCGTAACAGGCCTCACGCATCAAGTTCTGGACAAAAAAAAGCTCGCCGCTTTGCGCCCTGGGTGTGACCATGCCCTGGGCGATCAGTTGATCGACCTGAGAGCTGACCTCGCCCTCCGCCAGCGCCGCCACCAGCGGGCGAGAGAACCGGTGTCCGATGGTGGCCGCCTGCTGAGCCGTCAGTTTGGAGGGGCCCAGTTCATCCACTCGCGACATCAGGAACTCGTGCAGCCGCTCCGGCAAGCCGCTCAGCCCGCGCCGCGCCCAGGCGGCTCGGGTCAGCTCCACCAAAAACATGGGCACACCGTGGCCTCGTTCGAGAATCTGGTCCACTTCGGGCCGGTAAGGGTCGGACTGCGCCTGATTCAGGTGAACCAGCACGGCTTCCACCAGCTGCCGGCTGGCTGCCGGCGTCAGCTTTTCCAGATGCAGCTCGGGCAGGTCTCCCGTCTCCGCCTGACGCGAAATCAGGAGCAGCAAAAGCGGCGCCTGACGGGCCTGTTCAGCCAGCTTGCGCAGGCATTCCTGCGAACTGGGATCCAGCCATTCGAAGCCGTCGACGTGCACCAAAAGAGGTTGCTGACGCGCCAGGGTGAGAAAGAGCTGGCAAAGCACGTTCATGAGCTGGCTGCGCTGGGCCTGCGGCGAAAGCGGGGGGAAGGGATGGTCCAGTTGCAACAGCTGAGCTAGCGAACCCATGGCGAGCTCCGGCTCCAACCCGGGTGCCTTGCTCAGCAGATGCTCCAGTTTTTCCCGGGGGGCCAGCTCCGGCGGCGAAAATTCTAACTCGCGCCGAACCAGTGCGGCCATTCCGGAAAACGGCGTGGTAGCGCTCTCTCGCTCACAAAAGCAGCTCAACAGAAAAGCGCCGCTGGGCTTCAGCTGATCTTTCAGCTCCTGAGCCAGGCGCGATTTGCCGATGCCCGGCTCCCCCAAAAGATGCAGAGCCCCACCGCGGCTGGCGCAAGCCTGGGTCCAGGCATCCCGCAGGACAGCAAACTCAGGCTCCCGTCCTAACAGCGGAACCGCCTGGCGACGATGGCGCCGCAATTGGCGGCGCTGCTCGGCCGCCGACCAGCCGAGCGCCCGATAGACCGGCACCGGCTCCGCCACGCCTTTGAGACTGTGCAACCCTCGAAACTCCAGCTCGAACTCATCTTGCACCAGGGCGTGGGTGGCGGCGCTGAAAACCACCTCGTTGATGCCGGCGAGGTTCTGCAAACGAGCGGCCACGTTGGGGGTTTCCCCCAGGGCCAGGTGTTCTCGATGTTCCTTGCTGCCCATTTCGCCTACCACCACCAGCCCGGTATGGATGCCCACGCGCAGGTCCAGGCGCGGACGGTTCTCTTTCTCGAGGCTCTCGCTGAGGGCAGCCATGGCCGAGAGGATGGAAAGAGCAGAGGCTACCGCGCGCTGCCCGTCGTCGGGGTGAGCCTTCGGAAACCCGAAGTAGACCAGAATGCCGTCGCCCAAATACTGGGCCACGTGACCCTGATAGCGCGCCACCACCTCGTTGCAGACCTGCTGGTAAGTCTGCACCAAATCCCGCAGTTCCTCAGGATCGAGCATTCCCGAGAGAGCGGTCGAGCCGACCAGGTCAAAAAACATGACGCTCAGCTGGCGCCGCTCCGCTTCCGGCGGGCGCTCCTGGGTGATCTTTTGGCCGCAGTGGCCACAGAACTTGAATCCTCCGGGGTTGGAGAACCCGCAACCGGGACAATTCATCGAACGGGACTACGTGACCGGCTAGACCCGGGCCTCCTGAGAGGCGGGCAGGCCACGTCTACTTGTTAGCAAACGTGAATCTTTAGAAAGCCGGCGCGAATAGACCCGCATCGTGTTCCATGATACCTTAGAGTCGTGATCCTATTTTCTAGGCGAAGCTATTGGGAGTTTAAGACTTGAA
>JALHOV010000209.1 GCA_022842865.1 Vulcanimicrobiota bacterium | reverse complement strand
TATCGGAACGGAGCCTGCAGCCCCAGACGACCCCGGCCGCCGGTCATTTTACCTGGCAACTGAACAACCTGGTTTCCCAATCCCCCATTCTGGTGGAGCTGCCGGGCTCACACAGCCTGATGGGTCGCGTTATGCTGCTGTGCCGACTGGCCGGACTGGCCGTTCTTCTCTTTGGACTGGGGTTCTGGTACGTGGGCGAACTCTATCGTCCCGGCTGCCTTTCCCGTTTCGGCTGGGGCCACTTTCTAATGTTAGCCTTGACTTACAGTAGCTTCTTCCCGGCCCTGTGTGTGCTTACTTTAAGCCAGGGACTGCCCTTAAGCCTGGGTCTGGCCATCGCGGCGGCACTGGCGCAACCCCTCTTGCTGCTCCACGTCTGGCGCACCGTCAATTTGCGCTTCTCCCTGCTCTACGTGCTACCCCTGGCGGACCTGACACTTGCGGTGGTGGTCAACGGCGTCTTCGGAGGCCCCTGGCGCGAAGCCGTGTTTTTGGGCGCCGGATTCCTGGCCATGGCCCTGGTGACGTTCACTTACCCGCGTTGGAGAAGCAACCGCCAGGCCTGGCAGCGCATCCAGATCCGCGAGCTGCAAACCCGCCTTCAAGATCTCAGTGACCAGTCGGAGGAGCTTCTCCAATGGATGGCCTCCAAACCGCAAGTGGCCCGGCCAACTTATGCACTGAACGAGGCCGAAGCCTTGAGCGCTTATGTGGACCGATTGCGTCCCGAAGACTATTCCTCGGTTCGAGAGCGCGCCGAGCGGCTGGAGCGATCGATGGAGCAGGCCCTCCAGACCGTGAAGCGGGCACGACCTGCTCCCGCCCTCAGCAAAGCTCACTGCATCGCCTGTGGTCGAGAGGGTTGCTCGGGCGCGTTCTGCTCCGCATGCGGGCAGGCCAGGGCCTTGCCCGTACACTGCTCGTGCGGCAGCAAAGTATGGTTCGAGCGTGTCCCGGACCGGGACTGCTATTGTCCCGACTGCGGCGCCAGGCAGGCCGAGGCGCCTAAGGGCTGATGGCCCGCCAAAAAACCCGGCGGATCTCGCTGGAACCGCGCTGGGTGGGTTCTATCTCGCGATAGACCCACTCGGCCGCGTGACCGAGGAAATGCGCCTGGATGTCCGCCAAAGGAAGCCCACGCTGGGTAGTCACCCGGCGCAGCAGATCGTTCATCACCTCCAAGCCCTGGTGGCGAGCGCCCAGGCTCGCCCCGCTGTGCAAGACTCCCGTTCCATCGGTGGGATCATAGACGTTACCCACCACGATCACGGCATCGCGATAAGTCTCCTCGACTTGCTCCAGCCACCTCGACAAAGACTCCTGCCACTGGGCCCAGCTCTGCACCGGCTCCGCCCCAAAGTAGTTCCCGCAGGCATATCCGACCCGGCTTTCGGTCTGTCCCAGGCCGGTCAACACGTCATTGCCGCCCACCGTGAGCGTAACCAATACTCGCCCCTCTACTCGGGGGGCCTCGGTCCATTGCTTCCAAACCCCGCTTAAAGTGGCCCCGTTGCAGGCCAGACGAATGTAACCGCAGCGTGGATTCAGGGAAACCAGGTCGAGCCGATCAAACTCCGGCCAGAAATCGTAGCGGTTGCGGTGTAACAGAGAGGCCGAACCCAATTGTGGACCAGCATACTCGTCGATGCTCATGCTGTCGCCAAAAGCCAGATAATGGTCGAACATATCAGCCTTTTTTCAGCCGAGACGGCTAGACTGCCTGCCAAGGAGATACCCTATGTCTGTTTTGAAAATGAACCCTGACGCGCCCTTCTGGTCGGGCATCACACGCATTCAGCGCAAAGCTGGCGAAACCCGAGAAGAGTTCGAGGCGACCAAGGACCAGGCCACCTTTCAGGTCGGTCAGGACACACACACCCTGCAACTGGACGGCAAAGTCGACGACATTGTCCTGCAGGGCCTCAAACCTTGCTACGGGGACCGATTGATCACCGACGTTCGCGACCTCTCCCAACAGGGTCCGGCCCTGCGCGAGGCCTGCCTCAAGTCCGAAGATGTCTTCGCCAACGCCGAGATCGATCTGGGCACGGGCAACAACTGGTACGTCTTCCCACAAAAAGACTCCGAACACAAGACCTATGGCTATGAGCTGGTCAACGGCCCTGGCCCGCAAACTCTGTCAGTACGTTTGGAAGATAACGGCGTGGTTGACGTTTGCGTCAGCAGCAACGATAAAAGTCGTGACCTCAGTCACTCTATGCGAGCCAAGATCGGAGCCGACGGCAGCTGCGAACCCATCTTGGAGGGGGTCAGCTGGAAGCTCGCCCCTTAAGGCCCCAAGACCTTCGTTGGCTGTAATTTCAGAGGTTGAGTTTCACCCGCTCGATTTGCTACACTTAGAGGGTATTCAAGAGACGGAGATCACTGCATCCATGGCAAAAATCATAGGCATCCTTGTCCTACTGGTCCTCCTGGTCCTGGGGGCCAAACTCGCGCTGGCTGGATTTGCCTTCGCGGCCACTGCGGCCTCGTTCGTGGCCAAAGCGTCGGCGATTGCCGTGTTGGGAATCTTTGCGGTGGGCGTCTTCACCGTAACCCGTTACGCCCTCAAAAAAGGCAAATAGGAAAGAGCGCCGAGACAGGCGCTTTTTTTTGTCCCGCTATTTAAGCATTGACTTAATTAAGCGAGAGCCACATGATGGCCCGAATGCAGACCTTCGCTGCGCTGGCAGACCCGACTCGACGACGCATTGTAGAAATACTCGCCTCTGGCCCTCTTTCGGCCGGGGACATCGCCGCCCACTTTACACTGAGCGCGCCCGCCATTTCGCAGCATCTCAAAGCCCTGCGCAAGGCCCGGTTGGTTCGGGTTCGCCCGCTGGCCCAACAACGCATCTACGAACTGGATCCAGCGGGCATCGGCGAGCTTGCCGAGTGGCTACAATCCATCCGGGCTTTTTGGAAGTGAAGCAGCCAAATGCTAACCCTGAATGAGTTATTTTTCAGGCCACCCGTGTAGGCTGACGGAGTAAACACACACACGCATTCGGAGGGTAAGATTATGTCGCTCGTTGGTTCACCGTTTGGCAACTGCTGGGGCACGGGCCGCCCCCAATCCAAAAAGCCGGCTGAGAAGCGCGCAGAGAACCCCCCGGCGGAAGAGCCCCAGGAGACCTATCGCCCCCAGCGCAAGGAGCCTTTCGGCAACTGCTGGGGAACCGGTTCGCCCAAGTCCAAGAAACAAGCACCCCAGAGCCAGGAGCAGGACCCGGTCGAAAAATACTACGAAAGCTTTAACCCCACTCGTAACGAGCCTTTCGGCAACTGCTGGGGAACTTAAACTCTACCGATTCGCCAGATTGAAAGCGGGCCTGTCCTATGGATGGGCCCGTTTTTCGTTGTCAGGTCCGCGCCATTCAGGGGTCCTTGGGGGCGGGGGCGCTGGCGGCCGGCGGACTGATAATCTTGAAGGATTGCAGAAATTGCGAATCCAGCGAGGGCTTCAAGCTGATTTCGGAGCGCACGTCGACCACATAGAGCCGATATTTCTCCAGGCGAAACAGAGTTTCTCCGCGATGACCCGGCGAGGTGTAAAGCAATCGTCGCGTTTGCGGGTCCTGTCGCCGCCAGGCAATTTGTAGGCCGCCACACTGCTGCAACATTCCATCTCTAGCCTCGTCAAAAATCCGCTCGCGCCCCGCCAGAATGGCCAATTTCGGAAGGTCGGTAAAGCTAACCGTCAGAAATCGGCCCGGCTGCTTATCCAGATATACGGTGGTTACGATCGCCCCTACAGGAGACTCTGACTGCGAAGTGGCACAGGTCGTGGCGGACGAGAGTTCTGCCGAGAAGCGGCCATCGGAGGAGACGTAAGGCTCGGCCCAGGCGCCTGTGGTGAACCACAGGAGCGCGCTTAAACTCCAGTTCCAGCGCTGATTGGCCACGATTCCAGGGTATCGAAATTCGACGATTTGGTCAAGTGGAGGACCCGTCCGCTCGGCGCAGGAAGGCTCTGACAATCCCTAGTAGGAGGACGCAAAATGCCCATCCGTGTCGGAGTCCAACTCCACCCACAACACTGCACCATGGAAGAATTATTGGAAGCAACCAGGGCTTGTGACAGCCTGAAAGTCGACAGCCTGTGGCTTTGGGACCACTTCTATCCCCTCTATGGCGAGGAAGGGGCTCCTATGGCGGACGCCCCGGTCACCGCTTCTCCCAACAAGCACGCGCACTTCGAGGCCTGGACCACACTCACGGCGATGGCCTGCCATTCCCAGCACGCCATCCTGGGCCACCTGGTAGGTTGCAACAGTTACCGCAACATCCAACTGGTAGCCGACATGGCACGAACCCTGGACCACATCAGCAACGGACGAGCCGTGCTCGGCATCGGCTCGGGCTGGTTTGAGCGCGACTACAAAGAATACGATTTTGAGTTTGGCACGGCCATTTCCCGGCTGAAAGACCTGGGACACAATTTGCCCATTTTAGAAGACCGATTGGGCAAATTGACTCCCCCTCCCAAACAGAAGAAACTACCCATCATGATCGGAGGTGGAGGCGAAAAGGTCACCCTTAAACTGGTGGCCAAGCACGCGGATTTATGGAACGGTTTTGGACCCCCCGACGTCTTCGCCGCCAAAAACAAGATTCTCGATCAACACTGCGCCGACGTCGGCCGCAATCCCAAGGACATCGATCGCACCGTGCTGGTCATGCGCCCCGAGGAGTTGGACCAGTTAGACAAGTTTGTTGAGGCTGGCGCCGAGCACATCATCCTGGGCCTGGGCTGGCCCTTCTCGATCAGCGGAGTGCAAAAACTCCTGGAATGGCGCGACTCGCGCAAATAAATGGCGCGGGTTGTCTATCATCCCAAACTGGTGATGGGCTTCCCCGGCCTGAGTTTGCTCCACCCCTTCGACGGTTCTCGGCCTCGGCGCGTCAGTCAAGCGCTGGATCGAGAGTTCGGAGTTGGCAAATGGGGCTTGCTCGAGCCCGAGGGGCCCGTTCACGATGACCAGTTGACCCGGGTGCACCATCCCGAGTATCTCCGGAGTCTGCAGCGCCCTCAGGTTCTGGCCCGCGCTTTCGAAGTGGGCCCACTGGCGCTGTGCCCGGCCAAATTTCTCGAATGGATCGCGCTCACCCCTATGCGCTGGGCCACCCAGAGCGCGCTGCGGGGAGCCCGCCACGCCCTGCAGCAAGGAGTGGCTATCAGCCTGGGGGGAGGTTTTCATCACGCCAAACCCGCCCAGGGCGAGGGCTTCTGCGTGCTGGCCGACGTCGCTTACCTGGTGCGCACGCTCCAAGATGAGGGCAAGCTCAAAAAGGTGCTCCACGTCGACCTGGATGCTCATCAAGGCAACGGAGTCTCCCATTGCTTCGCTGAAGATCAAAGCGTCCAGTTGTTCGACATCTACAACCGCGACACGTATCCCGCCGGAGACGAACTGGGCAGAAGCCGGCTCAACGTCGACCTGGGTTTACCCCAGGGCAGCGGAGACGACCTCTACCTGAGCACCTTGACCGAACATCTACCGGCCTTTTTGAGTCAGGAAGCCGACCTGCTCATCTACAACGCCGGCACCGACGTCCTGGCCGGCGACCCCCTGGGCGGCCTGATACTCAGTCACAAAGGGGTGCTGGAACGGGACATGTTCGTCTTTGCCGAAGCCCAACGCCAGGGCCTCCCCATCCTAAGCGTGCCTAGCGGCGGCTATAGCGAAGGCAGCACCAAAGCCATGGCTGAGTCCGCCATCCACGTCCTGAAGCGTTACGGCATCGACTGAACAGCACACAGCAGAAACCGCTTCGCAAGGGACATGACAGGGGCGGATCGAAACCCGCGAGCGAGAAGCCCCGTCACCAAGGAGATGAGCATGGAATTCACCCCGATCGCGGTCACTGGAATCGGTTGCCGACTGCCCGGAGATGTCCACGACGCCGAGGCCTTGTGGAAGTTGCTCATGGAGGGGGTCGACGCGGTAACGGACATCCCCAGCGAACGCTGGCTCAAGGACCGCTTCCACCATCCCGAAAAAGGACGCGACTTCCGTACGCCTCAAGCTCAGGGGGGCTTTCTCAAGGAAATCGACGGCTTCGACCCGGCCTTCTTCGGGATCTCTCCGCGCGAAGCGTCCGGCATCGACCCCCAGCAGCGCGTTCTGCTAGAAGTGGCCTGGGAAGCGCTGGAAGACGCCGGCTATCCGCTGGAAAAGGTAGCCGGCACCCGCATGGGCGTTTTCACGGGCGCCTCTTCCCACGACTACTACGACATTCAAGATCTCGACTCGCTGACCACCCACAGCGTCACCGGCTGGGCCATGTGCATGACCTCCAACCGCATCTCCTACGCCTTCGATCTGCACGGCCCCAGTCTGACCATCGACACCGCCTGCTCCTCGGCCCTGGTGGCCCTGCACGCGGCCGTCACCAGCATGCAGCGGGGCGAATGCGACAGCGCCATGGTATGCGCCGTCAACGCCCTGCTTCATCCGATTCACCACGTCGCTTTCAGTCGCCTCTCCATGCTCAGTCCAACCAGTCGCTGCCACGCCTTCGACGTCTGTGGCGACGGCTACGTGCGCAGCGAAGGGGCCGGCGCCGTCGTGCTCAAGCCGCTGGCCCAGGCCCAGGCGGACGGAGATCACATCTACGCCACCATCCTGCGCACCGTGGTCAACTCAGACGGGCGGAACGAGGGCCTGACCTTCCCCAGCGTGGAGGGACAGATCCGTCTGCTGCGCGACTCCTATGCGGGCCTGCCGGTGGAGAAAGTCCGCTACCTGGAAGCCCACGGCACGGGCACGCAGGCGGGCGATCCGGTGGAAACCACAGCGATCGGCACGGTACTTGGCCACGAATCCAGAAAGCTCAAGGTGGGTTCGGTCAAGGCCAACATTGGTCACCTCGAAGCCGGCGCCGGCATGGCCGGCCTTATCAAGACCTGCCTGGTGGCCTCCCACCGGCGCATTCCCGCCAACCTGCACTTCGACAACCCCAATCCCAGCGTGCCTTTCCAGAAGTTCGGCCTGGAGGTGCCCACCGAGGTCACCGAACTGCCCCAGGAAGACTTTCTCCTGGGCGTCAACAGCTTTGGGTTCGGAGGCACGAATGGACACGTAGTCTTAGCCTCCCCTCCGCTCACGCCCAAAAGTGACAAACCTGCCGAAGGGCCCTTTCCGATCTTCCTTTCGGCCCGCAGTGAAGGCGCTCTTAAGGAACTGATCTCCCGTTATCAGAGGCTGGAAAGTCCGCTCGAACAAGTCGCTTATGCCAGCCTGATGCGCCGAACCCACCATCCCTATCGGACCGCTGTCACCGCCGAGAAGCTCTCCGATCTGGAAAACGCCGTCATCCACCCGGCCGTGCGCCAAACTCCGCGAGTGGCCCTTGTCTACAGTGGACAGGGCTCGCAGTGGCGAGGAATGGGCCGGACCCTCCTACAAGATCCGACCTTTAGCGCATTTGTGGACGAGTGCGAGCCGCATTTTCACAAAGCAGCCGGCTGGTCTTTACGCCAGGCCTTCGAGAGCGACCAGACCTCCATCGACGAGACGGCCGTGGTGCAGCCCATGATCTTCGCGCTCCAGGCCGGCCTGACACGCATGTTGGCAGCCTGGGGCGTCGAGCCCGAAGCCCTGATTGGTCACAGCGTCGGCGAAGTGGCCAGCGCCTGGGCCTCGGGCGCGCTGGAACTCGGCGACGCCATTCAACTGGTGGTCCACCGCGGCCGCTCCATGGATCGCGAATCCAGCAAAGGCCGCATGATCTCGGTGTCTGCCTCGGCCGGCGAACTGGAACTGTATCTCCAGCCCGGCGTCTGCGTGGGAGCCATCAACGCACCCAGCACCGTCGTCCTCTCGGGCGAGCACGCGGCCATGGAGCAGGTCGGTCAGCGCCTGCGTCATGCCGGTTTTGACTGCAACGATGTGAAGGTGGAATACGCTTTTCACAGTGCTCAGCTGGACGTGATCGAGCACGACCTTCGGGCCGCTCTCACAGACCTCAAGCCTCAAAGGCCGCGGCGGAAACTTTACTCCACCGTAACCGGAGACACGGTAGAAACCGTAGACGTCGATTACTGGTGGCAAAACGTGCGTTCCACCGTGCGCTTCAGCCAGGCCATCTCTAATGCCGCCCGGGACGGCATCACCCTTTTCCTGGAAGTAGGCGGGCACCCCGTCTTGGGCGCGGCCATCACGGAAATCGTGGGCAAATCGGTGGCCACCCTGCGGCGCAACCAGCCCGAACGTAAAACCTTCCTGCAAGCGCTGGGCGAAATCTACAGCCAGGGCGTCCATCTCAAGTGGGGCGAAGCAGCGGTGGACTGGGCCCGCCTGCCCCGCTACCCCTGGCAGCGCGAGCGCTACTGGCAAGAATCCCGGCGCGTGCGCCGCTTCCGCACCGAGCCCAGCCACTACGCCATGCTCGGACATCAGTCCGACCCGAACATCTTCGCCCAGTTCCTCAATCCCAACGACCCCGGTTGGCTGAAAGACCACATTTTCCACAGCCAGACGATTCTCTCGGCCAGCTCCATGATGGAAATGGGCTTTGAGGCAGCTCATGCTAAGACCGGACAGTTGCCGGTGGCCCTGGATAACGTGCACATTGACGCCGCCTGCTTTGTGAACCACCAGCTGCAGCTGCAAACGGTGGTTCACGAGGACGGCAACCTCACCATTTATTCCGAAGCCGTGGACGGCCACGAGAAACGCCAGGTCCACTTCCGCGCCCACATCTCTGCCGATCCGGGCGCCATTCCCGCCAACCTGGACTGGCAGGCCATCGAAGCCCGCCTCCCCGAAGCCTGGCAGGGCAGCTTGACCAAACAGTGGGCCACCCGAGGCCTGATCTTTGGACCCACCTTCGATTGTATCCAGAGCGGCCGCAAAGGCCCCGGCGAGGCCCTGGCCCACGTCCGTGGCGCGGCCCGACTGAGTTCGGCTGATGGCCTTTCCTTAACCCATCCGGGAACCATCGACTCCTGTTTCCAGGTGGGCCTGGCCGCTCTCGACGCCGGCCTCATGGGCGAAGGCACCAACTGGCTGCCGGTGGCCGCTCGGCGCGTGCGCGTGCTCCGCCCCCTGGAGGATGAGCTGATCGCCTACATGCGCTGTAGCCATCAGACGGCTCGCGAACTGGAAGGCGATCTGACCGTGTGCAATCGTCAAGGCGAGGTGCTCTTCGACCTGCTCGGTTACCGGTTGGTGCGCGCGGCCGAGGCCGCCTCCAACGCCACCGACGGCTATTGCTACGGGTTCCACTGGGTGGCGGCGGAACTGGCCACAACCGAAACCGCCCCGGGCAACTGGCTCGTCTTCAGCGACGGGGGCCCGGTGGCCACGAAACTGGTCGAGCGACTGGCCCAAAACGGGCACACCACCCGAGTTGTTTCGCCGGGCCAAAGCTTCGACATGCGCGAAATGGGCAAGCTCTCCGGAGTTCTCCACCTGCAGGCACTCTCGGCCAGCCTGGAAGACCCGGCCGCCCCGCTGATGCCCCTGCTGGAAATGGTTCAGCAAAATGACCGGCACAGCCTGATGTCCAGCCGGCTTTTCTGCGTCACCCGTCAGGCCCAGCCGGCCGACCCAAAAACCCTGGTGAACCCGAGCGGCTCCCCCATTTGGGGGCTGGTGCGCGTGCTGGCCACCGAGGACCCCTTCTTGAAAGCCACACTCATCGATATCGAAAGCGAAGAGGATGTCGACCGCATCTACCAGGAGCTCTCCTCGAAGAGTCCGGAGGAAGTGGCCTACCGCAACGGAGAGCGGCTCATTCAGCGCCTGCAGCGCCTGCCGCTTTCTCAGCAAAGCGCCGCCCCCGTGCCACCGCGGCCCGGCCAGGACTATGTGCTCACCTGCGAGCGTCCCGGCACTCTAGAAGCCCTGCAGTGGACCGTTCCCCTCCCACGCGCACTGGAACCTCACGAGGTGCGCGTGCGCCCGGCTGCCGCCGGCCTGAACTTTAGTGACGTCATGCGCGCCATGGGTCTGTATCCCACCGAAGGTGTGCTGGGAATCGAAATGGCTGGCACCGTCAGCGAAGTCGGCTCCCAGGTCAAAGACCTGAAGCCGGGTCAAAGGGTCTTTGGTATCGCACCTTCTGCCTTCGCTTCGCAGGTGGTCGTGGCGCGCGACTTCCTTGCCCCCACCCCCGACCGTGTGAGCGACGTGCAGGCGGCGGCCCTGCCGCTGGTTTTTGTGACGGCCTACTATGCTCTGATCCAGGTGGGTCGCCTGAAAGCCCGGGACACGGTGCTCATTCACGCTGCCTCGGGCGGCCTGGGACTGGCCGCCATCCAACTGGCCCGCAAAGTGGGCGCCCGCGTATTGGCCACCGCCGGCAGCCCGGAGAAAGTGCACTACTTGCACGAAATGGGCATTGAGCATGTCTTCAACTCACGCTCCACCTCGTTCGTGGACGACGTCTTGAAGGTCACCCAGGGCGAAGGCGTCGATGTGGTGCTCAACAGTCTGGCCGGCGAAGGGCTGACCGGCGGTCTATCCATCCTGCGCCGCTTCGGCCGCTTCCTGGACGTCACCAAGCGCGACATCTACAACGATATGCGGGTCGGCCTGAGCCCTTTCCGCAAGGGCCTGACCTACTCGGCCATCGACCTGGAACAGGTCATCAACTATGAGCCCGAGACCGTCCAGGAGTGGATGCGGGAACTCAAGGCCGACCTGGAATCGGGGGCCGTGCAACCCCTGCCGCTGCAAACCTTCTCTTACAACCAGGCCATCGAGGCCTTTCGCTGCTTGAGCATGGCCCGCCACATCGGCAAGGTGGTGCTGCAAGCGGAAACACCCGCCGAAGTGCAGCCCCACTGGAAACCATCCGCCGACGGAACCTATATCGTGACCGGTGGAATGGGCGGTTTTGGGCGAGAGGTCGTCCTCTGGCTGCTCAGTCAGGGGGCCGGCAAGGTGGCCGTTCTCTCCAGAACCCCGCAAGCACACACTGGCTTTGACGACCCGCGAGTGGAAGCTCACGCGGTCGATGTGGGCGACCCCAAGGCGGTTGACGAGCTCTTCGCAAAACTCGGTGCGATTCGGGGCATCGTGCACGCGGCCATGGCTCTGGATGACGTGCCCACCCTCAACCTCACCCGGGAGCGACTGGAAGGCGTCTTTCACGCCAAGATTCATGGCAGCTGGAATCTGCACCAGGCTTCCTTGAAGCAGCCGCTGGATTTCTTCATCCTCTTCTCTTCCAACGCGGCCTGGTTCGGCGCCGCCGGCCAGGGCAACTACGCGGCCTCCAATACCTACCTCGACAGCCTGGCCCACTATCGTCGGGCCCTGGGCCTGCCGGCTCTAACCGTCAACTGGGGGCCCATCGGCGATGTCGGCTACCTGGCCCGCAACCCGATGGTGGCGGCCTGGCTGGAGTCCGGCGGCAGCAAAATGATCACCTCGGCCGAGGCCATGCAGGCCATGGAAGCGGCTCTGCGCGTCAATCCCACCCAGGTGGGGGTGATGAATGCCGACTGGCCGCTGCTGCTCAAGGCCATGGGTGGTAAACCGGTGCCTCGCTTCGAAGCGCTGCTGGCCGGCAGTGGCGGAGCCGAAAGCGGTCCCCAGAATCTAGAGAACCTGGACCCTGAGGAACGGCGAACCGCCCTGCAGCCCATGCTGATGGCTCAACTGGCCCGCGTGCTGGGCACTCAGCCGCAAAAGATCGACGCCAGCCAGTCGCTCTCGGACATGGGTCTGGACTCGCTGATGTCCCTGCAACTGCGCAACTGGGTCAAAAGCACCCTCAACCTCACCCTTTCGGCCAGCGCCCTGCTCGACCAACCCTCGGTGGACAGCCTGGTGGGTCTGCTGGCCGATTCTATCCAACCTCAAGAAGAGGCCGCGCCGGCCTCCGATCAGGGCCTGGAACATCTGGAGGACGATGAAATCGAAGCCATGCTGGGCGCCATGCTGATGAACAGCCCCGAATGAAGCCCTCCCTCCAATCGCTCACTCCAGACCAGAAGCGGGCCATGCTGGCCCGCCTGCTCAAGCAGCAGGCGACCGTGTGCAAGACCGCCTTCATTCTCCAGGGGCTCTACCTGGATTGCATCCTGAGCCACGGGCCGGTCTGGAACATGCGCTCCACCGTGCGCTTTCTGCGCAAGCAAGATCCAGAGCTGCTGCGCAGCCGCACGCAGGCCATCGTCGACCGCCACCCGGCCCTGCGCACCACCTACCACGTGCCCGCAGACCGAGATATCGAGTATTACGCCAAGGTCCTCATGATCCGATTGGGTTCGCTGGGATTGCATGACCTCAATACCGAATGCCAGGTGGAGCAACGAGTCCACGAAAACCACCAGCTTGCATTTAAGCTGGTGGATGCCCGCGATTGGAGCGTTGAGCAACTCCGCGAAGCCCTGCTAGCGGATGCGCTCGAACCCTTCGACATGGGCAAATTGCCGGTCTGCCGGCTACGTCTGTACCAGAGAGCGAACGAAGACGTCATGCAGTTCGACGTTCACCATTGCGCCGCCGACCTGTGGAGCCTGGAACAAATCATGGCCGAGCTGGAGATTCCGCCCGAGGATCCACCGCCTGCCAGCTTCGCCGAATTTTGCGCCTGGCAGCAGGCCTGGTTCGCTCTGCCCAAGGCCGAAGAGATGCGGGCCTGGTGGCTGCAAGAGCTGGCCCACTGTCCCGACCTGGCCTTACCCCACTCCGAGGGCGATGATCACGCCTTCAAAGTCTTCTTTCGCTTGGAAGGCGAGGTTGTCGAACAGGCCCGACAAATCTGCCGCAACCACAAAATCACCATGTTTAATCTGATGCTCTCGACTCTGCAGGCCACCATGGGCTCCGACCTGTGCCTGGATGACTTCGCCATCGGCGGAGCAGTAGCCAATCGGCCCCATCAGCGTTTTGACCAGACGGTGGGGTTCTTTGCGCAGTTAGTGCTCTACCGGCGCAAACTCCATGAATTAAAAAGCTGGCAAGAGCTGTGGGCGGCTAATCG
>JALHOV010000208.1 GCA_022842865.1 Vulcanimicrobiota bacterium | reverse complement strand
ATTTGTTGTCGCTTCGTTAATTTGAATTTACAGAGACCGTACTTTTTTGTAACAAAATTAACAAATTAACAAGAACTGGGGCCTAGTCCGGGGGTCGATCCGTGATAGCATTGTTCCAAGTCCAACTCCGGGGGCTAACCCACGGAAGATGAAGGAGAGCTTTTTATGGCAGCAGGCAAAGTAGGTAACCAATCCAACATCAAACCACAAGCGAAAGTCCAAAAACCCAAGACTGAGGTCAAAAAACCGGATGTCAAGAAGCCGGAAGCCAAGCCGGCCAAACCAGGGGAAGAAACCAACCTTTCGCCAGAAGCCAAAGATGCCAAGAAGGCTGAAAAGGGCAAGAAGAACCGCAAGCCCGAGGAGAAAAAGGACGACAAAAAGCTTGATGACAAGGTCAAGGATCTCGAAAAGCAGATCAGTGACATGAAGAACAACCCGGCACAAGCTAACCAGGCCAACCAGTCCCAGCCAGGTGGCGGCGAGCAGGGCGGCGGCAACCAGGGTGGTGGCTCTCCGGGTGGCGGGGATGCTGGCGGTGCGGCTCCGGCCGGCGGCGCTCAAGCTCCTGGCGCCAACCAGCAGCAGACTCCCGATGGAGACCTTTCCAACCTGGCGGCCCAGGTGCTCCAGGCCAGCGGAATGGGAATGCCCGGACAGTTTCCCCAGCAGGGTCTCCAAGGCGGCCCAGGCCAGCAGCAGCCCGGCGTAGGCGGAATCCAGGGTGGCTTCCCCGGTGCTGGTGGTCCGCAAGGACCCGGCGGCTTCGGTCGTCCCGGATTCGGTGGCCCCGGCGGTCCCGGTCAGGCTGGCGGCCAGAACCCCCAGGTTGGTGCACTGAAAGGCCAGCTCCAGCAGAAAGCCACGCAACTGGCTCAGCAGGGCTTCCAACCACAACCCGGCACCAAAGTGCTGGTCCAGTCCGCTCTAGGATTTGACCCCTTCCAACAGCAGCAGCAGCAGCAAATGGGCGGTCAGCAACCGTTCGGCGGGCAACAGCCCTTCGGCGGCCAGCAACTCGGTGGCAACCCTCTCGGCGGCTTCCGCATCTAAAGTCTAGCGACATACTTACTCCTGTGAGGGCTCTACTCGTTCGCGAGTAGAGCCCTCACGCACATCAGGGCAAAAATTAAACAAAAGCCAAACAGACCAAGAAAAAAGACACAAAGTGGGGGGTCCAGGGGGAGGGGCGTTACTCCCCCCTGGATCAGCAAATAAGGGGTCCCAGGGACGGGCAAAGTCCGACCGGGATCACCGAGTTATCAGAGAGAGAGCCAATAACATGAGCACAATCAAGCACAACAGCAGGACCCCGAAAGCCAATTCCAGCAAGAAGTCGAGCAACATCAGCAAATCCAGCGCACCCAAAGCCAGGAGCGCCGAAACGAGTCGTGGCAAAGAAGCCAGACCAGCCGAAAAGAAGGACGGGTTTAACGCGAGCAAAGAGCTGAGCGAGAACAAGAAGTCCAAAGATTCACAAAAACCCGGCGAGGAGAAAGACGGCAAGAAAACCGAGGAGGGCAAAGAGAAAGACAAGGATTCTCTGCTTCAGAAGCTCTCCGACCTGCAGAACCAGCTCGATGAGATGAAAAAAAAGCCCGAGGAGAAGCAGCCCGAAAACCTCGGAGGCTGCTGCGGAAAATCCCAGGGTGCGAAGAAGACCGAGGACCCGGAGCAAAAGGAAGACCCGGACTCGGAACTGACCCGCCTGGCCGTGACCGTTCTGCAGGGCCCTAATGCCCCCCAACCCCAACAGCAGCCCGGCGCCAAACCCGGCGACAAGAGCGGCGGACTCAAAGCCATCACGAACCCGGCTCAGGCCAAGAGCGAACTGGCTAAAAAGTATCAGCAATACAAAACCCAGGGCGTACAGCTGCGCAAAGAAACTGAACAACTGGTGGAGTCTGCGCTGAACAGCGCCGGCACCTCGACCGGCACCCCAGCGACCGACAATAAAAACAACCCGACGGCCAAGCCCACCAACAATAGCCAGGCCCGTCCCCTCGCCAAAGCCTCGTAATAGCTGGTCGGCTGTTGCGATGGACGCGGCCAACGTGCATTGCAACGGCCCGCCGGGCCGTTTATGAAGGCTCCCTAGAAAGGGGCACGAGGAAGGATCCAGAACTAACTGACCATGCTGGGACTTGACCGAATAACGCCTGGGGTACGCCAGATATTGTGGCTCATCGTGCTGGGTTGGCTTTGGCAAGGCCTGAGCCCGCTGGCGCTACCCGGAGAGTGGCTGGCAGACAGTCCTCAAGCGGTGATGCGAGGACAGATCTGGCGCCTTCTCAGCTATCCCCTGGCCGGCGGCCTCAACCTGGGCACCCTGATCACGGGCTTTTTCTTTCTTCCCTTCGCTTGTTCTGTGGAGAATTCACTGGGAACGGTGCGCTTTCGACGCCTTTTCTGGGGTTCGGTGCTGTTAGCCGGCTTCGTGAATCAACTGGTCAGCTTTCTGGCTCCCTCAATGGTCCTGGCCGGGCTTCAGGTTCCCCTGTTGGGGGTGGCCACCGCCTTCGCGCTGCTCAACTGGGGGGAAACCATCTATTTGATGATGGTGCTGCCCCTGCGAGTGCCGCTGGTACTTGGGCTGACCGTCGGCGGTATTTTGCTAATGTCCCCACCCATCGCCTGGGCCGCCCTGCTCAGCCCGATGGCACTCGCGACTTTGATGATCAAGCAAAACTGGCTGATGCAGATGGAGTCCTTTAGCAAACCGGCCCGGGGACGTCGTCGCAGCCGCTTGGGAAGCGACTTCAAAGGACCCAAGGTCTCGCCCATCCGGCCAAGTTTCCGCGGTCCGGAAGTCAGCGAAGCGGAAGCCCGCGTCGACCAGATTTTAGACAAACTCAGGCACGAAGGAATGGCATCCCTGACCACCGATGAGAAGGAGGTCCTCGATTCCCACAGCAAGCAACTCCGGCTCAGCGATGAGCGGATGTAATTTGACTTTGGCTCGTACCCACGTGATACTAAATACGATGGGCTTTTCTTTGTATTTCGAGGTTCGGCGTGTCTAGATTGCCGGGCGAAGACTCTCGGATCCGATCGCTGGAAAAGCAGATTTCGGACAATCCTAGCGATCCCAAGCCCTATTACGAACTGGGCCGTGTCTATTTGGCTGGCGAAGACTGGCACAACTCTCTGCGCGTTTTAGAAAAAGGGCTGTCGCTCGACCCGAGCATGAATCAAGCGGCCTTTGAACTCGGTTGCGCCTACAGTCGCCTTTCCAACTGGGACACCGCCATACGCACCTGGGAGAGAATCACCGATAGCGACGGAGAGTTATGCCTGGACGATATCGATTACACCCGACAAAGCTTGATTCGCGGCACCCTGGGTGCCTGGGAGCGCTTCGACGACGCCAAGGATAAAAGTATCTTTAAGAGCTACAACCTGGGCATCGCCCACTTGATGCTGGGCAAAACCGAAGCCGCCATCCACTACTTCAGTGAAGTCATCACCGGCAACCCTCATTTCGAGAAAGCTCTGTATTACCGCACCCGGGCCAATCGAATGTTGGGCCGGATCAAGCTGGCCGGGCCCGATTTACAGAAACTGCTGGAATACCGTCCCCGCGATCCCTACGGCAATTTCTTGTTGGGCCAGTGCCTGCTGGAGATGGGCCGGACGCCCCAGGCTCTGACCTGTTTCGCCAAAGCTCTGGTGGATAAACCCGGCTACTTTAAAGCCCATCAGCAAGCCGGCGAAGCCAATTTGAAGACGCAACAGTACGAGCAAGCCATCACCCACTTCAAGAAGGCTTCTTCCATTCGCCCCAACGCCTGCGAGAGCTACCTGGGTATGGGCCGCTGCTACGAAGAGCAATTCCGCATGGACGAAGCGGTGGAGGCCTTTGAAAAGGCCGTGGGCATCGACCCGGAATCCAAGCAAGCTCACTTCTCACTTGGAATGCTTTTCAAAAATCTGGGCCGCTCACCCTCCGCCATTCGCCATCTGCAAAAAACGGTCGAACTCGATCCATCGGAGGCGGAAGCCTACTACGTGTTGGGCGTGCTGCAGTCGGGACTCAAAAAGTACATGCAGGCCATCGGACCCTTGCGCAAATGCCTCGAGTTGGCTCCCGATCACGCCTACGCCCGCTATACCTTGGGCAAGGCGTGCCTGGCCTGCGAACAGGTAGAGGAAGCCATCGAATGCTTCCATCACGCTCTCCGCCAAAATCCTAACGACGTCAAGACT
Source organism: Vulcanimicrobiota bacterium (assembly GCA_022842865.1). GTDB lineage: Bacteria > Vulcanimicrobiota > Xenobia > Xenobiales > JADMJV01 > JADMJV01. Next base: position 8,834 of record JALHOV010000208.1, on the reverse strand, counting down.
CTCACCGCGCTGGGGATGGCCCATTTTCAGAAAAAGCAGTTGGATCTGGCCAAGAAGCAATTCGTGGAAGTGCTCGACCGAAATCCGCGGGAAGCGGAAGCTCATTACTACCTGGGCGCCACCATGTTCCAACTCAACGACTACGACCGGGCTATCGAAAGTTATCAACGGGCCGCCCAGGTTCACGGCGACAGTGCTCTCAATTTCTTTACCAGCGGCGCTGTGGCCTCATACCGACGCCAATACGAGCAGGCGCTGCAGCTCTTTCGCAAAGCCACCGAATTGCGGCCCGACTCGGAAGCCGACATCAGCCGCTTCGCCACACTGCAGTTGTTGGCGACCGTAGGCATCACCCATGCCCAGACCGGCATCGAACTCCAATCGTTTATCGAGCAGCGCAAAGAACTCTTCAAGAGCATCGTGCGCACCCTGGCCAGTCTGCTCGACGCCCGTGACCAGTACACCCGGTATCATAGTTGGCGAGTGGCCACGATTGGAGCGATGCTGGCCCGCTACATCGGCCTGCCCGACGACCAGGTCGAGGGCATCGAGATGGGCGGACTGCTGCACGACGTGGGCAAGATTGGCATCCCTGAGCAAATCCTCAACAAACCGGGCAAGCTCGATGATATGGAATACGATTTGATCAAACGCCACCCCGTCATCGGCTGGGAAGCCCTCAAAGAGGTCGAATTCCCCTGGCCCCAGGTCATGCCCATCGTGCGCTTCCACCACGAAAAATGGAACGGCAAGGGCTACCCCGACGGTCTGGCCGGGGACGACATCCCCTTCGAGGCCCAGATTATCGGCATCGCCGACTTTTTCGACGCTCTGACCACCAACCGACCCTACCGGCGCGCCTTCAGCTATCAAGAAGCCCTCAACATTATGCGCAAGGAGTCCGGGTCCTTTTTCAACCCGGTGCTGCTCGAAGAATTCGCCGAAGTGGCCGACACCAACGAGTTCATCCTGGAACTTCCCACTCCGGCCGAAATGGACGAATCGGGCAACCACATCCTGCCTTCGATGGAGGAGAACTGGCAGGCCATCGCCGGCCGCCAACGCGACTCGGTCAGCGACTCCTGGGGTCTGACCGCGCTACCCCACTAAGAAGGCTATTTGCGATTGACGTCTACGGTTTTTCTCAGGCTTTGAACCAGGCTGCCCTCGATCACGTGACCACCGCGTAGCTGAAGCAAGACCTTTCCGTCGCGGTCCACCAGGAAAGCGGCCGGATAAGTAGCGTCCGTGCTCTGAGTAAGCTTGGAGTAGCGCTTCAGCTCGCCCTCATTCCAAGCGTTACAGAAACGGTAGTCCACGTTTTTGAACTCGCTTCTCGCGGTGGCGAAGACAGGCTTCATCCGGTCGGTCACGGCTTGACCCGGAACCCCATACTCGATCAGCGTGTAGGCGGCTCCCGAATTGGAGCTCGACGAACTGGAGCCGGTGGAAGCCGCAGCCAGGCTAACGTCTATCGTCCCTAAGGACTTGTTGACGATAACCTTGGCCCCGACCAACTCGACGACCTGATCCAAAGGAACGAGCAGCGAACCGCCGGTTGAGTTGCTCGGGACTTCTGTCTCCTTGACCGTCACCTTGCCAGGGCCGGGCAAAACAGAATTCTCTCCACCTGCAACCACATAGCCCTGTTGGTCATCGCCGGTGAGACCAAGGCCCATCGCTTCCACGAGAGGTTTCAATTCGACCCAAAGTCGGCCCGCTTCTCGAGTGATCGCACCCTTGAATGGCCGATTTCGTACATACAGTTGTTCCGCACTGACAAGCAGCGACAAAGTGATCCAAAAACTCAAAACCAGAATCGAGCGCAAGTTACCATCCCCGTTTCTAAGTAGCTTAAGACGCCTCAAGCCCAGATACCCGAATGCCTCGGGGCTTCCTGCTCGAAGAGGCTCGCGCAACCAATCGGCCGCTCCTCGATTCCGGTAGACCCAAAGGTAGAGGATTACTTCTTGCGGGCGGCGGCCATGTATTTGCCCAGGGCTTCGGAAAGTAGTTCGGCGACTTTCTGGCGGATTTCAGGGGTGGCCAAGAGACGGCCTTCGGTGGGGTTGGTGAGGAAGGCGGTTTCTACCAGCACGGCGGGCATGCTGGTGAGGCGCAGCACGGCGAAGCTGTTGCGGATGGTTCCGTCTTGTTCAAATCCCAGCCGGTCGTCGAGCACATCCAGGTATTGGGCCAAGGCAAGATCCTCGGGTTTATACCAATAGATGGCTGACCCGCGTGAGGCGGAGGAGACGCTGGCGTTGCAGTGGACGCTGACAAACAGGTCGGAGTTGTTGTTGTTGGCCACGTCGGCACGCGCCTGGAGTTCCATGATATCGGGCGATCCGGCGTAGGTGACGTCGCGGTCGCTGGCGCGGGTCATATCGACTTTCCAACCCTGCTTTTGGAGGATGTCGCGCATTCTCAGGCAGATGTCCAGGGTGACGTCTTTCTCCCAGACCCCCAGGCCGCGGTTGCAGCAGCCCGGATCGCCACCGCCGTGACCGGGGTCCAACACGATGCTACCGGAGGCCCCGTAAGAGCCGGCCATACTGGCGGTCCCGCTGGCTTCTACCGGCTTCAAACCGGCCGCCAGACGCAAGCGCAAGCTGTTCGGCGTCTCCGGATTCTGGTAAAACTCGAAGCTCTGGCCTTGTCCAAGCACCGCTTCGTAGCGAGCCACCGGGAAGCTAGAGGTGCGCAGGACACGCACTCCGCTCGCCGTGGAGTTGGTGGCCGGGAATTCGACCTTGAGAGTCCGTGAGGCAGAGTCCAGCGCCCAGAAGAACTGCGTGCCCCGGTTTAGAACAAACTCGATCTCCCGGGTCCCGTCGGCGCCGGGAACGTCGCGGACCTCCTGAAGGGTGGCTTGCTGGGTGGCCGACACATACTGACGAGGCTCCGGGGAGACGAGAATCTCGCGGGTCAGCCCGAACTTCACCCGGGCCGTCCAGAAAGCCTGAAAGCGATAGAAGACAACCAGCGGCACACCGGCTTTGTCTCCCCCGAAAACTTCGACATCGGCCTCGCCCAACCGAAACTTGCGCTCCGCCCGGTCCCAGGCCGCCTCAGCGATCTCCACCCGAATTTGTCCCGGCTCGGGTTCCGTGGCCGCGAACTTGAGAGGGGCCGAAGTGACTAGCTTGAGCTCCAATGAATCGGGGGCTGAAGGACCAAAATCGGTCACCAGACTGGCAAGCTGATAGCCTCCCGTCACCGGATAGGCGCGCAGGCCGATGGCTTCAAAGAGGGCCAGCGGTTCCATGGCGGCAGCCGGTTCGGTGAAAAACAGACCCGGCGCCTCCAGTTCTTGCCCGTTGCGCGTATACACACTACTGCCATCGCTCCAATAGGTCTGTCGACCCGGTAAAAACACATAGAGAGTGCGCCCGCTGGTCGAAACCTGGACTTGAGCCGAGGTCGCCTGAATCAAAGCCACCACCTGAGGATCGGCCAGATTCAGAATCGCCTTGCCCTGCACCATAGCGGGCTGAAAATGATAGGTCTGGCCGCGAAAGCTCGCGTCAAAGGGGTTCTGCGCCCAGGCGGAGGGGATCGAGCATAGGAAAATCAGCAAGAGCAAGAGTTGGCGCATTGAACCCCTGTTCGTACCACGACATGAGCTTCCTGTCGCTCACATGTTCCCCCGTCTCGGAACCAGCTCAGCAAGGAATCCGTCGGCGGCCTGCAGGCCCCCTGTGGCCTTACCGGCACTTCCGGGAGTGCCTTGCGGGCGGGAGCAGCTCTTCGCCATGACCCGGATCGAAGATAAGCAAATGCTCTGGCACACGGAGCGGGGATCCTTCTCCACCGATTCCTGGACGGTAAAGGAAGCCCGTGACGGAACAGGGCTCCGTGCAGGGCAGTTGGGTAAGCGCCAGCAAGAGCTAGATGAAATCCGGATATTTAAGCATAGCCGTCCTAGATCGTGACGTGGAAGAGTTGCTTGGATTTTGCCTTTCAACACACGGTCGCGTCGACGAGGTCTTTCCCAAGCGGTCCACCCTCTGTTTCCAGCAAAACCGATAGTCAACTTTGAGGTTGGAGCGCTTCAGAACTTCAAGCTTCACTTCGATGGAGATGGCTGGGCTGAAGGCGTCAGGGATACTGCCGTGAGGCCTCACATTGATCTTGACGGTCAGGGTGTTGTTCGAAATCACAAGTGCGAGAGACTTCCCCTCGTTAGAGTCTATTGCAACGCAATTTTTTTGCCTAACGGGGCAATCAAGTCAGCTTGGGGCATGATCAAGAAATATCTTAAGAGGGAGTTTTCGCCCTACATCGGCGAGAATTCTCCGGTGCTTGTTCATTTGGGCAAAGAAGCTGCCCGGTGGTTGGAGGCTCCTGAGCGCGGGTTGCTCATTTACGAACCAGATTATGAACGGTTCAGTTTGCCTCGTCCAACCGTCGCTGGCGACTACATGCCGGTTATCGTAGCGAGGACCGTTGCCCCGACTCCTTTGACGCACCGCGTCTACTCGTGTCGGCCAGACTGCGCCTTGCAAGTGGACGAGTGGGGCGGTGAGGGCGGCTTCGAGCCAGGGCCTGGCCGCGGTCCGCGACTCTTCCATCGTTTCAAAGGTGCGAATCGCTAAACCGATGGCGAGGGTGGCCGTACTGGGGTCATGGCCTGCGTCTCGGTATTTCTAAACTGTCGTTGGCCTGTCAAAACCACTTCTTCGAGTGGGCGTGTGTGTCTATAACCTGGCGAGGCGGGCGGACCAACTTCCGGAGTATCCGAGGCTGTTGGCTCAAGCGGCTTGTTCGAATTGCTGCCAGGCCCACTCCAGAATGCGGGTGACCAGTCCTGGCTTGCCCACCTCGTCGGCACTCAGGTGGAGAATCGGGATCCCCAGGGCACGGTCGCGCTCTCGTTGTTTCTCCGCGTCACCATGAAAGTCGGCACCGTCCACCTCGACTCCGAGGGTCAGAGTGCGCTTTCTTGAGGAGACCAGCAGCAGGTTGTCCAGACACAGAACACCCTGGGCAGTGGCCACAGCAACTTGGGGGCACCAGGCAACTGAACCTTTCTTGCCGGCCAGGACATAGCCGCGATGCAGGCCCGCCGGTTCACCGGACTCGCCGTGGACGGCGCAGATCGAACATCCCAGACGGTTCAGGCGCAGACCCAGCATCTGTCCGCCCAGCAGTCCGACCCTCACCAACAGGCGCTTCTCGCTCCACGAATCGAAACGCAACGAATTGAACTGGCGCCAGAAGCGTTCGTCTTCCTTGCGCAACCGCTCGAGTTCGTGGACCTCTTTGCCGGCACTTTCGCCCAGGCTCAAGGCGATCGGCCAGAGCGGGTCGTCGCTGCGAGGCACCTGGTGGGGCTGCGCGTGAGTGGGCATGGCCACCACTCCCCGTCCCCAAAAATCCCGGATTCCTCTGGCAAAATCTCGCAGCTTGTCTCGTCAGCGGCGTATGCGGGGGCCGACCGCGGCGCCCGATCCCCGCCCAAAACTTGCCGAAGCTCTTGGCGTAGACTTCTTCCAGTTTCCGCAAAGCGCGCGCCGAGATGGGCCGAACACCGCGCTCAACCTGGGCCAGATAGGGCTGCTTGAAACCACAGAGAGCGGCTAACCCTCGCTGGGAAAGGCCCTTCTTTGCTCGGGCCGCGATCAACCGCTTAGCCAGCTTGCGTTGCGCCGATAACATAGGCCTATTATCTCATAACCAGGCCGACGGAACTAGTAGACAAGGAATCAGAAGACCAAAGGCCCGTTATTGAAAGTATGATCTAGAGATGACGAGTTCGAAAGAGCCCACGGGGGGGTCGGCACGTTTATTGCTTATCCCGGCAACCGGGCCTGAGGGCGGCCGATTTTGGCATTCCCAGCCGGCCAGGCGCTTCCGCTCGGTCCGGCGGGTTTGCCAGTCGGGACGGCAACGCGCGCGGCCAGTTTAAATGCCCGAACGTGTCGACTTGCCCCTGCTGAACTCCGGAAGGCGGGCGCTCAGAAAAGCTGGCTCCCGAGGCGTCCGGGGTCGACTTCGAGAAATACGCGGACACTGTTTATGCTCGACTTCTAGGGGCGCTCGGGATTGGATGCTTATTGCTGATCACGGCGACCGAGGCGGGAAAGATTCATTGAAACGGGAGAGCTTCGAGGTTAAAGCTTCAAGTTCTGGCAGCATTCCTCAGGGGTCCAGACGGGGACTGGGGAAGTGCCGAAACCGGTTGAGTCGCGTGTCACAATGGCCTGGAGTCGGTGCTCGCGAGCGCAGACCATCTGCAAGTTATCTTCAAAGTCTGGGCCCAGTTGCTGCAAGGCCATTTCCAGTCGGAGGCCGTCGACGGCAAGAATTTCAAAGGCAGTCAAACAGAGCTTAACCGCCTGTATAGCCACGGAGTTGCCTTTCAGTTTTTGGGCGACATAAAAGATGTCGGTGATGGTCGTCGCCGTCAGGCAAATTCGCAGAAGTCCCGAGTCACCCGCCGCCCAAATCCTGGCAGCCGCCTGGACCCAAGGAGTTCGCTGCAAAAGCACGTCCAGCAACACGTTGGTATCCAGTAGGACAGCCTTCATAACAGATCGCGCCGCGACTGCAGAATCGTCCGGATGTCCTCATCGGTGGGTGCGGTTCGATCGCCGGCCAGCATCCCCAAGGCCTGACTCAAGGTCTCAACCGGGGCTTCAAGAGGACGCCTTTCGTCCTGCTCCACCAGGAAAGCCAGGTACTCCGCCAGCCTGGACTGAGGCCCTTGTTTGACGACATATCCTCGGCGGCGTGCGGCCTGCACCAGTCGCTGCTTAAGGTCCTCGGGTAAGTAGATCGAACTCATTGTATAGATTATTCTATAGAATGAGTTTGCGAGGGTCAAGAGTCGGCGCGGCCGAAAGGCGGTCGCCGGCCGAAGCAGCCGATGAGGAGGACACGCGATGGAACACGAGCAGCTTTTGCGAGAGGTGCGCTGGTTGCGGCGCTTTGTGGTGGTGTTGACGCTGGCCTTTTTGGTGATGGGCGCCAAATCGCCTCCACAGCGGTTTGAGGAAGTCAGCGTGCGGCGCCTCAACGTGGTCGATGCGGACGGGAGCACGCGGCTGGTGCTCGCCGGCCAGGACGATTTTCCACTGCCGATCTTAGACGGCAAAACCTACTCGCGCCAGGTCTCGCCGGCCGGAATCGTCTTCTACAATCGCAAGGGCAATGAAGTGGGCGGTCTGGCTCTGACCGACGTGGAGGCCGGCAAGGTTTCCGCCCTGGCTTTCGATTATCCCACGGTCGACGCCATCGCTTTGGTCACGCGCATGGGTCCCGACGGGAAACCGATCAGCTCCGGGCTGGAGGTGGCTCAGCAGGTCCCCTTGGGATTGTCGGTGGCCGAATCCGGCAAGCTCAGCGCCTGCCGCATCGCGATTCAAAACAAGGAAAATGACGCCGAGATCCTGCTGTCCGACAGCCGTGGCAGAAACCGCATCCGTCTGCGCGTGGACAAAGCCGACCAGGCATGTATGGAAATCCTCGACCCGGAGGGAAAAGTGATTTTCCGGGCCCCCTAAGGCTAGAAGGCCGTAGCGCTTCGATGGTCAGATGCAGCTCCAACTCGAAAGAACGGCTCGCTCGACCTATTTTCCGCAGGAGCGGCTTTGAATACCTCAGCGCCTTTGAGACCGACTTCGTTCGAGGGGGCCAGAGTTCGCTAAGGGTGTCGTCGGCGCCCAGGCGAATCCAGCGGCGGGGGCAGGTGGAAACCTCCCTGGGGGTGATTGAGATAGGGCAGGCGTTGAGCCACTCCCTTTGACAGGAGGGAGCGCCTGACAGAGGGCCACCGCCTTGGCCGACATTGGAGAAAGCGCTGGCCGATACGAGCGCGGTCGGGTCATGCGGAGCTTAGAGGCCTCCTTTGGTTCCCAACTCCTGTTCGGTCCTAGACCGAGGCGGGAATAGCGGCGGGTTTGCGCGTGGGCTCGACCACACCGTCCTGATGCACGGCGTCGGCAGCAATCCAGCCGGACATGAGAACCATGGGCATCCCCGGTCCCGGGTGGGCGGCGCCGCCGGCCAGGTAGAGTCCTTTAATGGCCGTCTTGTTGCTTGGTTTGAAGGCGCCCATGGAACCGTGACTGGCCAGACCGTAGATGGCGCCGTTGAGCACCGCATAACGGTCGTGGATATCCTGTGGGGTCAAAGTGGCTTCGAACACGATATTTTCTTCGATGTCGGTCAATCCGCAGGTGCGCTTGAGCTTGTCGAGGATCACCTGGCGATACTCGGGCAGCATCTTGGTCCAATCCTGACCCGGGCGCAAATAAGGGGTGTGAGCCAAGACGTAGAGTGCTTCGCCGCCTTCGGGTGCGACTTCGGGTTCGGTAATGGAGGGAGCGGCCAGATACAGGCTGGGGTCGGGGGCGGGGATGCCCTTTTTATAAATGTAATCGAACTCTTCTTCAGGACTCTTGGAGAAGACGAAGTCGTGGTGGAGCAACTGCGGGTAGCGTTTCTTGAGGCCCAGGTAGAGCACCACTCCCGAGCAAGCGGGCGTATACTTGCGGGCCTTTTCGAACTTATCCACGGTAGGGCCGGGAGGGAGCAACTCACGGAAAGTGCGCACCGCGTCCATATTGGAGACGACGGCGCTGCAAGCGATTTCCTCACCGCCTTCCAGTACCACGCCGCGCACGGACTGGCCATCGAGAGCGATGGATTGAACGCGCGCACCGGTGCGAAACTGCACGCCCAGTTCTTCAGATAGTTTTCGCAGGGCCACTGGCACGGCCCGGGTTCCGCCCATCGGATACCAAACCCCTTCGTCCGTTTGCATGTGGGCAATGCCACACAGAACGGCTGGAGACTCTTCGGGCGAGGAGCCGACGTACTGCACGAAA
>JALHOV010000207.1 GCA_022842865.1 Vulcanimicrobiota bacterium | reverse complement strand
AAACCGAAGGCAGCGGTTGATGCCGATACCTGCTTCAATCATGGTCGCTAACTGTCGAGTATATACTGCGAGGGATTCGTATGAGACTTTTGGGCTGCTTTGAAAAACCGTGGCCCCCGAGGAAGCTGTAACGTGTTCCTCTCGAAGAACTAGCACATTCTTGTAGACCTTCTTCAGGCGCAGCATAGCGAGGTTCTCGCTCGGCGCGTTTAAGGTCCCTTGGATCACTCGGTCGTTTTCGTCTACAGCTTTGAAAGTAAAGGTTGCCATTTTCGTCTCCGGTCCATTGACTCCGTGGCTTTCTGGCAAGACCGGGAAAGCCCCTGCTCATATGCTCACGCCATTTTCATTCGCTTGCGCGGCCCCCTTGCCCTGACATTTCGGTCTTCGTTGTTCCTTGTTGAGCCACACGGTATCCTTGTCGCTACACGGAAGCTCGGGAGCCAATCTCCATGAATGAGTTCGAAGCTGCAACGATGGGGTTGACCGGTTCCTTCGTTGTGCCTTGTGCAGCCAGCTCGGAGTTGGGCGTGTCTATGCCTGCAATCGTGAACAGCGGGCCTCCTCGAGAAATCTAGCTCGCGCCCTTTCCTCCCTCAAGCAGCCTTTCATAAACGGGATAAAGTCCGCGTTCCTCGTGTTCGATGTGGTGTTCAAGCAAGTGGATCAAGTTCAGGGAAAAGCGTTCCCAGCGTCGGTCGCGTTCGGGGGAAGCGAGGGCTTCTTCCATTTCCGGCAAGTAGCGTCGGATCCCCTCGTGTTCATAAAACATATCCCGGGTGGGCCGGCTGCTGAGCAAGAATTTATCCAAAGCCGGGTAGAGTTCGCGCTCTTCCCACTGGAGTTGCCGCAGAATGGCCTCCCGAAGCCGGGTTGCTTCGGCCAACCACTCCTGGCCGGTCAGGGAGAGCGAGCGCAGTTGCTGGAACCGCTTGAGCCAGTCCGCGTTCTCCTGGCGGGCCCCCGCCAGGCGTTGCTCGGCCGGGGGGCTGGTGAAGTAGACGCGCATAAACATGGAAGGGCCGTGGATCAGCACATGAAAGTGAGTCCGTTCCCAGTCGGACGGGAAGGACGTTTTCGAGCTAACCAGTAACGCCTCTGTATGGGTGATTTCATTCAGTCGTTCCGCCAGTTCTTGAACGACGGGGGCGCTTCGACCAAGGTCCCAATGATGGCAGCGAGTCAGCATCTTCGGAGGTTCGGCCTGGTCTGGCTGGCGGTCCTGTTGCTAGGGGCGGGGCCGGGCGCTTTTGACTGGAGTGAGGATGCTCGCTGGGAGTTGCGATCCCAGGACCAGACGCTTTATCGACTCGATGAGACCATGGCCGAGTTGGGGGCGCCGCCCACCGACCAGGAGATGTTTGTGCTGGACAAGATTGGCTTGTTGGTGCGCCAGCGCAACCAGCGCGCCGTCAATCTGACCGTATTAAAAGGCAGCTGGGACGTGCTGCGCAATGGCCAGGTGGTGGGCCGGGTGAACCAGCCTCTGGCCGAATGGCAGGCACAGCTGGGAGAGCCGCTCACGGTCTTTGTCCATCCTCAGAAGGTTGGCGTGATCCACTACTACCGAGGCTCGTTGATCGACATGGGATTGATGGTGGCCGAGGACAAGGTGCGGTCGATTATGTTTGTGGAGCCCGGGTATCTGCGCGGGGCCCTGGAGCGTTCGGGCTACACGCCCAAGCAGTGAGTCCCTCGACCCTCTCCTGGCCGCATTGGGCCTTTTATGTGTCCGGCCGTTGGTGGTGGAAGTGCTTCTTTGCCGCCTTCGGGGGCATTCGGGTTGAGGGCCTGGAGCATTTACCCTGTCGCGGGCCGGTCATCCTGGCACCCAACCACGTCAGTCTGGTCGACCCCTGGATTATGTGCGCTGCTGTGCCCAATCCGATGCGTTCGATGGCCGCCGAGTACCTTTATAAGACTCCCGGACTGGCGCAGTATCTTTATGGTATGGGCGCCTTCCCCCTGAAGCAGGGAGCAAGCGACCTGCAGGCCATGGGTAAAGCGCGAGACTTTCTCAAGCGCGGGGCGACCCTGATGATCTTCCCGGAAGGGGGCTGCAGTCCCGATGGGATGCCTCGCCCCTGGCAGCCGGGCGTGGCCGTGCTGGCATTGCGAACTGGAGCGCCGGTGATACCGGTGGTGATCGAAGGAAGTCGGGGGTGTCTGCCTTTACATACCTATCGGCCCCGCTACAGTCCCATGCGGGTAACTTTCCTGGAGCCGATTCCGGCTCCCCCGCTGGAACCGGGAGGCATGCGCTCTCAGGTTGAGCAGCATCGGGGCCGGCTCGAGCAAGCCTGGAGGAAAGGCTTTACAGCCCGGGACTCCCACCGGCCGCGTTCCAGGAGGCCTGGCGGAAGCTCCACTGAGTGAGCTCGAATTCGCGACGGTAGAGGATGACCGGTTCCTTTTGGCGGTCTGCCAGGGAGAACAAGGTAAGAGCTGGACTGGAGGGCGCGCGGGCGGAGCGGTAGTCCAGGTAGAGGATGGAGTTGCCGTCGGGGGACCAGCTGGGTTGGTGGGCCGAGCCGCCCATCTCTGGAAAATACGAGGCTTCCCGGGTGTCCAGGCTGAGAACTCCGATCTGGCCCTGACGGTAGCGCGTGCGAGTGGTCTGGAAAAGAATCTTGTCCCCGCCAGGAGACCAGCGCGGGTCGACTTCGTCTTGATTGCTGTTGGTCAAGCGCGTTTCGTCGCCGCTCTCGATGTCGACCGAATAGAGGTCGCTCTGGCCGTTGCGGCGGCTGGCGAAAACCAGGCTTTTGCCATCGGGAGCCCAGCTGGGGGTGGCGTTCTGTCCCTGGTCCCAGGTCAGACGCACCGCGTCGCTTTCGGGCTTGTCCAGCGACAGCAACATGATTTCGTCGTTGCCGAAGCGGTTGCTGGTAAAGGCCAGCCAGTTGCCATCCGGAGAGGGTGCCGGCTGCCGGTCCATTGCCAGGTGGCGCTGAAGAACTCGTTCCTCCCGGCGATCCAGGTTCCAGGCAACCAGTTCCCAGTTGCCGCGCAGTAATTTGCGGTAATAGACTTCCCCGCGCGCCGGGCAATAGGCGGCATCGGCTTCGCTACCCACCTGATTGGTGAGGCGATGCCAGTCGCGTCCATCGCGGCGGACCACGAAGATTTTGCTCAGCGGGCCGCTCTGGGCGGTAATCAAGAAGCGCTCAGACAAAGGGCCGGCGGTCGCTTGGACCACCAGCCCCATTGTCAGGACCGTTCGAAGAGTTCGGACCAACGTCAATTAGCGACGCTCTTGGCGTTTGATCTGGCGCTTGACGGCCATCGTGCTGAGGTGGCTGTCGGTGATGATATAGGTCATATCTTCATCGAGAGCGCGGCTCCAGCGGTGCTCGTAGGGAATACGAGTCACGATGGCATAGTTCTGGCCGAATTTGGTGTAGGACACCACGCGGTAGGCATAGTTGCCAAAAGCATCCACGCCCCAGGATTGAATGACCGGGTTGCCAGCGATGTTAACCGCTTTGGGCGCCTGCCAGTCGCCGCCGGTGATCTGCTTGATGTTGCCGATCCACTCGCTGACGACGGCTCGCGGTTGCTTGCCCTCGAGGCTGGAGCCAGCCCAGATGCCCATACGGGCGCCGATCATTTCGTTGTAATACTCTTTATCGGCGCCCATGGCACCAGCGTAGTTGACCACCCAGGTGTCGTTCGGCATCTCGACGATGACGTCTCCACCTGAAGTGGGTGTATGGATGGGGCGCTCATGATTGAAGCCCTGTCCTTCAAAATCGCGCGGGGCGTCGGTCAACGTCTTCCAGTTGGGGTCCGACCAGGCAGCCAGGCTGAGGGCGATGCCAACTCCAGCCACCAGCAATCCTCGTAAACGCACCATGAATTCCTCCCAAGTCACTTGTGTGGCCCTGCACTATTTGCCCGCGCAGAGCCAATGATTATCTAAGTTCCCGGCGGGTACGGGTGCACTTGTTCGGGCTGCGCTTCGGTGGTTGATCTGGGAGTCCTGTCTAAGGAGGTAAAATGTCCAGCCGCGGAAAGGTATGGCCCCATGTTAGAAGAGGAAATCGACCCGGCACACTCATCGCCGTCCGCGCCCCCCGACGGCGCACTGCGTATCGCGCGTTCCGGGCACTCAATTTCACGGCGCAACATCGACGCCGATGCTATCAAAGTCCTGTATCGACTCTATCGAGCCGGACATACCGCCTACCTGGTTGGGGGTGGCGTACGCGACCTGTTGCTGGGGCGCCGGCCCAAAGACTTCGATATCGTGACCTCCGCCCGCCCCGCTCAGGTCAAGCGGTTGTTCCGCAACTGCCGCCTGATCGGACGGCGTTTCCGCCTGGCCCACTTGCACTATCCGGACGGCAAGATCATCGAACTGTCGACTTTTCGTGCCCATCCCGACCTGGAAAGCCGCGGTCCCGAGGAAGAAGGTTCGCCGGATTTGCTGGTGGTCGACGACAACCGCTTCGGTTCGCCTCGCCAGGATGCCGAGCGCCGCGACTTTACTATCAACAGCCTTTTTTACGACATCGCTGGCTTCTCTCTGATCGACTATGTTGGTGGCCTGGAAGATATTCAGGCCCAAATGGTGCGCACTATCGGCGACCCGATGCAGCGCTTCCAGGAGGACCCGGTGCGCATGGTGCGCGCCATCAAGTTTTCGGCGCGACTGGGATTTGCTATCGAGGCCGAGACCTGGCGGGCCATGGTGCGCCTGGCACCCATGATTATGCGCAGCGCTCCGGCCCGCGTTTCCGAAGAACTGGGTCGGCTTCTGGATGAGGGAGCGGCCGCTCGTTCCTTGGAATTGATGGACGAGTCCGGCATCCTTGAGGCCATGGACTTCCACCTGGAGGCCTACCTGCGCATCGCCGCCCGGGGCGACCTGGAGTTTGACCCGGACGGCAAGCTGATTTATCGTTTGCTGCGACGCTGCGACCAGCAACGCGGTCAAGGCAAGTTGAGCCGACCGTTGCTGTTCTGCTTCTGGGTGCTGCCGATTGCTCTCATGGAAGGGCTGCTCAGTGTGGACGACGAGGTCGACCGTTGGAATACAGCCGTTTTTGACTGTGTTACCCGACTTGGCCTGGCTCGCCGCGAGGCGGAAATGATGAGTCTGACGCTCAGTCTCTTTCGTCGTCTGGCTTTGAAGCGCAAGCGCAAGCGCGGCCAGGGGCGTCCCCTGGAGGAACGCGAGGGTTTTAGCGAGGCTCTTCGATTGCTGGAGTTCTTTTCGGCCGAAGTGCCGGAGTTTCGCGACGAGTATGAATTCTGGAACCAGCGCCTGGAGGATAAGCGCCGTGCGGCCGGTCCTCCGCGTCCTTCCACCGGTTTGCGCCAGGACGTGGTGCGCAAGCCCGCGGAGTCGGCCGACCGCAGTCGCCGCCGGGTGCGCCGCCGACGGATCCCGGGGCAGGAGAATGCCGATGAGTTTTGAGGTTTCTAAGAAGGCTGCCGCTCGTGCCGCCATAGGGTTCGTGGAAGATGGGATGATCGTGGGTCTGGGGACCGGATCCACCTCGCTGTTCATGGTTGGGTTGCTGGCCGAGAAGGTCGCCGCCGGTCTGAATATTCAGGCGGTGGCGACGTCGGAGGCGATTGCAGCCGAAGCACGCCGTCAGGGCATCACCCTGGTGGCGGAATATCCCAACTTTCAAAGGGTGGACTTGACCCTGGATGGTGCTGATGAAGCCGATGGGGAAGGCCGGTTAATCAAAGGCGGCGGGGGAGCGCTCTTGCGCGAGAAGTTGGTGGCCATGGCCAGCACCCGGTTGGTGATCATGATTGACGAGAGCAAGCGCGTGCAGCAGTTCGGCGAGAACTGGCCGGTGCCGGTAGAGGTCGTGCCTTTTGGCTGGGCCCGGCTACACAAGCGCATCGAGGATCTGGGGGCTCAGGTGCAGTTACGCCAGAAGGATGGCCAGCCGTTTCACACCGATCAAGGAAACTATATCTTCGACTGCCGCTTCGGCCCGATGGAGCAGCCCGAGAAGATCCACGCTGCTTTGATCCAATTGACCGGAGTGGTGGAAACGGGGCTGTTTCTAGGCTTGACCAATACGCTGGTGACCGGATGCGAGTCCGGGGAAGCCCAGATGCAGCACTTCTATCCGGCGCCTCCGACCTATTTGACGGTCTGAGCGTAGATCAGCGAAAGGCTGGCAGGGGGGCGCACTTCGCCGCTTTCCCAGGACATAACGATCACCGGAGTGACGCTAAGTTGCTCGGCCGCCTGAGCCACGGTGAGGCCGGCGGATTGGCGCAGAGCCGCCAGGTCCTTGACGTAGAAATCGCAAACTCGAGTTTCGACCCGGGGCAATGACTCGGCCAAAAGTCGATCTCCGAGTCTTTTCAGTTGCTCGGGACGGGTTCGACTCCAGAAGTCACGCAGTTCGTCGTCCGACATGGCGACCAGATCGGGGCATATTTTCTTCATGGCTGCTCACTTCTGGGTGTGGCCGCTCGGTTCCCTGCGGGGAACAAGATTCAACCTTGAATGAATTTGATTCTGGATTTCGGACCGGTCTGGAGGAGTTGTTAACAAAAAGCAGAACGGTCGAGCAACCGTAGGGGAAGGGATCACCTGTAGATGCCCAAGGAAAGAATTCTTGTCGTGGACGATGAGCGCAACATCGTTGAGCTCATCAAATACAACCTGGAGAAGGAAGGCTATGAGGTCATTTGCGCCTATGACGGCGTAGAGGCCGTGAACGTGGCCAAGCAAGACCGCCCGGATTTGATCATCCTGGACGTCATGCTGCCTGGTCAGGGTGGCCTGGAGGTCACACGTATTTTGCGCCGCGAAATGAAGACTCCAATCATCATGGCCACCGCCAAAGGCGAGGAGATCGACAAGATCCTCGGCCTGGAGCTGGGTGCGGACGACTACGTCCCCAAGCCCTTCTCGCCGCGCGAACTGGTCGCTCGAGTCAAAGCCGTGTTGCGCCGCACCAGCGGCAAGGCCGAAGAGAAGGACGAACTTCTGTTCGGCAATCTGTCCCTCAACCTGGTCAAGCACGAAGTGCGCAAGTACGGCAAAGAGGTCGAACTCAAGCCCAAAGAATTCGATCTGCTCAAACTGATGGCCACCAACCCCGGCAAAGTTTTCACTCGCGACTTTTTGCTCGAACAGCTGTGGGGCTACGACTATCTGGGCGACACCCGCACCGTAGACGTGCACATGCGCCGCCTGCGTCAGAAGATCGAAGACGAGCCTTCCTCCCCGAAGCTGCTCAAGACGGTGCATGGCATCGGCTACAAGTTCCAGTATGAGGATTCCGAGTAAACTAGCTGGCCGCGCAGCGGCTGGCGGCCAACGGGTTGTGCTAAAAATTTCCCTACTAACAGCTCGCGGGAGTGGAGTTGGCTTGCCGACGACCGACCGGATGGCTGAGGGTAATTTTTAGTTCGTGGCTCGTCGGGTCCGAGGGCAACTGCTCGACGCCCTGCTGGAAAGCCTCCCTGATGCTTGTTTGGGGGTCGACCGTAGCGGGCGGGTTCGCTTTGTCAATCACAAGGCCCTGAAGTTGCTGGCCCCGGACCCTCGTGCGGAATGGGTGGACCAGTCGATCTGGGACGTGCTTCCGACTTCGGATTTCCTCAAGCTGCTGGGTCAGACCGTCAAGTCCTCGGTAGATACCGCCGTGGAGCAGGTCGTGCTCATTCCTCCCCAGTCGCTGTGCCTCTGCCAGCTGTCGCCCGTTCACAATGAAGAGAACCGCCTGCAGGGTTGGGTGGCCTACCTTCGAGATATGACGCCGGTGCAACAGATCGAAAAAGGGATTGATGAACTGCTGCGTGACGTCAACCAGCAGCTGCGCACTCCCATCACGGCCATTAAGGGTTACGTCGAGACCTTGCTGGAGGGCGCCTATCAAAGCCCCGAGGTCACCAAAAGATTCTTGCAGGTCATCAATGAGGAAACCAATCGCGTCACTCGTCTGGTGATGAGTTTGGAAGAGGCCGCCAATCCGAATGTCAAGCCAGCCGATCCGATCCAGCTCGACCTGATTCCGATGCTGCGGCGCGCCGCCAATATGTTCGAAGGGGTGGCCCGCGAAAAGAACTTGATGCTGGTGTGCGATTTGCCCGAGCGACTACCCGTCGTCGAAGTGCGCGAGGACGAGATCCACAAGGTGGTCGTGAACTTGCTCGACAACGCCGTGAAGTGCACAGGTCTGAAGGGCCATGGCCAGGTGAAGTTGCACGCCGAAGCGCGCCGCGCCGGTCTGGAGATCCATGTCAGTGACACGGGCGTCGGCATCGCCGAGCACGAGTTGCAAAAAATCTTTGAGAAATTCTATCGGGTTCAGGACGGCCCCGCCGCCGAGCTGGGCGGCACCGGCCTGGGGCTGGCCGTTTCCCAACAGATCACCCAGGAGCATGGCGGGCAGCTGGAAGTCCGTTCCGAAGTGGCCAAGGGCTCCACTTTCACCATTCGACTTCCTTTCAAGCGCTAATCTTCATGATCTTTTTGTGGGCCTTCTTAGGCGGAATCTTGTCCGGCATTCTCAATACCCTGGCCTCGAGCGGTTCAGCGGTCACTTTGCCGTTGCTGGTGTTCCTGGGAGTCCATGACACCCTGGCCAATGCCACCAACCGTCTGGGAATCATTTTCGGGACGGTTACCTCGGTCTGGGTTTTTCATCGCAAAGGCCTGTTGAACTGGCGTCTGGCAGGACCGATAGCCTTTCTGATTACCCTGGGCGCCGGGCTGGGGGCCGTGGTTGCCTCGCGCATCAGCGACCATTCTACTCACCAGGCCATCACGGCCGCCATCGTGGTCGCCTTTCTGTTGATCCTGCTGGGCAGCAAGCGCTTTTTGCGAGAAACCCAGGGCGAACCTCGGCCGGTTTCGCCACTGCGGGCCTTGCTGCTGCTGGCGGTGGGTTTCTGGACCGGCTTCATCGTGCTGGACTCGGCCACTTACATGCTGCTGTCCTTCGTGCTCGCCTTCAACATCAACTTGACCCACGCCAATCCCATTAAAGCCCTGTGTCTGCTTACTTGCTGCTCGATCTCGACCCTGATTTTTGCCGCCCACGGCCAGGTTCGCTGGGATCTGGGCCTGGCCTTGGGCTTCGGGAATGTGCTGGGCTCGTGGGGTGCCGCCCACTTTGCCAGCCGGCCGGAGAGCCGGATCTGGGTGTTTCGCCTGCTGGTGTTGGTGGTGGCCGGAGAGATTGTAGCCCTGTTGCTTTAGTACTGCTTGCCCAGTTGGGAGCCGTCCAGATGGGCAATTTGAGCGCCTTCCCATTCCGGGGCCGACAGAAAAACCGTCAGGTGCCCTTGCACGCTCAGTTGGAAGCGCAGGCTGAATTGTTCCATCTGGGCCAGCCCAAGGGCGGGGACTTCAAAGTGGATCTTGGAGAGCTTGTGAATGTCCGGATTGTCTTTGAGCGAATCTACCCCTCCGGCATTTTCCAGCAAAACCAGCGTATTTTCACCGCCCTCCAGGTAGAGACCGTCCAGCGATTGGCTCAGACCTTCGGCCGGGATGGGCGTGCCCTCGGGCAGCACCTCCTGAAACCAGGTCTCCCCCGAGTCCACCACCTGGATGCCCAGCCGCGAAGTGGTGGCCAGATAGCTGTCCTGGGGTTTCCAGCGGAAGCGCACGCCCGGCCGGCGTTGGCCTCGAGAAAGCTGCACTCCACTGGGCAGACCCGGTAGGGGAGGCACGCAGGCGCCTTCCACCACGCAGCCCTTAAGCAGCTCCGGGGCCAGCAGCAGACTTTCCGGGAAGGCCTGTTGGAGGGCGATCTGAACGCAGGGCAGCTGGCTGGCCTTGCCCACCCGCAGCACCACCTGGGGAGACTCCAACTGGTGGCGCTGGAGCATTTCCTGGACGCGCTTGAGGCTGCGCTGCAGCAAAGGCTGCACGGCTTCTTCCAGTTCGGCCAGGGTGGGCAATTGCACGGCTTGACGCCAGTGAGAGACGGTCACCAGGCGTTCGCGACCGCCTTCGACCACGGTCAGGCTGGGAAAGCTCTGCCAGGGATCGCCTTGGCCTTGCACCAGCTCTAACTTGAAGCGCTCGCACCAGTGCATGAGCAGGTTGCGGTTGCGCTGCCAGGAGACGCGGCCGGCCCCGCCGCTGTCGGCGTCGGGCCAGGCCCAGTCGCCCAGAGCGGCCTGCAATTGCTGGCTGACTTTGGCGTAGAGGATTTCGGTGACGTCCTGGCCGCCAAACCAGCGTTCTCCGGTGGCCCCCACCACCGAGGGAACCACCTGATAGGCGAACTGGTCGGGCTCTCCCTCGATGGGTTGCTGCAGGGACTCGAGTTTGAGCAAGGTGACATCGAGCGTGCCGCCGCCCAGGTCGTAAACCAGCAAGTGCCAGTCCAGTTGATCGGCGGCCAGCCGGGCGTGCACCTGGGCCAGATTCTGCCAGTCTTTCAGGTAGTGGAAAGCGGCGCCGGTGGGCTCGTGAAGGGTGATAGGCGCGGGCAGGTCGTGGCGCTCCTGGCCCGTCCAGTACAGCCAGTGGTCGTGCATGGCCCTCTGGGCGGCCTGCTTGAGCAGCTCAATCTGGCGCAGCGAGAAGCGCGAGGGATGGGTGATGAGCATGCGCTCCACCAGCACTTCCGGCGTTCCCTGAGCCAGGCGCTGGCGAAGAGCCTGGTCGAGCACCTCTCGGTAGAGATGGGATAGAGCGTCGGTGGCCGTAAGCGTGACGGTTTCGCCTGGTTCATCCAGCGGAACCACCTCAAACGGGTTGTCGTCGTCGCCAATGCGGCGCTTGGCCTGGGTGATGACGGCCCGTTGCGCGGCCGGCTCCAGCTTGCGTCGCAGGGCTTTCTGGCCGACTTCCCATTTCGGTTCGCTGCTCCAGCGCAGATAGCAGATGGCGGAGGGCAACTCGAGCTGGCCGTCGAGCACCACCCGTTCCACCAGCTTGGTTTCGCTGACCAGCGCGGCACAGGTGGCGGTGGTGCCCAGATCGACCGCCAGGTAGCCGGGGAACGGCTCGGCCGCTTCGGCCTGAAAGCGCAGGTGGAAGAGCCGTTGCACCGGGTCGTTGCTGACCGGGATGAGCTGCAGGCGGCGCTGTACCGCTTGCGCCCCGTTGAGGGTCTTGCGCATGCCGATGGGCAGACGCAGTTTGAGGCTGCGGGGGTTGTCCGACTGCACTTTCCAGGGGGGCGGCTCGGCGCTTTCCACGGGAAATTCCTCGTTGGCGTCCAGGTCACGCACCTTGAGCTGCTGCACCACCAGCTCCTGGCGGGCGGCCGAGCCGGGGGGGCCGTTGAAGACGGTCAGGGCGAAGGAGCTGGGGTGGCGCAGTCCCAGCACCGCAAACCAGTCTCGTCGCTGCTCGTAACCGAAGGGCTCGATGTAGAGCTCGGGAGCCAGGATGAACTGCAAGGTAAGAGTGAGCTCGCCGCTCAGGCTTTCGCCTTTTTGACCCCGGTCCAGGTAGGTGAACTTGATTTTTCCGTGGCGCTGCAGCGGAGCCACCTGGTCGGCGCTGCGCTGACGCAGTTGGGCCAGTTCCTCGCCGGCGAAGCGGAAGCGAAAGGGAAAGCGCGGGCGCTCCAGCGAGTCCAGTTCCAGATCGGGCTCCTCGCCGGGCACTTCCAGGCGCGCCCAGGCCGGCTCCAGCACCGGCGAACTTTCCAGCCAGACGCGGCCGCGGCGCAGCACTAGCGCTCCTTCCAGATAGGGCTCGCTGTCGGAGCTGAGCACCACCTCGGATGCGCTCAGCTCCAGGTGGAATTCCGGGGCCGGCACGAAGGTCAGCGAAGTGCTGGCGCGCACTTCTTGCTGGCCCACGGTGACGCGGATCTCGTGGGGCAGGTCCTCGGGGCCGGGCACCTTGAGTTTGCGCACGGGGAACTGCACGGCGTCGCCCGGCTTGAGCGGCGCCTCGCCCAGCGAGGAATAATCCAGCTCCAGCCAGGGCGCGCTCAGCCGGAAATCCTGCGGTTTGAGCCGCAGGTGGCCGGCCTCGCCGCAGTGGGCCACGCGCAGGCGCAAAGAGGGCGGCCGCTCGCGATTGAGCACCGGCGGATCGAGCATCACCCAGGCGTCGCCCAGCTTGGACTCAAAGCCGGCTTCGACTTCGACCAGGCGTCGGCCACACCAACTGCAGTATTGATCGCTCGACTGCAGCGGCCAGGCGATGCAACTGGGCTCTCGACAACTGCGCATGGAGGTCAGCGTTTGCTGACCGCGGCGATAACCCCTGGTATGGCATCCTTCAAGGCGATGCCTACTCCGGTCAGCGACTCGCCCGCGATAATGCCCGACGCAACGACCACCAGATACTTCTCGCAGTTGGCCGGATTGCGCTGGTGCCAGACGCGTCCAATCAGCGCTCCAATGAAAAACGAGAGTGCGTTGCTGAAAGGAATGACGAACGATAAACCCAGGCCGGTGGCCGAGGGGAAATAGGCCCGGGCACTTTTGGGCAGTTTCATCTCGATCATCGGTAGCAAGATTCCCAACAGGCCACCAATGACCAGCCCCGCCCGAGCGGTGGGATGCAGCGCGGAGACGCCGGCCGAGAGCAACTCGGCCACCTTCTTCCAGACCATGGCGGCCGGAGCGGGCCAGACCTCGCCTCCCAGTGCCTCGGCGTTGGGCACCAGGATGTAGAAGGCCGGGACGACCATCAGAGTGCCGGCGAAGACGCCCAGGAACTGAGCGATGAACTGGCGGCGCGGATTGGCGCCCAGGATGTAGCCGCTTTTGAGGTCGGTGAGCAGGTCGGCCGAGGCCGAGGCGGCGCCGGCGGTGACCGAAGCCGTCATCAGGTTGGTGATCATGTTGGTGGGCACCAGCACACCGAAACTGAGCTGAGCAACCTTGCCCATGGCGCCCATGGGGGTAATGTCGGACTCCCCGGTGGCCCGGCAGGCCACCAGGCAGAGCACGAAGCTGAGCAGCACCGCCACGATGCCGGCCCAGATGGCCGTGCCGAAAGCATGGTTGAGCACCCAGACGCAGCCCGCCCCGGCGATGATGGAGCCGATCACGAACCAATTGTTGGGAACCTGGATGGCCTCCACTTCCGGGTTTTCCCCGGCTGCTTTGGCGGAGCTGAAAATGGAAGTGATGCCTGAGAGCG
>JALHOV010000206.1:10614-13059 GCA_022842865.1 Vulcanimicrobiota bacterium | reverse complement strand
CAACCACCTTAGCGTTTTAAATGTACCCAATAAAACGACTCTAGACCGGACACTTCTACCAAAGTACTCCCAAAGGATCCAAGATGTTAGAAATCACTTCCGTATCCAGAATTCTTGCGGATAAGGATCAGCGGGCACTCGGGACCACGTACGCCAGTACCTGGGTCGCATTATGTCAGGAGGTAGGTCGCATTGCTCCGATGGGCGAGACTAGAAGCATCACAAGCCCATGCAATCAACGGATCAGCCAGTGCCAAACACCAAAGTCAAAGGAACGAAACTCATGCACGAACCCCAAAAGCCAAAAACACTCGAGGACTATCACCAGCGCGAGGATTCCAGTTCCGCCTGGGAAACCAAGGATGACGTAAGAGGTCCGCGCCGCGACGTAATCACTCGCGCTGCCGATGAAGCCCTGGC
The DNA here is from genome assembly GCA_022842865.1 of Vulcanimicrobiota bacterium. Lineage (GTDB taxonomy): Bacteria > Vulcanimicrobiota > Xenobia > Xenobiales > JADMJV01 > JADMJV01. Next base: position 12,639 of record JALHOV010000206.1, on the reverse strand, counting down.
TCTGCTGGGCGACCAGGAGGCTCTCCGCCGTCGCCACGCGGATGACGAATTTCGCAAAGGAAACCCGCCTCCGAGCGAGGACGCACCGACCGAGACCAGCCGGGGCTCCAACATCAAGTCCGGCGAGCCTCCCGCCGGAGCTTGAACCGAGAGCGGACCCAAACGCCGGCCACCTTAGGGATGGCCGGCGTTTTAGATCTGGGAGAGCGGCCACATGGCCCAAGCAAAGAGAGCGAACTGCAGAAAGAGGAAGATGCGAGCTGCCTCGGCGTGCAAAGTCACACCGTAAGGCCGCTGCTGGAAGAAGCCGGCCAATGCCCCGAACCAGGCGCTCATGAGCAGAAAGAGAGTCCCGTCTTCCGCCAGCACGATGGCCAATTGATCATCGAAAGCGGCCACCCAGGGTGCCTCGAAGAGCGAGGTGACGCCGAATATCATGGTGCTCACACTGTAGAAGAGCGCAACCCGGAACAACATCTCCGTAACAAAGACCGTTTTGCGCGGCGAACACGAATACTCGGTGAAAATGCTCATCGTTGACTCCTTCAGTGTCCCGCTCGGGGAGACACTTTCAGTCTAGCGGAGCCTATGGAGCGGCACGCCACATCTTCATACCCGACCGCCGGGATCAAGATACTTTGCGATGGCTCGTTACCAGCTCGACTGGCGCAAGTCCAGCTCTTTCACAGTTTCTCGAGAAAACGCAAAATGGGCAGCAGCGTGGCCAGGTTTATCATGCCGACAATGCCACCGACCAGCACGGTGACAATCGGAGCAAGAGAACCCGACACCGCTTCTACGCGGCATTCCAGCTCCAACTCATAAATCTCGGCCAGATGGCGCAAGGAAGTCGACAGATCCCCGGTTTCCTCGGCCGCCGCCAGGGCCAGCGTAAAAAGCTTGGGGAACAGACCGGTTTCGGCAAGGGCCTGAGAAAGCGTAATGCCTTCCATAACCTGGCCGCGGGCGCGTTCGACCTGCTCTTGAAAAAACGGGCTGCCGGTGCAGGCGGCCGACAACGTCAGCCCTTCGTGCAGAGGCATACCTGAGGTGGAAATGACCCCCAGAGCCCGGGCAAAGCGCAACAAAGCCTGCATCTGAATCAACGGCCCGACGATAGACAACCCGCGTAAACCACGGTCGCGCAGGCGTCGGGACTTTTCCGCCGGCACCACCCAGTGATACGTGCGCCAGCCCAGGATAATACTGCCGATGAGCACCAACCAGACCAGCGGATTAAGGGTCGCATTGGAAAAGGCGATTAAGGCTTTGGTGATCCAGGGCAGCTCCATATCGGCCTGCTCCAGCATGGTGAACAGGCCGCGAAAGAGCAAAGCTGGGCCGGCCACCACGATAAACAAACAGAAAGCCAGCGTGATCAAAGGGTAAGTCAGCGCGGCCGACATTTGCTGGCGCAAGCGATCATCGCGCTGATACCAGCGACTCAAGACCAGCAACTGGGCGGCTAGCTGGCCGCTTCGCTCGCCCATGCGCAGCACCGAAACAGCCAGCGGCGAAAAAATACGCGGAAAGGCGCTCATGGCTCGCGACAGCATCTGTCCCGAAGAAATCCGGATCTGTAGCTCGTAGGCCACCACCGCCACCGTATCATCGGCCGCGTGCTCGCTCAGAATGCTGAATCCCTGGTCAATCGGAATGCCCGTGCCCAGCATGGTGGCCAGCTCATTGTAGAACTGACTGATGGCGCGCGCACTACAGCGAGCTTGAGCGCACCACTCCTGGCTCAACCGTTCCATCGCGAGACCTTTCGCCTCTTCAAGGGCCCGGGCCTACCGAAAACGAACTGCGGCCCATGCCAAGAGTGAGCAGGCAGTCCCTTGAGCCCAAGACTTGGGGTGCGGCGGGCTTGCTGCTGGGCTTGTTCAGTCTTGGCGCTGGTCCGCCTCAAGACTGGTGGGGCGTCGCTTGTTTCGCGGTCGTGATTCTCTGGCTGGAAGGCTTCGCCGTCGACCTGGGTGGCACGGCCCGCCTGCAGCCGGTGCGCGCCGTCTACCTGGCCGCCGC
>JALHOV010000206.1:0-10604 GCA_022842865.1 Vulcanimicrobiota bacterium | reverse complement strand
GACCGGCTTTTGCCGCTCTCATGTGCCTGAGCGAATGCGCCTGGCGTCACCGAGGAAAGTTTCTGGCCTTCCTGGTCGACCGCCTGGGTATTCTGACCGCCATGTTTCTGGCCTTTCTGCTGCAAAAATCGGGCCTGCCGCAGGCCTACGCCATGGTTTGCGTGCCTCTGCTGGGCGCCTGGCTGACGGTAGAGGGACCGGCCCGCCAGCGCCAGCAGCTGTCCGCCGAAGATCGCGTGCGTTGGGCGCTGGCCCGCCTGCACACGCGCAAACTGGACTATGGCCTGGCCCTGGCTGCTCCCGCTCTGGCCCTGCTCCCGCCACCCCTGCTGCTGCTGTTGGCTCCTCTGCTGGCCTCGGTGCGTCTGGCCGGACAGATCCTGGTGCTGGAGGCTCAGAAAGACGAAGCCGGGCAGGCCTATCAGGCCCTCAGTCGGGTGCAGAGCCAGGCCCGCAGCACCGCCGACCAGCTCCACAGGGCGCAACGCGACAAGAAGCTGCTGGAGGGTTTCGCCGCCCATCTGAGCGCCGCTCCCAGCTTGACCGAATCGGCGCAAGCGCTGGCCAACACCGTCTTCGAGTTGACGGCTGCCGACGATGTCGCCCTCTTTCTGGTCTCCGGCGAAAACCGGCTGGAGCCCTTTTACTATCGGGTTCAACCAGAACATCAAAGTCTGCTTCAGGGATCTCTGCTGACCGGGTTGCGCGAAGGTCTGGTCGACCAGGCCTGGGAGAGTCAGCAACCCCAGAGACGCCTGGGCAGCCAGGGCGCTCAACTGTTCCAACGCAACGAAGTGGCCCTGGCTCTGCCGCTTGAACAATGGGGCGTGCTCTATGTGGGTCGAATGCGCTCGCTGCCTTTCACTCCGCCCGAACTGGAATCGCTGCAATGGTTGACGCAAAAGGCCTGCCTGACCCTGGCCGTTTCCCTCCGGGAGCAGCAGACCCGCCAGTTGCAACAGGGTCAGCGCCGGGCCATTGCCGGTCTGCAGCGCCAGCTTGAGGTTTCCGCCTGGCTGATGGAAAGCGCCCGCAAATTGGGAGGAGCTCTGCTGGTAAATGAGGTGGTCCAGCAATTCGCTGAGGTGCTGGGCTCGACCCTACCTCACGAGCAGCGTTTTCTGTTGTTGTCGGTGGCGGGTCACTGTCAATTTCTGTCACTCCCAGAGGGGGCGGCCAACCCGGCCTCCCGTGAGATTTTGCAAGAACTGGCCGGAATCGAGCAGCCGCTGCTGGTGGAGCAACTGAGCGCTCGCTTCGCCGCCGCCTTTCCGGGAATGAAATCGCTAATCGGTGTTCCCCTGCAGGGAGGAGCGGTGGCACTCACCAGCCTACAGCCATTCACTCGAGAACATTCAGAAGTTCTTTTCCTGATGGCCTCCCAGATGAGCATGTCGCTGGCACGCGCTCACGCCCACGAGCTGGTGGTCGAGAGCCGCCGTCAGCTGGAAGCCTCGCAGGCTCAGTTGATTCAGTCTTCCAAGCTGACTGCCATCGGCCAACTGGCCGCCGGTATCGCGCACGAGCTGAACACTCCGTTAGGTGCAGTGGGGCTTTCCCTTTCGGCCGCTCGCGAGAACTTTCAAAGTCGACCGGAGCGCGCCCTCAAGATGTTTGAATGCGCCCGCGAGGGCCTGGATCGGGCTCTTTCCATCATCGAAAAATTGCTGATCTACTCACGCCGCCCCTCCGAGGAACTGGTGCCGGTCGAGCTGGGGGGGCTGGTGCAGGACACGCTGGCCTTCCTGAAATCTTCCGAGGTGCGCGTGGACCTCCAGCTGGCGGAAGGCTTGAGGGTGCTGGGAAAACCGCAAGACCTTCAGCAAGTGCTGGTGAACCTGCTCAATAACGCCCAGCAGGCGGTGGCCGAGCAGCCCAGGGATCGCAAAGTGGTTTCCATCCGCGGCTGGCGCGAGGGAGGCACGGTCCTGATCGAGGTGAGAGACCGAGGTCAGGGGATCGCCGCCGCCGACCTGCCGCGCATCTTCGAACCCTTCTTTACCACTCGTCCGGTGGGCCAGGGAACCGGTCTGGGCCTGTCCATCGCTCACCAGATCGTAGACCTGCATCAAGGCCGATTAGAAGCCAGCTCCCGACCGGGCGAAGGCACCCGAATCTTGCTCAGCTTACCCGGCACCGTCTGAAGCGGGCTCAGCGATAGCACCTGGGAGGCCGTGAAGCCGGGCCGGGGAGTCATCGGCTGCAGGCCGCCCATCACACCGGTCACATACACCGGGGGACAATAAGTGGTTTTGGTCTGGCGTTCCATCGTGTGGCAGGTTCCCTTCGGATTCTCTAGGCTCAGTCTATCCAGGCGCGCCTACAAAATGTCTACCAATCGGGCCGAATGTGAGCGCGAAGTTAAATCTGTTGTGCAGTTTTATGAACACTCTCCGGCAAAGAACATGTTTCGGGTCCCGGTAATTGGGCATCAGGGCAGCGCAACATGAGCCAGATTACCATTCGCCGGGTTCTCATCAGCCTGGCCGACAAAAGCGGACTCGAGCAGCTGCTCCAGGGTTTAGCCACCCACGCGATCGAGATCTATTCCACCGGGGGCACCTACACTTCGATTCAGAAGTGGCTGGGGCAACACAGCTCGCGGCTCACCCTGATCCGTCTGGAAGACTATCTGAACTATCCAGAAATGCCCGGCGGACTGGTTAAAACGCTGCACCCACGCGTGCACGGCGGTCTTTTAGCCGACCTGCAGGACGCCCATCAGGTAGAACACATGCAGCAACAGGGAATGGTCGCCTTTGACCTGCTGGCCGTCAATCTTTATCCCTTCGAACAAACGGTTGCCGCAGGAGGCAGTCTGGAAGAATGCCGCCAGCAGATCGACATCGGCGGGGTGGCCATGCTGCGGGCCGGGGCAAAAAACTTCGGCCGCCTGGCCGTGCTCACCCGCCCTCAAGATTACTCGGACGTTCTGCAAGAACTCGCCGCCCAGGGAACTCTGGGCGCGGCTACACGCTTCAACCTGGCTCGAATCGCCTTCCAGCAGGTGCTCGCCTACGATCAAGCCATCTCCCAATACTTCGACGCCCTGGAGGAAGTCCCGTGTTAAAAACCACCTATCGCACCGCCCGTGCCGAATCGTTACCCGAGCAGATAGAGATCAAGATCGGCCAGCAGAGCCTGGTGCTGCACAAACAGGGCTCCCTACGCTACGGAGAAAACCCCCATCAATCGGCCGCCCACTACGCGGCACAACCGGGACTGGACTGGGTCAAAGACGGAAAAGGCGGATCCTCCTGGACCAACCTGGCCGACCTGGACCAGGCCAGCAAAATTCTGCGCTTCCTGGAACGGCCGGCAGCTCTGGTGATGAAGCATCTCAACCCTTCCGGCGTCGCCCAGGGCCACTCGCTGCCGGACGTTTACCGAGCGGCCCGCGACTGCGACCCGCGTGCCGCTTTTGGTGGCGTGGCCGTGGTCAACCGCCTGCTCGATGTCCCGACCGCTGAGGCGATGCTGGAAGGCTTTCTGGAAGTGGTGGCCGCCCCCGAGTTTTCTCCGCAAGCCCTGGAACTGCTGCACACCAAAAAAGACTTGCGCCTCGCCAAGATCCAGCCGCCCCAAAACTTGCCGCGCTTCCTGGGTGACGCCGGCCAACTGGAACTGCGCATCCTGGCCGACGGCGGCTGTCTGGTGCAGGAAGGTTTCCTCAGTCGCGTGCGCGGATCCGCGGAGCTGGAGACGAAAGTCGGGCAACCCACGCCAGAGCAGCTGGAAGATCTGCTTTTCGCCTGGTATGTCACCACCGGTGTCCGCTCCAACGGGGTGGTCATCGTGCGCGACGGCCGCACCCTGGCGGTAGGTACCGGTCAGCAAGAGCGAGTGGGCGCGGTCGAACAAGCCATCCAGAAAGCGGGCGAAAAGGGCCACCAGTTGGAAGGCGCCGTGCTTGCCTCCGACGGCTTCTTTCCCTTCCGTGATTCCATCGACCGCATCGCGGCGGCCGGCATCCAGGCCGTGGTCCAACCGGGCGGCTCGGTGAAAGACGAGGAAGTTTTCCAGGCCTGCCGGGAGCACGGAATCGCCATGGTCTTTTCGGGGGAACGCTGTTTTGGTCACTTCTAGAAAAACACTGCGCGCCTTCGACTGGTGCGAACTCGCCGAACTCGGCCAGACCTATCGCGGCAAAGTGCGCGACTGCCTGTGGGGCTCCGACTGGGGCGCCATTGTAACCAGCGACCGCATCTCCGCCTTCGACGCCGTCTTTCCCCAGGCCATCGAGCGCAAAGGCGAAGTGCTCCAGTCGCTGGCCGTGCATTTTCTGCAGTTGGCCGAGCAGATTGTGCCCACTCACCTGAAAGAAGTGGTCGACCCCAACGCCATGTTGGTACGCAAAGCCCAGGCGCTACCGGTGGAACTGGTGATTCGCGGCTACCTGACCGGTTCGGCCTGGCGCGACTACCGGGCCGGCTCGCTGGAGAGCCATTATGGCCTCAAACTTCCTGAGGGGCTGACCCAGCACGCCCGCCTGGAAAATCCGGTCATCACGCCCACCACCAAGGAAGCGGCCGGACACGACCGGCCCATTTCCTGTGCGCAGGCCGCCCACATCACCGGTCGCTGGGACGAGATCGAAGCCATCGTGCGCCAGCTCTACGCCCAGGGTGTGGAATGGGCGGCCGGACGCGGCCTGCTGCTGGTCGACTGCAAGTATGAATTAGGACTGGTCGACGACCGGCTGGTTCTGATCGACGAGCTGCACACCCCGGACTCCAGCCGCTACTGGCTGGACCAACCGGGAGATCCGGTGCAATTGTCCAAAGAATTCTTCCGCGAGTGGTTGCTCGAGCAGGGCGCCGACCGGGTCATCGATATCCCGCCGACGGTGGCGCAGGCCATCTCGGAACGTTATCTCGATCTGCACCAGCGGCTGCTGGGTCGGGACCTGCCCGCCCCCGAAGAGCAAGATGCACAGAGCCGCATTCACCAGCGGCTGAAAGGAATTCTATGCGCCTCGTAGTTCTGGGTTCAGGAGGTCGAGAGCACGCGATGGTGCGGGCACTCCAAAAGGGCGGCCACGAAGTGCACTGGGGACCCGGCAACGGAGCCCAGGGAGACTGGTTTCCTCTGCCGGATGCCTACAACCTGGAAAAACTCCAGGCCTTAAAGCCTGATTTGATCCTGGTCGGGCCAGAAGATCCGCTGGCCGACGGATGGGTAGACAAGCTGACCGAAGGCGGCCTGAAGGCCTGGGGACCGACCGCCGCTCAGGCCCGGCTCGAGTCCTCCAAAGCCTGGTCCAAGCAGTTTATGCGCCGCCACGGTCTGCCGACCGCCGACTTCGCCGTGGCCGACACCCTCGAGGAAGCGCAGGCGGCCATCCGCCAGCTGTGCGACCATCGCGGCGTAGTGGTCAAGGCCGACGGTCTGGCCGCCGGCAAAGGCGTGGTGGTAGCCGACGACGAGAAGTCGGCCGCGCTGGCCGCCCAGGAATTGATGGCCAAATACGGGCGTCTGGTCATCGAGCGCCGCCTGCTGGGCGAGGAAGCCTCCTGGATTCTTTTGTTGCGACCCGACGGCTTCCAGGCTCTGCCTCTGGCTCGCGACCACAAACGACTGCGCGACGGCGACTCCGGACCCAACACCGGCGGCATGGGCACCATCACTCCGGTGGAATCGCCGTTCCCCCTGGAAAAGTTGGGCCGCGACCTGTTTGCCGCCCTGGAACAAGAGCACCTCAACTATTTCGGAGCGCTGTTCGTCGGTCTGCTCTTCACCTCGGAGGGGCCGCAGATCTTGGAGTTCAACTGTCGCCTGGGCGACCCCGAAACGGAAGTTCTGCTCGAGTCCATGCCGGGTGACTTTTTGCAGGCCCTCTATGGCCATCCCCTGCCCGAGTGGCAGGGCTGCTGCCTGGACGTGGTGCTGGCTCACCCCGGCTATCCGGAAACGTCTTCTCCCTCGATGCGCATCGAGGGCATTCCCGAGGACCTCACCGTGCTCCAGGCCGGCACCCGGCGCGACCAGCAGGGCCAACTGTGGACCGCCGGCGGGCGGGTGCTGCATCTTGTGGCCCACGCTGAAAACTACGAAGCCGCCCGAGAGAAAGTCTACCAAGCCGCCCAGAAAATCACTTTCGACGGCAAGCCGGCTCATTACCGAACCGACATCGGCACGCAGCTGGACTTGGCGGGCCACCTGTGAAACTGGCCTTCCTGGTTTCCGGTCGCGGCACCAATCTCAAAGCCCTCATTGCCGCCTGCCGTTCCGGCCAGGTGCAGGCCGAACCCGCCCTGGTCATCTCCGACCGTCCCCAGGCGGGCGCCCTGCAGGTGGCCGAGAGCGCCGAGGTGGCCAACCTGCTGATCAACGCCCACGACTATCCCAGCCGCTCCGAACACGAGCGGGCCATCGTCAAAGAGCTGGACCGGCACGAAATCGGCCTGGTCATCCTGGCCGGCTACCAGCGCCTGCTCAGCCCTTTCCTGGTCGGGTATCTGTATGAGCCGCGCCTGGGTCAGAGCCGAATCTTGAACATTCATCCGGCCGATACGCGGCGCTATCAGGGGTTGAACGGCTACGCCTGGGCCTTGAAAGAGGGCCTGGACGAAACCGCCGTTACCGTCCATTACGTCGACGAAGGCATGGATACCGGCAAGATCGTGGCCCAGGCCAAACTGCGCATGTACGCCGACGACACCCTGGAAAGTCTACAGGAACGCGGCTTGAAGCTGGAACACCAGCTCTTTCCGCAAGCCACCCAAAAAGTGATCGAGGAGCTCCAGCAACTGTGTGCGGCATTCTAGGTCTTCTGGATCTGAATCAACCAGTCGCTACCGACCTTTATCGCGGCGGGCTGGCCTTACAGCATCGCGGTCAGGACGGCGCCGGCCTGATTACCTTTGACGAACGCTTCCACCGCCACACCGGCCTGGGCTTACTTACGGAGATCTTCCGCTTCCAAAGCCTGGACAAATTCCCGGGCAGCCTGGGCCTGGTGCAGCTGCGCTACGCCACCGCCGGCGAAGGCTCGGTCGAAGAAGTGCAGCCCTTCACCCTCACCTTTCCCCAAGGCCTGGCGCTGGTGCACAACGGGAATCTCACCAACGACCCGGCTCTGCGCAAACTGCTCGGACAGCGCGGCTATCGTCGCGTCAACTCGCTTTCCGACTCGGAAACGCTGCTCCACGTTTTTGCCGACGCCCTGACCCGCAACCGCGCGCTGGAACTGACCGGTCTGCCGGTTCCCATCAGTCGCTCGGGCGAGAACGAAGACCTCTTCGAAGCCGCCCGTATGACCATGATGACCTGTCAGGGCGCCTACTCGGTGGTCATGCTGGTGGCCGATCGCGGCATGCTGGCTTTCCGCGACCCCCACGGCATCCGACCTTTATGCCTGGGCACGGCTCCCGGCCGCTTCGCTTTCGCGTCGGAATCGGTGGCTCTGGATGTGATCGGCCTGGACCTGGAGCGCGACCTGCAGCCCGGGGAAGCGATCTTTGTGGACATGCAGGGCAACTGCCACAGCCGCCAGCTGATTAACCCCAAGCCCGCTCACTGCGTCTTCGAGTATATCTACCTGGCCCGGCCCGAATCGGTAATCGACGGCCACAGCGTCTCGGAAGTGCGCGAAAAGTTGGGACAGTGCCTGGCCAGGCGCTGCAGCCGCCGTGAGGACATCGACGTGGTGCTGGACGTGCCTTCCAGCGCGGAGGACGCGGCCATTACCTTTGCCGCCGAATGCAAGTTGCCTTATCGCAAGGGCATCCGCAAGAACCCCTACAGCCAGCGCAGCTTCATCGCGGCCAATCAAGCGTTACGAGCTGGAATGGTGGGCACCAAATTCCTCTTCGAGAAACGCGTTATCACCGGCAAACGTGTGGCCGTGCTCGACGATTCGATCGTGCGCGGCACCACCGCCCGCCGACTGGTGGAGTCGCTGCGCAAACAGGGTGCCTACCAGGTGCTGTTTTTCTCGGCTTCCCCCCCAGTGCGCTTCCCCTGCGTTTACGGCATCGACATGGCCGTCAGCAGCGAACTGGCCGCCTCCAAGCGAAGCACCGAGCAGATGGCCCAAGATATCGGCGTGGAACATCTACAATACCAGACTCAACCCGACATGGAGAGCTGCCTGCCCGGACTCTCGCTATGCACCGCCTGTTTCTCTGGCCAGTATCCGACCGACGTGGATGCGGACGAACTGGCCCACATCGGCCGGGCCCGAGCCAAGGTCTCCGTATGACCCCGCTGGTCGGCGTGGTTATGGGCTCGCAGAGCGACTGGGAGACCATGCGCAAAGCCGTCGAGATCCTGCAACGTTTTGAAGTGCCCCACGAGTTTCGGGTGGTGTCCGCCCACCGCACTCCTGACCTGCTTTGTGAATATGCGCGCGAGGCCCGCCCACGAGGGTTGCGTGTGATCGTCGCCGGAGCTGGTGGCGCGGCACATTTGCCGGGCATGCTGGCCGCTCAGACCAGCCTGCCGGTGCTGGGCGTGCCTGTCCAGTCGAAGGCCCTCAACGGTCTCGACTCTCTACTATCCATCGTGCAAATGCCCGCCGGCGTTCCCGTGGCCACGCTGGCCATCGGACCGGCCGGCGCCACCAATGCCGGGCTGTTGGCCGTTTCCATCCTGTCGATTACCGACCCGGGCCTGCAAATGCGCCTGGATGAATATCGCAAACAACAGACAGAAGCCGTCCTGAGTGGAGAACTGAAGTTATGAAAGTAGGCATCCTGGGCGCCGGCCAATTGGGACGAATGCTGGCCGCGGCCGCTCTGCAGTTGGGCCTGGAGCCTCATCTTTACGATCCCGATCCCAACGCGTGCGGCCACAGTGCCGGACGTTCCTGGCCTTTTGCCTACGAGGACCACGACAGCCTGGAGCGCTTCGCGCGCAGTGTGGAACTGTGCACCTTCGAATTTGAAAACGTGCCGGTGGAAGCGGTTCAGGTGGTCTCGCGCTCGACCCTGGTTTCGCCCGGTATGGCGGCCCTGGCCGTCAGTCAAGACCGCCTGCACGAGAAGAACTTTCTGCGCACCCTGAACATCGCCACCCCCCAGTTCAAACCGATGGAACCGGGGGATTTGCTTCCTCAGCAGGGCATCCTGAAGACCCGACGGCTGGGCTACGACGGCAAGGGTCAATGGGATTTGAGTCGGACCACGCCAACCCCGGAAGTCGCTTGCCTGTGGGAAGAGAAGCTCAATTTCCAGCGCGAGTTATCTCAGCTCGGGGTGCGTTCGCGCAGTGGCCGCATGGAGTTTTACCCGCTGGTCGAGACCATCCAGCAGGACGGCATCCTGGTAGGCGCTATCGCCCCGGCCCGAGAGGTATCGGAAGAATTGGCCGTCCAGGCGCGCGCCTGGGTGGGGTCCATTCTGGAATCGTTAGATTATGTGGGCGTGCTGGCCCTGGAACTGTTTGAGGTGGCAGGCCGACTGCTGGCCAACGAGATGGCTCCGCGCGTCCACAATTCGGGGCATTGGACCGACCGCGGCTGCACCACCAGTCAATTCGAGAATCACTGGCGGGCCTTGTTGGATCTACCGCTGGGAAGCACGGCCCCACTGGGTCATTGTCGGCTGACCAATCTGCTGGGCGAGCTTCCAAACAGCTTTCCGGTCGGAACCGGCGTCCACCCCTCTATTTACGGAAAAGAACCCCGGCCTGGACGCAAAATGGGCCACATCACCTACGTGGCGGCCAATCCTCAGGCCGTTGACGAACTGTCCACAGGAGTATTCAGCCATGCAACTTAGCTACCGCGACGCGGGCGTCGACATCGAAGCCGGCAACGAACTGGTCTCACGCATTCAGTCTTTTACGAAAGGCATCGGAGGTTTCGCCGGCACCTACCCGCTGGGAGACGGCCGCTTACTGGCCGCCACCACCGACGGGGTCGGCACCAAGCTGGAGCTGGCTCAGCGCACCGGTCAACTCGATGGTTTGGGCCAGGACCTGGTGGCCATGTGCGTCAACGACTTGATCACCATCGGGGCCCGGCCGCTGTTTTTCCTGGACTACTACGCCTGCGGCAAGCTCAACGTGGACGGGGCCGAAGTGGTGATTCGCTCCATTCAGCAGGCCTGCGCCGCCAGTAATTGCTTATTATTGGGTGGCGAGACGGCGGAGATGCCCGGATTCTATCAGGAGAACGTCTTCGATCTGGCCGGTTTCGCGGTCGGCCTGGTGGACGAGGCAAAGCTGATCGACGGCAAACGCCTGCAGCCCGGCGACTTGATTTTCGGATTGCCCTCCAGTGGCCCCCACAGCAACGGTTTCTCCCTGTTGCGCCGCATCGTCGACCACTGTCCCGGCGAATTTAGCCAGGAGCAAATCCGCGAGTTTTTGACCCCCACCGAACTCTACGTGAAACCGGTTCTGGGCCTGCTGGACCTGGGCGTGGACGTGAAGGGAATGGCCCATATCACTGGCGGCGGCTGGGAAAATCTGCTACGAGTGTTACCGGCCGGGTTAATCCTGGACCTGGACTGGGAGGCCTGGAAGCTTCCTTCGCTTTTTACCCATCTGCAGCGAGTAGGTCAGGTCAGCGAAGCGGAAATGCGGCGCACTTTCAATTGTGGCTTCGGAATGACTCTCTTTGTCAGCCCGGAGGAAGCGAGCCGATTGCAGGCTTGTTT